>WFWG01000334.1 GCA_015491235.1 Ardenticatenaceae bacterium
GCTCAAGCCTTCGGAATGGCACGCCGTTGTCCCACATTTTCAGGGGGACACCAGGATTGTTTACTGAGAGAAGGGCTGGGGCTTGGGCGGCACGTGGCCGCGCTTGTACACCATGATGGTGCGCACGAACTCGATGACCACTTTGCCGTCTTGATTGTAGCCGGTCGTCTTCACCCGCACAATTCCCATGTGGGGGCGCGATTTGGACTCCCGCTTGCTGAGCACTTCGCTGCGGGCGTAGATGGTATCCCCCTCGAAGACCGGATTTGGCAGGCGTACCTCTTCCCACCCCAGGTTAATGGCGTTCTGAGAAATGTCGGACACCGAGAGGCCGGTCACCAGAGCCAGGGTAAACGTGGAATTCACCAGCGGACGCCCGAACTCTGTCTGGGCGGAGTAGACAGCGTCCACGTGGATGGGGTTGGGATTCATGGTCAGGGCCGAGAACCAGATGTTGTCGGCCTGCGTAATGGTGCGGCCCAGCGGGTGGATGTAGACGTCACCGACTTCAAAGTCCTCGTACACACGTCCGGTCCAACCGGGTTTGACGGGCATGGTTTCCACCTCCTAGATCGCGTGTTCTTTTCGCAGTTCGGCGATTTCGTCCGCCGTGTATCCCAGTTCGCGCAAGATGGGCTCGGTGTGTTCCCCCACGTCGGGAATTGGGTTCATCACGGGCTCCACTCCCTCCACACGGACCGGCGGGCGCAGCGCCCACAAGGTTCCCACCGGCGAGTCTACCTGACGCCAATCGTCGCGGGCCTTCAGTTGAGGGTGCGCCAAGAACTCCTCCACACTCCGCATTTGGCCGTAAGCGATCTGGGCGGCCTCCAGGCGGCGCACAATTTCCTCCAGGGGCCACTGGCGAAAGGCGGCCTCGATGGCCTGGCGCAGCGCTGGCCGGTTGGCCACCCGCGCCGAGTTGGTGGCAAAGCGGGGATCGTCGGCCAAGTCGGGCCGCTCCAACACCTGGCGGCAGAAGCGTACCCACTCGCGCTCGTTCTGAATGCCGATGAGCACTGTCCTGCCGTCGCCCGTGGGGTAGGGGCCATAGGGCGCGATAGTCGCGTGGCTGGCGCCTGTGCGCGGGGGTGCCTGACCGCCGTAGCCGGTGTAGTAGGCCGGGTAGCCCATCCACTCACCCAATGCTTCCAGGAGCGAGACCTCGAGCACGGCGCCCTCGCCCGTGCGCTCCCGCCGCAGGAGGGCGGCCAGGATGCCCGCAAAAGCGTACATGCCGGCCGCGATGTCGGCCACCGAGATGCCAGCCTTGGAAGGCGTCTCGGGCGTTCCGGTAATGGAGAGCAGGCCGGCCTCGGCCTGCACCAGCAAGTCGTAGGCCTTCTTGTCACGGTAGGGTCCGCTCTGCCCGTACCCGGAGATATGGCAGACAATAAGGCGAGGGTAGGCGGCCCGCAGCCGCTCGGACCCAAACCCCAGGCGTTCGATGGCTCCCGGAGCCAGGTTCTGCACGAACACATCGGCCCGTTCCAGAAGCCGCTCCAAGATGCGCTTTCCGGCCGGGTGCTTGAGGTTGAGCGTTAGCGATTCCTTCGAGCGGTTGACCCACACGAAGTGGCTGGAAAGCCCCTTTACCGTGCGATCGTACCGGCGGGCGAAGTCCCCGCCGGGACGCTCCACTTTAATGACACGCGCCCCCAAGTCAGCCAGGTGGCGGGTGGCGAGCGGCGCGGCAATGGCCTGTTCGACGGACACCACGGTAATACCGCTCAACGGGTGCATAACGCGCCTCCAGGTCGGTCGTGTTTCCGGTGGGGGGCAGAATTATAGGTCTCTTCCGGCGCGGAAGCAAGCATTTGCCACGGTACGCACGCCATCTGACAGCAAGGGGAAGCGAGGAAGGGGGAAACGGCGAACCACCTGTCCTCTCAAGTTTCTCTCAGGAGCACATCAGGCTGCTCGAGGTGCTTCTTCACCGTCTGCAAAAAAGCGGCCGCGGGCGCCCCGTCCACCACCTGGTGGTCGAAGGTCAGGCTGAGCGTCATCATCGAGCGCTGGGCCACCTTTCCACGGTGGATCACGATTTTCTCCACGATGCGCCCCACGCCCAGAATGGCGACTTCCGGCGGGTTGAGGATGGGGGTAAACCCGTCAATCTCGTACATTCCCAGGTTGGTCACGGTAAACGTTCCCCCGCTCATTTCCTCGGCTGTCAGGCGGCCAGCCCGCGCGCGTTCGGCCAGTTCCCGACGCGCGGCTGCCAGTGCCCGCAGCCCCTTTCGGTCGGCATTTTGGATGACGGGCACGACCAGTCCTTCGTCCAGGGCCACGGCGACCCCGATGTGGACTTCGGGGAGCAAGCGGATGTGGTCCGCTTCCAGCACGGCGTTCAGGCGAGGGTGTTCCCGCAACGCCAGCGCACAGGCGCGCACGATGAAGTCAGTGTACGTGATGCCGTGCTCGGATGCGTGTTGCTGGTACCACTCTACCAGTTCCGTCACGTCAGCCTCGGTGTGCAGAGTAACCTGGGCCGTACTCTGCAAGCTCTCGCGCATACGGCGCGCAATAGTGGCCCTCATGCCAGCAAAGGGAATGGTGCGCTCGCGGGCCTGTCGAGCCTCAAGGTAGGCCAGCACGTCCCGCTCGGTAATGCGGCCGCCGCGACCGGTGCCCTTCACCTCTCGCAGGTCCACGTTGTGCTCGCGGGCCAGTCGCTTGGCGGCCGGTGAGGCGCGCACGTCGCGGGCTTCCTGCTGGGCGGGCGCCTCGCTGGCAGCGGCCTGCTGTTGTTCCAAGTAGCGGCGCACGTCCCGCTCGGTAATGCGGCCATCGCGGCCGGTGCCCTCCACCTGCCGCAGGTCCACGTTGTGCTCACGGGCCAGCCGTCTCGCCAGCGGGGAGGCCAGAACTTCACCCGGGCTCGGCGCCGGGGGAGTGGTTTCTTCGGCCTCCACGGCAACGCGGGCCAGGGGTTGGTCTCGCCCGGCCACTTCGCCCTGTTGCACCAGGATTTCCGCCAGGGTGCCGCTTACGGGCGAGGGAATGTCGTAGGCCACCTTCTCCACCTGGACGACGAGCAGGAGCTCGCCCTCCTGCACGGGGTCGCCCACCCGCTTGAGCCACGTCACGACCACGTATTCCTCCGCTTGCCCGATGCTCTCTGGCACGTAAATGTCAACCAGGCGCATGACGTTCCTCCCAGGCTCTGCTTGCCCGGGGCGCTTGCCCCGGGAGCCGGTAAGGGGCGGCCTCCTGCTGGCTGCTCTCAGGAAGCCGCCCCCCACCTGAGTGCCGCTGGCTACTCCGCCACCAGGTCGCGAGCCGTCTGGACAATGCGCTCCACAGAGGGAAGCACGAACTCCTCCAGCGGCCGACTGTAGGGGATGGGCACGTCGGGCACGGCCAGCCGCTTGGGGGGCGCGTCCAGGTAGTCGAGGGCTTCCTCGGCGATGATGGCGATCAACTCGCCGGACATACCGAAGCTCTTGTAGTCCTCGTCCACCACCAGCACGCGGTGCGTCTTCTTGACCGATTCGATGATGGTCTCCTTGTCGAGAGGCACCAGCGTGCGCAGGTCAATCACCTCGGCGCTGATGCCCTCCTCGGCGAGCTGCTCGGCCGCGTCGAGGCTGCGGTGGACCATGAGGGAAACTGTCAGGATGGTCAGGTCGGTGCCCTCTCGCTTGATGTCGGCTTGGCCGAAGGGGATGGTATACGGCTCTTCCGGCACAGGCCCGGTGGCGCGCGGGTTGGGGTACATCCATCCCAACCCCATAATGCCCTTGTGGAAGAAGTACATGACCGGGTCGTCGTCCCGGATAGCCTGAATCATCAGCCCTTTGGCGTCGTAAGGGGTGGAGGGAATGACCACCTTGATGCCGGGCGTGTGGGCAAAGAGGCCGTAGAGGCACTGAGAGTGCTGGGCAGCGTCGCTGTAGCCCCCGCCGATGGCCGTCATCAGCACCATAGGCACCTTGACGTTGCCGCCGGACATGTAGTGGATCTTGGCCATGTGGTTGAAAATCTGGTCCATGGCCACGCCGAAAAAGTCCACGAACATGAGCTCTGCAATGGGGCGCATGCCCTCCGTGGCGGCACCAACAGCCGCGCCGATGAAGCCCATCTCGGAGATGGGCGTGTCCATCACGCGCTCCGGGCCGAACTTCTCCAGCAACCCCTGCGTTGCCCCGAAGATGCCGCCGTAGGCGCCGATGTCCTCCCCCATAACGAACACCCGCTCGTCGCGCTCCATTTCCTGGGCAATCGCTTCGGCGATCGCCCGGGCCGTGGTCAACAGCCGCTCAGCCATGGCTTTGCTCCTTTCTTCCGGTTAGCTCGCCTGCACGAACACGTCGGTCAGGGCCGCCTCGGGCGCCGGGTAGGCGCTCTGGCGGGCAAAGGCCTCGGCCTCAGCGACCAGGGCTGTCATGCGCTCCTGGATTGCCTGAGCTTCCTCGTCGGTCAGCCACCCCTGTTCTTTGAGCTGGTTGCCGAGGAGCACGATGGGATCACGCTGCTTCCACTTTTCTTTCTCGCCCTCCGGCAAGTAGTGCTCCGGGTCCCCTTCAAAGTGGCCACGGAACCGGTAGCAGACGGCCTCAATGAGGCTGGGGCCCTCGCCACGGCGAGCTCGCTCGATGGCCTCTCCGGCCGCCTCGTAGACGGCCACCACGTCCTGGCCGTCCACCTGAACGGCCGGCATTCCGTAGGCGGCACCTCGCTCGGCGTTGCTGCGCACGGCGGTGGAAGCCGTCTTGGGCACAGAGATAGCGTACAAGTTGTCCTCCACGACGAAGACGGCGGGCAACTTCCAGATGGCGGCCAGGTTCAATGATTCGTGGAAGGCCCCGATGTTGGCCGCGCCCTCGCCGAAGAAGGAGACGGCCACGCGGTCTTCGCCGCGCTTCTTGATGGCCAGGGCTGCCCCAACGGCGTGGGGAATGCCGCCGCCCACGATGCCGCCACAACCGAAGTGCAGCTCTGGGTCGAAGAGGTGCATGTGTCCGCCCTTGCCGTGGCAGAGGCCCGTCTCCTTGCCGAAGATTTCAGCCATCATGCGTTTCAAGTCCACGCCCTTGGCAATCAAGTGGCCGTGCGGGCGGTGTGTGCTGGTGACGGGGTCGTCCGGGCGCAGGTGGGCACAAACACCTGCCGCCACGGCCTCTTGGCCGCTGTAGAGGTGCATTTCGCCTGGCACCGGGCCGGCGGCAATGTTGAAGACTGGCTGTTTGCCCTCGTAGTAAATTTCGGCAACACGTTCCTCAAAGGTGCGAATCTTCACCATCATTTCGTAAAGCTGGAGAAGCGTTTCGCGGCTGAGCGCCATGACTTCCTCTCCTTTCCCGGTTCACACGGTTCGCACGCCCTCGATCGCTCCGAACGTCTGCCCTTCCCTCTCTTCCGCTCTCACCCCCTTCCATTTGGACCCCCACGCGGCGGTGGGCATTCTCCTATTCCACGGGCCACGCTCCCTGCACGAAGAAGCCGGCCTGGATGGCAGCTTGGAGGGCCGCCTCGATGTCCACCACCTGCGGGCCGCTGGCCGCCAGGCGCACGGCCACCTGGTCCTGGGGTCGCAGGGGTATCTCGCGCTCGCCGTCCAGCGCGAGCACGGACGGCGTGTGGGTGACGGCAACAGCGTGGCCCACAGGCAGGCGGTGGACGGCGCGCACCGGGACCGGAACGATCAGGCCAGGCGCGATGGGAACCGTCACGCGCACGCCACCTGGCCCTAATTCCACGTAGAGGCCGGCCGAGCCGTCCGCCACTTGCTCCAGCGACGGCAGGTAGGCCGCAATGGCCGACGCGCCCACCGTTCCCCGGTAGGGGTGGCTCAGAAACAGGGCCCGCATTTTGGCCGCTTCCCAGATGGCCCGCGTGGCCACAAAGCGCTCGTCGTAGACCACCACATCAACGAGGGCCATGTCCACCACCTGCCCGTCCCGCACAATCTCCAGGCAGCGCGTGCGCCGGACGGCCTGCTCCCACACTCCCTCCACGCCGAGGGCCACAGCGGCCGCGGCGATGCCGGCCAGGGTGCTCTCCACCATGGTGGGAAACACGTTGTTCGTGCCTGTGGAGATGGGGACGAGTGGCACATTCCCACATGCCCGCGCCACCACGCGGTTCGTGCCGTCGCCTCCCACCGTGACAATGCAGCGAACACCAGCCTGTGCCATGAGTGCCGCCGCCTGGCGGGAATCGGCGGCCGTGCTGGTGACCTCGATCTCCACGAACTCTACGGGAAAACTCACCTGAACCTGGTCGAGGGCGCGCACGACGAGCCCGTAGATGTCCGGCATGGCCAGCACCCCTTCAACGCCGAAGGCGTCCAGGGCCAGCAACACCCGCCTGATGATGTTGACCTTTTCGTTGTTGTCGAAGACGGAGCCGTGGGCCACGAGCCGGCGGATGTCCTTCCCCGAGGCCGGATTAGCGATAATGCCGACCAGCGTGCTCATGGGATTGTCCAAATGTTCGTTGGGCGTCCGGCGGCCACATGTATCCCAGGATGTGCATAGTGCGGGTGGCCGCTGCGGCCGCCTCTTTCACTTTGGGAATCAAAAGGTGTCGGCGGACGTCGTACCGGCTGCGGGGCAGAGAGATGGCAATGGAGGCCGCGATGGCCCCGGTAGCGTCGAAGATGGGGGCGCCGATGCAACACACGTCCGGCAAGAATTCCTCGATGTCGAGGCTGTACCCGGTGGCTCGCACACGGACCAGGAGTGCCCGCAGCGCGTTCAGGTCCGTGCAGGTGTTGTTCGTGAAGGCCTCCATCTTGTGGGTGAGGAAGTACGCTTGCAGCGCCTCTTCCGGCAGGTGGGCCAGAATGGCCTTGCCCAGGGCCATGGCGTGGTTGCCCGCCGTGTATCCCACGGTGAGGGACTTCACCCGCACCGAAAGGGGGCTCTCGGCAATGGCGGAGAGGACAATTTCCTGGCCGTCCCACAGGGAAAGGTAGGCTGTCTCCTTGGTTTCCTCCTGGAGCGCCTGAACGTGAGGGGTAAGCTGGCGCACCAGTTGGGCCGAAGTGGGCACACCGTACACCGTGTAGCCGATTTTCCCGCTGAGGCGAAAGAGAAGCGTGTCGGGGTCCTTGACCACGTACCCGGCGTCCATCAAGGTGTTCAGCAGGTGGTAGACGGTGCTCAGGTGAAGCCCCAAGCGCAGGCTGACCTGCTTGGCCGAGAGGCCCGAAGCCTCTTGGGCCAGCAATTCCAGGATCCGCAGGGCTCGCTGGACGGATTGGATGAGATCACTCTTGGGGGTGGACCTCTTTTTGTACAACGGCTGTGGGACTGTCACGATCACCCCTCGAGTTTCAGTGACAGGAGTTACGCCCTCTCCCCCAAATGCCGCCCTGCACCGCCATCACGCACGTCCTGTCACTGGCTGCTGGTCACTGAAGAGGGCTTGTTGATTTCAGATAGTGAAATGAAGTGCAGGGCTGGGCCATTTGTGCCCTTACCATACCACACAAGAGGCGCTGTTTCAAGGGGGTAGTTTTCAAATGTTGAAATCGCTACCCCTTTCTGCCGCCATGAACAGGAAAACGCCCTGGTGCTTTTCGGCGGGGCTCAAAATGGGGTATAATACGCTAAACCGCTGCTCCGCTGAACCCGTGACACCGAAACCGTGGAATCCAGGATGAGAGTTGCCGTGAGCGAACGCCGCCTGCGCGTCTACCGAACCGATGCCGTTGTGCTCAACCGCCGGGATTGGGGCGAGGCCGACCGGCTGGTCACCCTCTTCTCCCCGGCCTACGGCAAAATTCGGGCGGTGGCGCCGGGCGCCCGCAAGCCCCAGACGCGCAAGAGCGGCCACCTGGAGTTGTTCACTCGCGGTCACTTCGTCCTCGCCCGGGGGCGCACCTTCGACAAGATCACCCAGGCCGAGACGCTGGACTACTTCCCGAACCTGCGGGCAAACTTGTCGTCCGTCGGGCGAGCGGCGCTGGTGTGTGAGTTAGTGGACCGCTTCGTGGAGGAGGGCGACGAGAACCCACCCCTCTACGACCTGCTGGTTCGCACGCTGGGGCGCCTGAACGCCAACGACGCGCCGGACGTGGCCCTGCTCTTCTACCTGAGCCACCTGCTGGCGCTGGTGGGGTATCAGCCTAACCTGTTCCGCTGTGCAGTTTGTGGCCAGTTGCTGAGGCCGGCCGATCACTTCTTCAGCGTGGAGGAGGGAAGCGTAGTGTGTGCGACGTGTGGTGATGCCTTGCCCCTCCACTCCGTCTCATTGCCCGTGCTCAAGGTATTGCGCTTCCTTCAGGCCGAGGCGTGGCCCAGGGTCAGGCGGCTGCGGCTCGACACTGACACGTATCGCCGGGCAGAGGGGCTTCTCCAGGCTTATGTCGCTTATCTGTTGGAGCGAGAACCCCGTTCGGTCCGCTTCTTGAGGGAAGTCTAATCTTTTCGACGGTGGAGAGCGATGGACATCCGAGCTTACCAACGCTGGTTTGAGGAGTACGATCGCGCGCGCGGGTGGGACCGCGTGGAACCGTGCCACGTGCTGGCCCACTTGGTCGAGGAGGTGGGCGAAATTGCCCGCCACGTGCTGCGGTTGGACGGTTACCGCGACCTGAGCGAAGACGAACGGCAGGCCGAGATTGAGCAGCTTGCGATGGAAATCAACGATGCGTTCGTCTTCTTGACGAAACTGGCTATCTGCTATAACCTCGAACTGGCCGACATCCTGGCCAAGGGCCAGGCCAAGGCCGAAGCCAGAACCAACGTGGAGGAAGGACGCCGCGAGATGGCTCGCTACTTGGAAGCCAGGCGCCGCCGTTTGCAAGCGCTGGTGGAGGGCGACGCGGTTGCGACGGAAGACGGCGATTCCTCCTCCAAAGAATGATCTTGCGCGAGATGGGGGAGCCATGAGCGAAGTGTTAACCTTCCAGGAAGCCATTCTCCGCCTGCACGAATACTGGGGCCGACAGGGGTGTCTGCTCTGGCAGCCCTACAACACCGAAGTGGGCGCCGGCACGATGAACCCGGCCACTTACCTGCGCGTCCTCGGCCCTGAGCCGTGGAACGTGGGCTATGTGGAGCCCAGCGTGCGCCCTGACGACAGCCGCTACGGGGAAAACCCCAACCGTATGCAGATGCACACCCAGTACCAGGTCATCCTGAAGCCTGACCCCGGCAACCCCCAGGAGATTTACCTGGGGAGCCTGGAAGCGCTGGGCATTGACCGCACCAAGCACGACATTCGCTTCGTGGAGGACAACTGGGAGTCGCCCGCCCTGGGCGCCTGGGGGTTGGGCTGGGAGGTGTGGCTCGACGGCCTGGAGATCACCCAGTTCACTTATTTCCAGCAGGCCGGCGGCTTTACCCTCGACCCGGTGGCCGTGGAGATCACCTACGGCCTGGAGCGCATTCTAATGGCCCTGCAGGGCGTTACCCACTTCAAGGACATCATCTACGCGCCGGGCATCACTTACGGCGAAGTGCTGGGCGAGAACGAGTACGAGATGAGCGTCTACAACCTGGACGTGGCCGACGTGGAGCGCGTGGCCAAGCTCTTCGAGCTCTATGAGGCCGAGGCCCGCATGTTGCTGGACAAGGGCCTGCCCATTCCGGCCTACTCCTACGTGCTGAAAACGTCCCACACCTTCAACATCCTGGACGCCCGCGGCGCCATCGGTGTAACCGAGCGGGCCCGCTACTTCGCCCGCATGCGCAACCTGGCCCGCGAGGTGGCCGCCCTCTGGCTGGAAAAGCGTCAGGAAGCTGGCTTTCCGCTGGGCACGGTGCCCGTACCAGAGGTGACACCTCCGCCGCCACCCGCTTGGAAGCTGGAAGCTCCTCAAACCTTTGTGCTCGAGATCGGCACCGAGGAACTGCCGGCCGACGACGTGACCCTGGCCATCGAACAGTTGCGGGAGCGGGTGCCCGCCCTGCTGGACGAGTTGCGCTTGGAACACGGCCCCGTTATTGTGGAGGGTACCCCCCGCCGTCTGGCCGTGGTCGTCGAGGAGTTGGCCCCCCGCCAGCGGGACGAGGAGCGCATCGTGCGCGGCCCACCGGTCCGTGTGGCCTTCGACGAGCAGGGGCAGCCGACCCAGGCGGCCATCGGGTTCGCGCGCGCTCAGGGTGTGGATGTGGCCGACTTGCAGCGCCGCACCATAAATGGCGGCGAGTACGTGGTGGCCGTGGTGCGAGAGGAAGGCCGTCCGGCAGGTGACGTGCTGGCCGAAGCGTTGCCCCGCCTGATTGGTGAACTTTCCTTCCCCAAGTCCATGCGCTGGAACCGCACCAACGTGGCCTTCAGCCGTCCCATCCGCTGGCTGGTGGCCCTGCTGGGCGACCAGGTGGTGCCCTTTGCCTACGCGGGCCTGGTCAGCGGGCGCACCAGCCGCGGCCTGCGCCACGTCTCGCCCGAGACGTTCGAGGTGCCCTCGGCTGAGGCCTATCGCTCCCTGGTGGCCGAACAGCAGATTGTGCTCTCCGTTGAGGAGCGGCGGGCGCGCATTTGGGAGGCGGCCCAAGCCCTGGCTGCCGAAGTGGGCGGCCGGGTGCCCGACGAAGCGCGGGGTGACTTGTTGGCCGAAGTCGCCAACCTCGTGGAGTCGCCCACGCCGCTGCGCGGGCGCTTCGAGGAGCGCTACCTGAGCCTGCCCCGCGAGGTGCTCGTCACGGTCATGCGCAAGCACCAGCGCTACTTCCCGGTGGAAGACGCCCAGGGGAACCTGATGCCTTACTTTATCACGGTGGCCAACGGACCGGTTGACGTGGAGGCCGTGCGCGCCGGGAACGAGGCGGTCATCCGCGCCCGCTACGCGGACGCTGAGTTCTTCTGGAATCACGACATCGCCCGGCCGCTGGAATCCTTCCGGCCGGCCCTGGCTGGCCTGGTCTTCCAGGAGAAGCTAGGCTCCATGCTGGAAAAGAACGAGCGCCTGGAGCGGCTGGCGCAGCAACTCGCTGAGGTGTTGGGCCTCTCCGAGGACGAGCGGGCTGTGGTGGAGCGGGCCGCTCACCTGGCCAAGGCTGACCTGGTCACGCAGATGGTGATTGAGTTTACCAGCCTAGCCGGCGTTATGGGGCGCTACTATGCCCTCCACAGCGGCGAACGCCCCGAAGTGGCTCAAGCCATCTTCGAGCACGTGTTGCCCCGCTACGCGGGCGACCAGCTCCCGGAGCGCCGGCCGGGCATCGTCCTGGCCGCGGCCGACCGCCTGGACAGCCTGGTGGGCCTGTTTGCTGTGGGCCTGCAACCCAAAGCCACCGCCGACCCCTTCGCCTTGCGCCGGGCCGCGTTGGGGCTGGTGCAAATTCTGGCGGTGCGGAACGTGGACCTGGACCTGCGGCGGGCCATCAGCCTGGCGGCCGCTCTCCAGCCCGTGCCCGTGGAGCCGCGCGTCGAGCAGGAGGTGCTGGCCTTCATCGTGCGGCGGCTGGAGCAGTGGCTCCTGGAGCAGGGGTATCGCCACGACGTGGTCCAGGCTGTGCTGGCCGAGCGGGGCCACAATCCAGCTTTAGCGGCTCGCACGGTGCGCGAGTTGGCCGAGCTTGTGGAAACGGAGCGCTTCCAGCGCGTGCTCACGGCCTACGCGCGCGCGGCCCGCATTGTGCGGGGCCAGGAGACAGCTCCAACGGTTGACCCGGCGCACTTCCAGCAGCCCGAAGAGCGCGCCCTGTGGGACGCTTATCAGCGCGTGCGCGAGCGTGTTCACCCCGACATGACGGTGGAGGCGTTCGTGGACGCCTTCGAGCCACTAGTGGAGCCCATTGACGCCTTCTTCGACCGCGTTTTCGTGATGGTGGAGGACGCAGACGTGCGCCGAAACCGCCTGGCCCTGCTGCGCCAGATCGCCCTCCTGGCGTCTGGCATCGTGGACCTGAGCAAGCTGGAGGGGTTTTAAGGCGAACGCCCGCTGTCAGGCAAATTGACGCACGACCAGCACCACCCGACCGTGGACTTCGACTTGGTCGGCGGGAAGTTCGATCGGCTCGTAAGCGCTGTTAGCGGGAACCAACCGTACCCTTACCTTTCCCCGCAGCGCTTCCACGACCTCCTCTGGATCTGGCTGCGCTACCTCGTCGGCCTCCATTCCGTTGGAGGAAGGGGGAACCGAGTGATCGTCGGGGGCAACGAGGTAATAATACTTGAGCGTGGCCTCGTTTCGCTCCGGGAGCCAAGCCGCTACCATCTGTCCGTTCTTGGGGTTGTTATCACGCAGGCAAATGATCAAGTCTCCGTCTCCCACCAAGGCGTCAATCATAGAGTCCCCCTGAACGCGCAGGGCGAACAAACTGTCAAGCTTGTCCTCGGCAAGGGGGGGCAGCAAGTCGCGCCAAATGGTCACTACGTCTTCTGGGTCTCGCTGTTGGGTGGAGGGGATGGGCTTTCCGGCGGCAATTGAACCGTAAAGAGGCACGTTGATTGCCCTTCGTTCTACGCCCCCCGGACGGCGCAACAAAATAATACCCCGCGCCTTTCCTTTTTCTCGTACAATAAACCCTTTTTGTTCCAATTGTCGGAGATGATAGTCAACCAAAGAGGTAGAAGAAATGTTACACTCCTCTCGAATCTCGCGCACAGTGGGGGGGCGCTGGTGCTCCTTCTCGTATTTGTAAATGCAACGCCAAATCTTTTTCTGCCGCTCCGATAACTCCTCACGCGCCCGTCTTCCCATACCCCTCCTCCTTACTGTGTAATACCAATCGCGTTTGGTAACGCCGCCTGCTCACAGAAGTGGTGCGGCGCCGCCATCCCGCTCACCCACCCAAAAGGGTGTAGGGGCGCAGCGTTGGCTGCGCCCCAGGGGACACCCCCCACGCCCCCTGGCAGGGGGTTCCACCCCCTGCACCCCGGAATGAGGGGGTGCGGCGCCGCCGTACACGTTCATGCAC
>WFWG01000335.1 GCA_015491235.1 Ardenticatenaceae bacterium
GCTGGAGGGCATGATTTTCGACGGGCCCAAGGGGACCTACTACATTCGGGCGGAGGACCACCAGGCGTTGCAGCCGATGTACATCGTCAAGCTGACCAACATTGACGACCCAGAGAAGCGCTTCTTTGAATTGGTGGCCGAGCGCACCCCCGCCCAGACCGCGCCGCCCTGCCTGGCGCCCAACCGCTGTCCGTAAGCGAGGCCGCGCGACGGGGTGGGGACACCTGTCCCCGCCCCGTCAACCTCCGCCTCAGGGCAAGAATTGCCTGTCCGTTCGGGGAAAGCACCAGACGAGTGCCATGACTCAAGAGATTATTCTCGAAACCAGAGACCTGGCCAAGCACTTTGGCGGCCTGAAAGCCGTTGGCGGCGTTAACCTGCGGGTGAGGGCTGGCAGCCTGCACGCCATCATCGGGCCGAACGGGGCGGGAAAAACCACCCTCTTCAACTTGATTAGCGGCCACCTCAAGCCCACCCGCGGGCAGGTCTTTTTGCGGGGGCAGGACGTGACCGGGCTACCACCCCACCGGTTGGCCCACATGGGCCTTGGCCGCTCGTTTCAGATTACCAACATCTTTCCCAACCTGACGGTGCTCGAAAACGTGCGCCTGGCCGTCCAAGCTCGCGGGCCGGACAACTTCAAGCTCTGGCACGACTACCGCCGATTTTCTCGCTACATCTCGCGCGCCCGGGAAGTCATTGAATACGTGAGCTTGAAGGGCAAAGAACACCTGCTGGCCAGCGCCCTCTCCCACGGCGACAAGCGCAAGCTGGAGTTGGCCATTCTGCTGGCCAGCGACCCGGACATTTTGCTGCTGGACGAACCGACGGCAGGAATGGCCTCGGAAGATGTTCCCGAACTGATGCGCATTGTCGAGCACATCCGTCAGACCACGGGGAAGACCATCCTGCTAGTAGAACACAACATGGACGTGGTGATGCGCGTCTCGGAGCGCATTACGGTGATGCACCGTGGGCGCGTGCTGGCCGAGGGCACGCCCCAGGAAATCGCCGCCAACGAGGCCGTGCAGGAGGCATATCTCGGCTCGTGGGGAACGAGGACGGGATAGGGACATGAGCGCACTGCTGGACGTGCAAGATGTGCACACCTTCATCGGCCAGTTTCACATCTTAGAGGGCGTCTCGCTGCGCGTGGAAGAGGGGCAGATCACGGCCCTGCTGGGCCGCAACGGCGCGGGGAAGACCACCACGCTGCGCACCATCATGGGCATGACGCCCCCAGCGCGGGGAGCGATTTTTTTCGACGGTCGTCCCATCCACGGACTGCCCACCTACGAAGTCGCTCAGCTCGGCATTGGCTATGTGCCCGACTACCGGGCCATCTTCCGCCACCTCACGGTCGAGGAAAACTTGCACTTGGCCGAGCGCCGCAAGGGCGACTTGAAGCGCAAAGCTGACTTCATCTACCACCTCTTCCCCGACCTGGCGCGCCTGCGCCACTTAAAGGGCGGCCAACTGTCGGGCGGTCAGCAGCAGATGCTGGCCATCGCGCGGGTGCTGGTGCCCGACAACCGCCTGCTGTTGATTGACGAGCCCACCGAGGGACTGGCCCCCGTGCTGGTGGAACAACTGGTGGAGGCCATTCGCCAGTTGCGGGAGCAGACCACTGTGCTCCTTGTGGAACAGAACTTCGCCGTGGCCAGGCACCTGGCCGACACGTTCGTCATCGTTGACGATGGCCGCACGGTGTGCCAGGGCACCATGGAGGAGCTGGCCAACGATCCGGCCACCGTCCACCGCTACCTGGGCGTGGCTGTGGGAGGTGAAGCATGAGACGGTATCGGGCCGTGCTCATCGCGCTAGCCATAGCCGTTGTGGGCATCGGGCTGGTGGGCCGCTCGATGAAGCCCGGAACGTTGGTGGCCACCCTGCTTTCCGGCCTAACGCTCGGTGCCCTCTATTTCCTCATTGCGGCGGGGTTGTCCCTCATTTTCGGCCTGATGGACGTGCTCAACTTCGCCCACGGCACCCTGTTCATGCTGGGGGCTTACGTGGCCTGGACTTGGGTTCAGAACCCTCACGGGCTGCTGTTGTGGGCCGGGCTCGTGCTCGCCGTGGCCGGGGGCAGCGCCACAGCCGCGTGGTGGCTGAACTGGTCTCCTGACAGGCGGCCCGGACGGTGGACGCGCCGGTGGCTGGTGGCTGTCGGGGTGGCGCTCATAGGCGTCACCGCATGGCAATGGTTGAGATGGCCACAAGCCCTCACACTCTTGCTGGCAGCAGGAGGTGGCTTGGCCGTGGGGTTGGGCGCGTTCCGGCCGCCGGTGGTGCGTCCACCGCACCGCCGCCTGGTCTGGCGAGGCGTGGCGGTCGTGGGCCTGCTGCTGGTGACGGTGCTGCTCGACGCCCAAGGGCCAACTTTAGCAAGCGCCGTTGCAGGCTGGGGCTCCAACGCCAAGTTCGTGAGCGCCATTGTGGTCGGCACCTTAGCTGGTGCGGTGGCTGGCGCGCTGATGGAGTGGAGCCTGATTCGCCCCCTCTACGAGCGCCCCATCTACCAAGTGCTGCTCACGCTGGGCATCGTGTTCGCGGGCAATGAGGTCGCCCGTGCCATCTGGGGGGTGGGGGCCAAGCGCATGGAGAAGCCGGGATGGTTCGGGCAACCCTGCCGGTCCGAGTCCCTGGCCGCCTGGGTTTACGAGCAGTGCGCCTCGGTGACGGTGCTGGGCCGTTCCTTCCCAACCTATCGCCTCTTCGTCATCGTGTTGGGCGTGCTGCTCTTCGTGGCCCTCATCGTGCTCCTGCGGCGTTCGCGCCTGGGCATGATCATTCGCGCTGGGGTGCAGGATCGGGAGATGGTGGAAGCCTTGGGCATCAACGTGCGACAGGTCTTCACGCTGGTGTTCGCGCTGGGAGCGGGCCTGGCCGCATTGGGCGGTGTGGCGGCCGCGCCCTTCGTGGGCGTCTACCCGGAGATGGGGTTGGAGTACATGCTGCAAGCCTTCATCGTGGTGGTCATCGGTGGCATGGGAAGCGTGCCGGGGGCCGCGCTGGGCGCGTTGCTGGTGGGATTGGCCCGCGCTTTCGGCGATTACATTGTGCTGAGCGGCGTGAGCTTGCCGTGGATGGAGAAGGCTGTTCGCATGTCGCCTTCCATCGCCCGCGCGTCCACTGTGCTCATCATGGCGATTGTGCTGATGGTTCGCCCGGCAGGACTCTTTGGGGAAGAGGAGTAACGCATGGTGGAACCCGGAACACTCGACGTGCGCGCAAAACAGGCAACCAGGCGGTGGAACCTTCAAGGACTGATGGTCGTGCTCTTCCTGGCTCTCTTCCCCTTTCTGGCCAGCCTTGTCACCGGTGAGCCGCCAGACGCCGGACGCCCCAAGTTCTGGCAGGGGTTGCTCATTCAAGCCTACATTTTTGCCGTCTACGCCCTCAGCTACGACATCCTTATGGGCTACACCGGCATCCTCTCCTTTGGCCACGCCATGTTCTTCGGCACAGGCGTCTACGCCACGGCCATGCTGTTGAAACACGCGGAGTGGGGGCTGGGCCAGATTTTCCTGGCGGTGCTGCTCATCACGTTCGTGCAGGGAGTACTCTTTGGCCTCGTCTCGCTCCGTGTGAAGGGCGTCTACTTCGCGATGGTCACCCTGGCCTTCGCAGAGGCTTTCTACATCCTCTCGGAAGCAACGGACTTTCGTCGCTGGACGGGCGCGGAAGACGGCCTGCACGGCATCCCCGTGCCCGACTTCATCAACCCCACCGACCAACGTCTCCGCTTCTACTATCTGGCCCTCGGCTTCGCTCTCATCGTCTACCTGATCGCGCGGCGGGTGGTCAACTCGCCCACTGGACGGGTCATCGTGGCCATCCGGGAGAACGAGACGCGCGCAGCCACGCTGGGGTACAACACGTTCGCCTACAAGCTCATTGCGTTCGTCTTCTCCGGCGTGCTGGCCGGCCTGGCAGGCATGGTTCACGCCCTGTGGAACCTGAACGCCAGCCCAGCCGTCCTCAGCGTCAACACCACCATCAACGCGCTGCTCATGACCATCATCGGGGGCGCGGGCACACTGGTAGGTCCTATGTTGGGTGCCGGCGTGCTCCAGTTGCTGGGGTACGTCCTCAGCCGCACCTTCGGTCCTCGCTGGCCGTTAGTCTTCGGCGTCGTTTTCATCCTCATCGTGCTCTTCTTGCCCTACGGCATCGTGGGCACCTGGAACCGCTGGCGCGCGCACAGCAGCACAAAAGACAAACCGTCGCTATCATCCAAGTAAAACAAAATCAAAAATAAAGGAGGAATCATGGTGCGTCGCAGGCTACAGTTGGCTATGCTCGTTTTGTTGCTCTCCTTTGCTCTTTCAACCGTTGCCACCCAACCAGTTGAAGCAACTGTGCCCAGCGACCTCGTGCTCGAAGCCACGTTTACGACCGTTGACTACGGATGGGAAAAGGTCGAACGCTGGTTGGATCAGAGTTCCCTCTTTCAGGCTGAGGACTATTTGGCGGACGGCCGCAACGACCAGACGGGCCAACGAAAGACGTTCTTCGGCACGGCGCGCCCCTTCTCAGGCCGGTTTCTGCTCTACTACGCGCCCGGATGGGACACGGGGTCCAAACCAGTACCAGTGCTACTGGTTCACGGTGCCCTTCACAACGCCGACTGGGCCTGGGCAAAACCCGACTTGGGCGGCTGCGGCAATGACACCTGCCCCTCAACCGGCTTGATGCAATATCTTGTTAGCAAAGGCTACAAGGTGTTTGCCATTAATTTCCCCCACATGCACGGAGATAACTATTACTGGGCGAAGCAAATTTATGACGCTATCGAGATTATCAAGGACCGGACGGGAGCAAGCCAAGTTGATGTTATTGCCCACAGCAAGGGGGGCTTTGCAACACGCCAATACGTATCCAGCGTCTACAAATCGGGCGGTGTGCCCTACGCGGGCAACGTGCGCAAGCTCATTCTCGTGGGCACACCTAACAAGGGCATTGACTACACCTTCCGACATGGTATTCTGCCCTCGGTGGCGAGTTATCCCGAATGTGGATACAACGGAAATTATCCCGCCGCTCACACTTGGTTGGTCTGCTACGGATGGTGGTACAGCCATCCAGAATTGACGATCTACACCACGTCGAGCGGCGATTACTTCCCCGGCCAGAAGCAGATGCTCTACCGCTGGGATGGCGTGTATGGCCTCTCGGTTCTGGAGCAAGATTGGTACACGACGTACTACGGCGGGTGGGGATATGTATCTTACAGCCCCGGTATTCAGACTGCTATTAACCAAGGCGGCCTGGTTAGCACTATCCGTAACGCGGGAATTCCCGCTACGGTGCAAACGTACCTGCTTTGTGGTGACACAGCCGATATTCCCGAAGTTCACAACGAACACACCGGGCCGAGTGACGGGGTGATTTTCCTCGCCAGTTGTGGAGACACAGGTGGCATCGGCAATGTGGCTGGACAAGCCACCTTGCACTTGAATCACCTCGAACTGGTGTGGCACACGCTGGCAGCGGACCAGATTGAGGCGTGGTTGTCTCAATAGCCAGCAATCTTGTTCGGTAAATGCGACCGGCCGTCGAAGCTTCGACGGCCGGCTGTTTCTTTCTATGCGGCGATAGAAGGCACAGCCCCTCCCCGCTCGCTTTCAAACTTCTCTTGAGTATAATACTAGTGAGGGTGCAGGGGATAGAACCCCCTGCCGGGGGCGTGGGGGGTGTCCCCCTGGGGGCGCAGCGTTGGCTGCACCTCTACACCCTTCTGCCGTTCGCACAACAACACTCGACGGCGTACGTCCTGTAATACGAGCTGGGTTTGCGAAACCAACGAAGTCCGAACGGAGCAACCTGTGGATTGGTGGGAGGATCGTTTTCCTGTTTTCGTCATGATTACCGAAGTGGCTGTCCTGTTGCTGGGCCTGTTCGTCGTCATCTTTGGGGTAATCGTGTGGCTGAATGGAGCGCGGCCAGCCGAGGTCGTTTTAATTCCCACACGGATGCCAGGAGAAACCCAGCCGTTGCCAACGCGCCCTCAGCCCCTTGGGGAAACAGGCCCCCAGCGCTCTGAAGGCATAACAGCGCCACCTTCCCCAACCAGCGCGGGCGTTTTGCCGCCACGGGCCACCAGAACACCCGTGCCGCCACCTCCTACGCCGACGGCCACAACGCCTGTTCCTCCCAAAGGAACGCCGACGCCCACTGTTGGGCAAGGCTCCACAGCCACGCCTGAACCGACGGTGGCGTCACACACGCCAACACCATCGCCCACCGGACAAGCAACGCCCACGGCGCAGGCAACGCCAACTCCGGGGGAGCGGAGCACGCCCACGCCTTCCAACACGCCAGCTCCTTATCCCAGCCCGGGGGCCACCAACACGCCCGCCCCGTACCCTAGCCCAGTTGCCACCAGCACACCCGCCCCGTACCCGTGATGGGGCTGCCAGAAGGAGAAGACTATCCATTGCTGACAGGAATTTTACGTGGTTGCCTTGGGAAGCAGATTTGGACCCAGCGCCGTTGCGCCCTTACTCCGGGGGTGCAGGGGGTTCCACCTCCTGCCGGGGGGCGTGGGGGGTGTCCCCCCAGTCCCTTCTCCCCATCGCAGTTAGCACAACGTCCAACTGCGTAAGTCCTCTTGCTGAATGTACAGTAACGATGCTTGTTGACGTAGGAGTGGCCAAAATCAGAAAATACGCCAGCCGGGAAAGTGGGGACACGCTGGAAATGGTGGAACGCCCCCACGGAGGGCTTTCCTTCGTGCTGGCCGACGGCCAGCGCTCCGGGCGGGCAGCCAAGCTCATCTCCAACATTGCCGCCCGCAAGGCCGTGACGCTGCTGGCCGAAGGCGCCCGCGACGGTGTGGCCGCCCGTGCGGCCCACGATTACCTCTATTCAGTGCGGCGCGGCCAGGTACGAGCCGACCTGCAAATCCTCAGCGTGGACTTGCAGACGCACACGCTCGTCATCTCCCGCAACACCGAGTGTCCGGCGCTGCTGGTTGACGAAGGGAGCTTGCAGTGGCTCGACCAGCCAGCGCAGCCCATTGGCCTTTACCGCCAAACGCGGCCGGTCATCGTGGAGTATCCCCTGAAAGTGGGGCTGGGCGCGGTCATCTTCACCGACGGCCTCATGAAGGCCGGCTTGCGAAAGGAAAGGCCGCTCGACGTATATGCCGAGAGCGCTGCACTGCTGGCGAAAGGTGTCGAGGCCACCGAGGCCCAGGCCGTGGCCGACGGCCTCCTCAGCCGTGCCCTTGAACTGGAAGGCGGTTTGGCGCGTGACGACATGAGCGTGGTCGTGTTGCTCATTCGACCGCACACGGAAACACATGAAATCCGACGGCTGCACGTCGAATTTCCCATTCCGTGAGCGGCAGGAGAAAGCCGTCAGGAGAGGCGTTGCACGAACAACATAAAAATAGGACCCTGAAGAAACCGGTGCGCCTGGCAATCGTGGGGCCGTGCGCCAGCGGCAAGAGCACACTGGCCGCCCGCCTGCGCGAGCGCGGCCTGGACGTGCGCACGCCGGCCCAGGAACATTCCGACGTGCCCTACATGTGGCAACGGTTCGCCCGGCCAGACGTGCTCATCTACCTCGACGCGGCCAACCACGAACTGCGCCGCCGTCGGCCAGAAGCATACTTGGGCGACGAAAAGCTGGCCCGCGAGCGCCGTCGCCTGGCTCACGCTCGCGCGCACGCGGACCTGTACGTTGACACCACGGGCCTTACGCCCGACGAGGTCTTCCAGCGGGTGTGGGCCTTTCTGCAAGGCCGGTGAACAGTGAGCAGTCGGGGGGCGTGGGGGGTGTCCCCCCACTCCTCTTTTCCGTTCGCACAACACCCAACGGCGTAAGTCTTGATAAATGAGGAAACGAACAATGACCCAACCAAATCGCCGGAAAATCAAAGCGGTCATCTTCGACGTGGGCTACACGCTGTTGCGCCCCAACGAGTCGCCAATAACGTTGCTGAAAGCGCTGGGATTGGAGGCGACGCCCGAACAGATTCAAGCAGCCGTCCAATTGGCGATGGACGAACTGTGGCGCCGACTGGGTCGCGACTTGGACCTGTGGGGCAGCGACCACACTATTTACGAGTTCTGGATGCTCCTCTACGATACGATGCTGAGTCAACTGGGCGTCCCGCCGGAGGAGCGCAAGCCCTTGGCGGAAAAGCTCTACCAGGCCTACTTAACCCACGAGATGTGGGAAGCTTATCCGGAAGCGGAAGACGTATTGCGCCGCCTGCACGAGGAAGGCTACACCTTGGGTGTCGTGAGCGACTGGCAAAGCACACTCCTGGAAATTCTGGCCCACTTCGAGTTGGCCCGCTACCTGAACTTCGTGGTCGTCAGTGCCATTGTGGGAACCGGCAAGCCTGACCCCGCACTCTTCCGGGAGGCTCTGCGGCGCGCCCAAGCCCGCCCCGAGGAGGCCGTGTTCGTGGGTGACTTGTATTTGACGGACGTTCTGGGTGCCCGTGCCGCCGGCATTCATCCCGTGATGATAGACCGCTCGCGGCGCCCCGCTCCCGTGGACTGCGACTTGATTCGCGACTTGACCGGCCTCTTCGACGTGCTGGAGCGCCTCAACGCCTCAGCGGTCGAAGATGTTGCCGAACTGGATGCCACGGCGGAGGAACAGGCGTGAGGAGACACCTGTCCGCGCGTGCTCCCCTTCTTCTCGTGGCCCTGGCTGTTGTGGGTGTGGGCGTGTTGGCTTGGTGGTGGCAAGGGGGCCAGTGGCCGCTGAACGCTTTTCTTCCTCCTCCCACAACCGGAACGCTCGTGCCCATCACGCCTATTCTGGTAGGCCGGCCCGGAAACCTGCCGGAAATGACGCCCGTCTCCCAACCGGGGCAGTCCGCCGTGGAAGCCCCCCCGGATGAGGCCAACTCTGTCGTGCTGAACGTGGTGCCCGCCCAGGCGCCCCCCGGCAGCGTGGTGCTCTTCGAGGGACGCGGCTTCGGCCCCAACGAAATCGTGACCCTTTCGGTCACGGGCGCAGCCCAAGTCAGTCCCCACGTCGTGCGGGCTGGCACCGACGAGCGGGGCACCTTTCAACTCCCTTACCAGGTCGCCGCGGAAGGGGGCAAGGGACGCTACCGGGTGGAAGCTGTGGGCCAAACGAGCGGCCAGCGCGCCGAGGCCGCGTTCACCGTGGCCGATGTGCCCACTCCAACCCCAATTGTCATTCAAATCGAAACGACGCTGGCCACGGCGACCCCTGAAGCGCTGGTCACCCCGGTGGCCCTTCCGCTCTACCAGCTCAAGAGCGTTTTGGGAGGCGTGGATTGCGCCTGGTACGGCTTCTTCGGGTACGCTTACAACCCCGACGGCTCCCCCCGTCCCGACGTGGGCATTCGCATCTTCCACCAGGCCCCCGACGGCACCTTCGTCGGTGGCACGGCCACCACCAACGAAGAGGGGTATTGGGAAGTATTCCTGGGGCGCGAGGTTGGCCCCGACCTGGTAGGGCTGTGGCACCTGGTGGTCATGGAGGGAGACCAGCGGGGCAGTGCCGAAATCGCCCTCGAAATTCCGCCCACCTGCGAGGGAGAACAGCCCACCAAGTTCCGAGTTGAGTGGCAGCGCACTGTGCCCTGACGGGCTCCCTTCGGCTCAAGTGGTCATTCGTTCCAGTTCCTGCGACGCCTCCAGCGCCAACTCGATGAAGAGCGCCGCCGACCAGCCGAAAATGGGTGCCGCCCGGGGCGGCCTGTCGCCCGTTTCCGGATGATAATATTCGTAAATGTCGCGATGACGCTGGACCAGTTCAAGGGTACGGTCGCGCAACTCTCGGGCCACCGTCTCGTATCCTGCACGCCGCAACCCCTCGATCATCAAATAGTTGACGTTGATCCACGTCGGCCCCCGCCACATCGTGAGCGGATCGTACTTGGGGTCGTTGCGGGCTACAGTGGGCACGGGATAGCGGGTCCAGAACTCCTCTTCGTTTGTCAGGTGAGCCACCAGGCGGTCCGTGATGTTGCGCGGCAGGCGACCAGTGAGAAGCGGAAAGAGGTTGAAAGGCGTGCGCACGTTGATGCGGCGCCCGTAGCGGTGAGCCCAGAAGTACCCTGCCTCCTCGTCCCACATGACCTGGATCATGCGCTCCACGATGTTGTTTGCCAGCGCCTTCCACTTCTCCACGTCCTTCTCTTCGCCAATGACGGCGGCCATGCGGGCCAGCGCCTCCTGTTGAAGGCAGAGATACGTGTTCAGGTCCGGCGATTCCACCGGCATTCCCTCGTCCCAAAGAGGGCTATCGTCCAGGCCGGACGAGAACGGATGCTGGTACTCGCACAACCCATTCCCGTCGAGGTCGTTGTACTTGAACCACCAAGTGTTCCAGCGCACGATGGGCTCGTAGATTTCGTCCAGAAACTCACGGTCGCCGTCGGTCTCGTAGAGCTTCCAGGCGGCCCAGGCAATCAGGGGCGGCTTGGTTACGTCGGCTTCCACGGGAAAGGTGAGGCGGGTGATGATGCCCTCGTCGTGGACGGCGTCGGGAATCATGCCATCTTCGCGCTGGTGGTCCAACAGAATGCGAATCTGATCTTTCGCCAGCTTCATGTCCACGTGCCGGTAGGCCAACGCGTGGAAGTAGGCGTCCCACTGCCAGACGCCCACGTAGTGCACCTTTGAGGGCGTCATGGCCTCGCGGGTAGTGTAGAAGCGGCTCGAGATAAGGCCCGAGCGCATAATCCACCAGGCGTAGTAATATTGGCTCCTGAACGGATCCGCCACTGGTGGAACGGCAGCGAACCACTCGTGCCAGCGCCGCGCCGCGCTTTCGACCACCTCTTGCGGATGCGGCACCCAGCGGTTGAACCCCAGCCGGGGCGTAATGTGGAGCAAGAGGGCGTCGCCCGGCCTGGCGTCGAAGAGCAAGCGCAACTCCTGGATTCCCGGGCCAAGAGCGCGGATTTCGTTGCGCACCAGGTGAGCGTTGGTGGTGTAGGCAATGTTGCGCCGCACCTGGCCGGTCAGCCGCAACACGCCCCCGCGCCGGTCCGTCCGGCCCTCGTCCAGGCGAGCTTGAAACGTCATGCCCGTGCGCCCGGCAGGAAGGGCCACCAGCAACGTCTCCGCGTCCACAAAGGCAACGGTGAACACGCCAACCGGCGTGTGGCACTCCACTTTGTGCGGGTACGTAACCGTCTCAAGGGGGAGAGGCTGGCCGTCGGCATCGGTAAACTGCCAGCGGTCTATCAGGGGCGGACGTTTGCGGTAGGCGCTGATGTGCGGGTCTCGCTTGAACCACCGCTCTGCCAGGCGGACGGCAAGGTAGCCGTCGGGACAAAAGAGCATCAAGCGTGATCCGCGTTCGCTAAAGGGGATGGAGCGCAAGTCAATGCGGTTTTTAAGAAGCTGCAAAAAGGGCGAGGCTTGGTCGAAGCTCATGGGACTTCCCTCCCACCGGGGGGTCCTTCTCCGAAAATTGTACCCCGCGTCGAGGAGAAGGTCAAAGGCGCTACGGCGCGCGCCCTTCCGGGCGGCAGGTTCGCCACAGGCGGCGCAGGGCTGGCAGCCCCCTCACCAGAAGCCAGTACAGAGGTGGGAAGGCGGAATAGTCCCACGCGCCCACCTGCTCCCGAAAGCAGGGCTTGAAGCCGCACTTGAAGCGCCACACGCCCCAGAGCGGGTCGCTTTCGTCCAGCGTGTCGGGAGCACCCCAGAGGTCGTAAACACGAGCACCCTGGCGTTTGGCCCAGCGGATGGCCTCCCACTGGAGGAGGTAGTTGGGCATGGTGTTGCGGTGCTTTCCGGTGCTGGCCCCGTAGAAGTACCACACCTTTTCGCCGTAGCGGAAGAGCATCAGCCCTGCGATGGGCTCGTCCGCGTACCAAGCTAGCAGCAGGTGGGCCATGCCCCGGCGCATGAAGTCACTCCACACGTCCAGGTAATAGGCCGCCGGGCGGATGAGAAACCCGTCCCGTCGGGCCGTTTCCGCGTACATGGCGTAAAAGCAGGGCAAGTCGTCCACGCTGCCCGCACGGACGATGACGCCCCTTCGCGCGGCCAGGCGGATGTTGTAGCGGGTCTTCTGGCGCATGTTGGCGAGCAGTGTTTCCTCGTCAGGGCTCAGGTCAATGGTCGCCGTGTTGCGGAACTGCACCTGCTCGGGGCTGAAGCGCCACCCCCGCTCCCGCAACGCCCCCAAGAAGACGGGGTGATCGGCTGGCACGTCTGGGTCAACCTTTACGAAAACCCACCGCTCGTGGACAGCCTGGTGCTCTAAGTCTGCCAGCACACGTGCAACAAGCGCTTCGTCGGAGGGGTCCAGCACAGGGCCTTTGGCGGCGTAGGCCATGCGAAAGGGCGTAAGCGGGATGGGGCGCACGAGCACCTGGGCGGCTGCTGCTGGCGCTCCTCCCTTGTACCAGAGGAAGCGGCGCGGAAACCATCCCCACCGCGCCTTGAATTCGCCCCAAGCCCAGGACTGGAGCACGTGGTGCAGGGGGAGCGACGTCACCGCGTCGTCCCAGACGGCGGCATCGGTCACTTTCTGCAAGGCGATCATCGCGGAATGAGCCCCAACGTGGGTGCTTGCAGCACCTGTTCTGCTTCCTGCGGTGAGGAGATACGCCCTCGTCGCCGCCACGCGGCGAGCACAGCCACCAGCAGGCCGACAACCAGACCGCTCAAGCCGCCGACCGGCACGTACACCTCCCAACGGGGCGAGTCGCGCACAACGCCGTAGGCTGGCACCACCACCTCCACCCGCAGCCGGTCAACCCGGTTGCGAGTTAGGTTGGTGGCCTCCACGTCCTCGCGGAAGAGGCGCACCAGCCCGTTGGTCAACTCGACCGCACGTTCAGGCGTGGGCGCGTGGGCGATTACGGTCAACGTGAGCGCTTCTCGGTCGGGAACGACGCGCACCTGTCGGGCCAGATCAGCGGGAGACTCGGGCCAGCCCAGCCGCTTCGCCGCGCGGGCGAGGTAGCGCTCACTGTTCAGTTCCAGGGCGTAGTTTTTGATCAGCCCTCCCGTGGAGAGCACAGTGCTCAAGTTGAACACCTCCGGCTCAAGGCTAACCACGGCGACGGCCCGGTAGCGGGTGGGTTGAAGTGCACCGAATATGCCCCCGAAGGCCAGGCCGGCGAGAAGGCCGGCCACCAGGAAATACCAGTTGGCGCGCAACAAGCGCACAGCGCGGATACAGGTTGTCAGGACAAGGACCAAAACGTGAGACAGGCGCTGCATGTAACTCCGCCCGGTGTTTGGGAACGAACATCAGTAGCGGAGGAATTGTACGGGTTCCGGCGAGCCTGTCAAAGCGGGGGGATGAGGGCAGTGTGAGGAATTTGATCGCGAGCCCTGTTTATGAGGAGGAGTTAAAGGACAAACATAACACGGCGGCACTCAGGAAGGCAAATGTCCCTTTTCCTCACACTGCCCCCGGGGATTTGTGCATTTTCTATTTTACCGGCCAAGGGTGGATTTGTATAGACACATCTGTACTCAATTTTTGAGTACAAAAGTACTA
>WFWG01000336.1 GCA_015491235.1 Ardenticatenaceae bacterium
ATCCCGACATGCGAGGAAAGTCCACGTCCTCGCCTCCTCTTTTCTGAAACTTGCTCATCGCCATCCCTCTCTCCTGCTCAAGCCAAGCCGTGGGCAATCGCCAGGGAACGGTCGTGGCGGGCCTTTTCCTTGACCCGGTCGGGTCAGTAGCGCATGGCCATGTGGGCCCAGTCGTACTCGCCGGCCTCCAGCGCCCGCCAGGTGGCCTCCAGTTTGCTCACCGAGCGGCCGGCCACCTTCTTTTTGCGCAACCAGGGGACCAGTTCGTAGAGCGGGGCCAAGTTGATGGGCGCGCCGTTGTTTGCAACCCAACCACAGGTTCTGCTACATCCCCCAATCTATGTCCCCTCCTCACTGAAGTCTTTGTCCTAAAAACTCACACGAAAACTCACATAACGGGCATTCCAGTGGGACTTTTGGTGTGATCATCCATCACTCGCTCAACGCGTAGTGGGCATTTCGCCCCTTGCCTACAAGACGAAGACGCCCGGCCCTCACCAATTTGGACAGGCGATGCTCGGCCTGTCGGGCCGTACAATCACACAGAACCATCACCTCGCGCCGAGTGATGCGTCCATGTTGGCGAACATAGGCCAGGATGCGTTCCTCCGGCGACCGGGTGAGTTCAGCTGCTTGAGCCCGGGCGTACAGTGTGGATGGTATACGATACAAGCCGCGTGAAACATCCAACACCCCCTCTCGTGCCAGATCTTCCAACACCTGAGCCACTTGTTCTGGCGAACGCTGCAGCGCTTCGGCCAGCATGTCCAGCGTGGTCACACCTTCCCGGTGGGCCTGCCAGAGGGCGAAGAGTTCACCGAGGGCAAGCCCGCGTTCCAGCCGTCGGCCAGCCTCCACGGTGAGGCGCACGTAGTCCAGATCGGCCGGGCCGCTGTCCATGAGCACGGAGACGCTGACCTCGGTGCTCAGCGTGTAGTCGGGCGGACGGCGGCCGTTGCGCAGTTGCCCCCGGTAGATGGTCCCGACACCGCGGCCAGTACGCTCCACCAGCCCCACTCGCTTGAAAATGTCGGCCAATAACGGGTTGCGCGGGCGCGGTTCAGTGACCAGCAGATTGTGCGGCCCCACCCCCTCCACAAAGCCGCCTGGATTGCTCACCCGCACGTGGTCATCATGTAGTTGCACATGGATGGCGCCCAGCCGAGTGTAGTCGCGGTGAACCAGTGCGTTGTTGATGGCCTCGCGAATGCCGGCCCGATCGTAGCGGGGAACCCCGATGCGCACCCCGTCAATGAGTAACTCCTGTTCCTCGTTACGTACGTCTACAGCCTGTGTAAGCCACTCATGAATGTGGAGCAAAGGCCAGCGGCGAAACTCGTTCACCGCCACCTCGGTGCCGTGGAGCACCTGAAAAGCGACTTCGTGAGCAGGTAGATAGTCCCGCAATGCATGTTCCCGGCCGGCGATCAACAGTCCGGCGACGGTAGGACGCAAACGCCCAGTCTCATCCCGTTTCACTAGCCCCAGCGCCCCAGCCAATGCCTCATTAGAGAGATTGAGCAGCGCGGTATCGCCGCCGGGGTTCTCCCGCACCATGCGCCGCAAACGCTCGAATTCCAGCGGGTCCAGGTCATCCCACTCGGCCCCGGAGACCACTTGGGCCGTGAAATCGCGCAGCCCTCGGTCGCCGTACCATGAGGGCAACTCGTACGGGTACAAGGGGCGACAGCCGGGTTTGCCGCGCGAATCCCTGTAGCGAATCGTCATCTTCCCGTTACTGGTGGCCACGGGTTGGTTGGCTTTGGGCACCTCGATCACGGCCACGGTGCCTTCCGGCAGGTTCACGAACGTCACCTGCACGCTCAGCGGCGGAACGGTGCGGGCGGCAATGAAGGCGGCCAGGTGGTGAGGGGCGGTGTGGTGTTTTTTATGCAACCCGGTGACCACGCCGTCGTCCTCGACGCCGACCAAGAGCACACCGCCTTGAGCGTTGGCCAGGCAGACCACTGCTTCCAGTAACTCGGCGTCCGTAAGAGGGCCGCGGTCGCTTTTGAACTCAACGGCCAACCCCTCTCCCTCGGCCAACAACCGGCGCACCTGGACCTCATCCATGGGCCGTATCCCCCACACGTTGGTTCCACGCGGCCATCGCCTCCTCAAAGGCCCGGCACTTGCTCTCGCCGTCGGGCGCGTGCACCAGGCGGAAGTACACGCCGCGATGGGCCTCGCGTCATGAGGTCTCCGGCTCAGCGGAGAATGAGGGCGGTGGTGTCCACTCTGGCATCGGTGAACAGACTGCGGTCGAATTGGGCCAGAGCTTCAATAACACTGACCTGTCCCATGCGGCGCTTCCTCGAGTGTGACGGCAAGCGTCATGCCACTTCACCAATCCAGTGGGCCCAGGCGATGCCCTGCTGCTGCAAGGCGTTGACCAGTCGCCGGTCCGTGCTCCAGAAAGCGGCATCGCGGGCTTCGGCCAAAGCCAGGTAAAAGGCGTCGTAGGCGTGCTTCTGATGCAGCCGTTCGGCCCAGGCGAGAGCCTGGTGGGCCAACTGGTTATCCGGCACGAGGGTAACCGGCAACTGCCGGAGGAAAGCCAGAGCCTCATCCGCTTCGGCCGTCGTGAGCACACGTTCCCATACCGCCCGACGCAGGCCTGATATTACTTCGGCCACCCACAAGTAGGGGGCTAGAAGCGGCTGCGGTCTTCGCAGCCACCGTTGCCAGAACCGCCGGCCGTGTTCCCGATACGGGTGGGGCAGCACGGTGACCAGGGCTACCCCCGCATCAACCACCAGGGAAGAGGTGGGCGAAGCGGACATTATCGAGTTCCTCACGGTCCTGAGTGAGCCAGTCTTCGGGGAGAGGCTGAGGATGGCGAGCCTGTACAGCGTCTCCCAAGGCCAGCAGGGCGTGCAAGGCCGCGCGCGCTCGCGCTTCTTCGGCAGCCGTTTCGTCCAGCGCCCGGTCCAGCAGTTCCCGGATCACCTGGCTGATGCTGACCCGACGGCCCTGTTGCAGGGAGCGCGTACGGGCCAAGTCCCGCAAGCGCCGATACTGTTCTGGGTCCAGGAGCACCTGGGCTCGATGAAAACGTCCCACGATGACCTCCCGTGTGGTATGTCCCCCACTGTGCTACACAGCATTATACACACTTCCCTTCGGTCGCCAAGTTCTGCCCAGGAAGGACTCTACCCGGCGACCGGCTGTGCAATGTGGATCCATGGGCATTTGGTAACG
>WFWG01000337.1 GCA_015491235.1 Ardenticatenaceae bacterium
AGGGATTCGGTGTCAAAATCTCTCACTTTTGCATGTTGAGAGTTTTTGACAGTCCTTCCTCGTTATAATTTGGAAGGCGGTGCAGACTGGTGCTTGCCTGTGTGCACCTGTATCGTTGAGGCCCGCAGAACGGGAGGCCACTTCCGCCCAAGTCCCTTTTCCCAACGCGCTACGAAGAGCGAGTGAGGTGAGACGATGAACGCCATGAAGCCCAACCGAGACGTCGGCATTGTCGGATATGGGGCTTATATCCCCCGCTACCGTCTGGCTGCCCGGGAAATCTCCCAGCTCTGGCGCGGTGGGCAGGACAGTGACGTGCTGCCCGTAGCCGAAAAGAGTGTTCCTGGGCCGGACGAGGATACCATTACGATGGCCATCGAAGCGGCGCAAAATGCCCTGCGCCGGGCAGACGTTCCTCCAGGCACCATCCGCGCCGTGTGGGTGGGCTCCGAGTCTCACCCCTACGCCGTGAAGCCGACGGGCACGCTGGTCGCTCAAGCGTTGGGCATTGCCCCTGCCACCCTGGCCGCCGATTTGGAATTCGCTTGCAAGGCGGGCACCGAGGCTCTCCAGGCCGCTCTGGCCCTGGTGGGCAGTGGCATGGCCGATTACGCCCTGGCTGTGGGCATGGACACCGCCCAAGGGCGACCGGGCGACGCGCTGGAATACACGGCCGCTGCTGGTGGAGCAGCCTACGTTGTCGGGCCGGCCGAGCGCGCGGTGGCCGTGCTGGAGGGGACTTTCAGTTACGTCACCGACACGCCGGACTTCTTCCGGCGGGCTCATCAGCACTACCCGGAACACGCCAACCGCTTCACAGGCGAGCCGGCCTACTTCCACCACATCGTCAACGCGGTGGAAGGGCTCCTGGAGGCACTCGGCCTCACGCCGGACGATTTCGCCGCTGTGGTCTTTCACCAGCCCAACGCGAAGTTCCCCCGCAAGGTCGCCAAGCGCCTGGGGTTCAAGCCGGAGCAGGTTCGCGCCGGCCTGCTGGTGGAAGCGGTCGGAAACACGTATGCCGGTTCGTCCTTGCTGGGCTTCACAGCCGCGCTCGACGAGGCTCGCCCCGGCGACCGCCTCCTGCTGGCGAGCTTTGGGTCTGGCGCCGGCAGTGATGCCATGAGCTTCCTCGTGACCGAACGCATCGAGGAGGTTCGGAACCGCGCGCCGCGCACGCGCACATACGTGGAACGCCGTGTTCCTGTGGACTACGCCACATACGCCCGCTGGCGCGGGAAGTTCTTGCGATAGCCAGCGCGCATGGATGGGAGGTGAAGGCTATGCGAGACGTTGCCATCGTCGGAATCGGCCAGACCCCGGTACGTGAGCACTGGGACCGTGGGTTGCGTGACTTGGCCGTTGAAGCGATTCTGGCCGCTATGGACGACGCCCACATCCGCCGGGCCGACGCCCTCTTCGTCGGCAACATGTTGAGCGGGACCCTTGGGTTTCAGGAGCACTTGGGGGCCCTCATTGCGGAGTACGCCGGCCTGGAGGGCATCGAGGCGGTGAAGGTAGAAGCGGCTTGCGGGTCAGCGGCGGCCGCACTGCGCCAGGCTGTTCTGGCCGTGCAGTCGGGCCAGGTGGACGTGGCCATCGCCGTGGGCGTGGAGAAGTTGACTGAGTTGGCGAGCAAGTGTACCACTAACGCGCTGGCCATGGCGGCTGACGCCGACTACGAGGCCGTTATGGGCCTGAGCTTTGTGGCCATCAACGCCCTGCTCATGCGCCGGTACATGTACGAGTATCGCGTGAACAAAGAGGATTTCGCCGCCTTTACGGTGAACGCCCACGCCAACGCCCAGCACAACCCCTTTGCCATGTTCCGTATGCCCATCACGCGCGAGCAGTACGCGGCCGCCAAGATGATTGCCGACCCCATCAACCTGTTGGACTCCAGCCCGGTGAGCGATGGGGCCGCCGCCGTGGTGGTCGCGGCTGCCGACAAGGCGTGGGAGTTCTCCGAGGCACCCGTTCGCGTGGCAGCCTGCGAAGTGGGCACCGACACGGTGGCGCTGGACAACCGCGAGAACCCGCTCTGGCTGAAGGGCGTGGAGCGGAGCGCCCGCCGGGCCTACCAGAAGGCAGGGATTTCCCCACAGGAAATTGGGGTCTACGAGGTCCACGACGCCTTCAGCATCATGGCGGCCCTCTCGCTGGAGGCCAGCGGCCTGGCCGAGCCGGGCACGGCGGTGCGGCTGGCCAACGAGGGGGAAATCACCCCGCAAGGGCGCATCCCCATCGCCACGATGGGCGGTTTGAAGGGGCGCGGTCACCCCGTGGGCGCCACAGGACTTTATCAAGTGGTGGAGTGCGTGCTGCAACTGCGCGGCCAAGCGCCGGCCGCTGTGCAGGTCCCGGACGTGCAGTACGCCATGGCCCAGAACATCGGCGGCAGTGGCGCCACAGTGATCACCACCATCCTGGAACGGCTCACGAAGTAGGAGGGTTGAACGATGGACATCCCGCGCAATTGGCGACTGCGAGACCAACGTTATCGGCTACAGGGCACCAAGTGTACGTCTTGCGGGGAACGGCACTTCCCTCCGCGCCAGGTGTGCCCGCGCTGTAAGGGGCGTGCTCTGGAGCCTTATGTGTTCAAAGGGCGCGGCACGGTCTACAGCTACACTGTCGTGTACCAGGCTCCCGAAGGCTACGAGGACTATGTACCCTATGTGGTGGCCCTGGTGGACTTGGAAGAGGGCGTGCGGGTGACTGCCCAGTTGACCGACATCAGCCCAGACGAGGTCTCGATCGGAATGCCCGTTGAGATGGTCGTTCGCAAGCTGTACGAAGAGGGCGACCAGGGAATTATCCTGTACGGCTACAAGTTCCGCCCGCTCCTCACGCCGTGACAGGGGAATATTTCTTCCAATGGCGCGCTTCGCGCGCCATTGGAAGAAATACCGTTAAGTTTTTGAGGACTTCTCTTTCCCTTCCGGCCACGACTCCACGGCTCCCCGTTCTGACGGGCCAATTTGCGCCCACTGGCGGTGGAAGTAGAGCAGCGGTGGCCGCATTTCGTTGACCCCTGCGTCCACCACCTCGCCCACGAAGATGGTATGATCTCCCCCGTCGTAGGAAGCCCACACGCGGCAGTCCAACCAGGCCAGCACGTCTGGCAAAATGGGGCTGCCCGTCGTGGCCGTTTCGTAGGCCAGATCGGCAAAGCGGTCCTGCACGTCGGGCACCAAGCCAGCGAAGCGCTCGCCCAGGTGGCGCTGGTTGGCGTTGAGGATGTTGACGGCAAAGATGCCCGACCGTGCCATCATGTCGTGAGAGCGAATCGTGCGGGCCACACACACCAGCACCAGGGGCGGCTCAAGGGAGACACTGCAAAAAGCGCTGGCCGTGAACCCGTGGACGGTGTCCCCTTCACGGGTTGTGACGACCGTAACGCCCGAGGCAAAACGGCTCATCGCTTCCTTGAACGTGTCAATCGAGACGCTCATCGTTTTCCTCACTCCTCTCCATGCTCCAAAGCCTGAATGAACGGGTTCCACATGCGCTCCTGGCGCATGGTCGTTGGTGGGCCGTGGCCGGGATAAATGACCGTCTCGTCGGGAAGGGGCAGGAAAATGCGCCGAATGCTCTGCATGAGCACGTTGAAGTCTGCGCCGGGCAAATCGTAGCGCCCGATGCTGCCCGCGAAGACCACATCTCCGCTGAAGCACACCCCCTCGCCAATGAACACGCACCCGTTCGGGCTGTGACCGGGCGCTTCGTAGACGACCAGCGAGAGGCCAGGTGGGGCGATATTCTGACCCTCACTGATCAGCGCGTCTGCCTCCGGGGCCGCAGCGAGGAATCGCCCCAGCCACTCAGCCGCCACTTGAGGAGCCAGTGCCAAGAGCGCCTCCTCACCGCGCGGAATCCAGAAGGGAATGCTGTATTCCTCCTTCAAAGCCTGCACGCCCAACACGTGGTCGAAGTGGCAATGGGTGTTGACGATGCGCAACGGCTTGAGCCCCAACTCACGAATGCGGGCGCTAATCCGCTCGGGCTCATCACCCGGGTCAACGATGATGGCTTCCCGCGTTTCGGGGTGGGCCACCAAGTAGCAATTGACCTGCAACGGGCCAACAGGGATGCGTTCAACCAGCATACGTGCTCCTGCCAAGAGGAATGTTATTGCTGACGTCCTTGGAGGGAAATCGTATCCGAAAACTGACGAAGGGGCAAATAGTCCCCCACGGCTGGTAGCGCAATGGGCCTTGACAATGCCCTCTCTCCAGTTATAATTGAAGTGCATGGGGATGAACGGTTTCGACGGGGAGGTGCCGTCCAGGGGCTGCAGGCGGAGCGCCCGGCTCCTAAAACGGGCACCTAAACATAAACGGCGAACCTCAACTCGCCCTCGCCGCCTAAGAGCGCGGCGACATCCGCCAGCACCCTTCCCCGGTGGGTGCTGAGCGGGTGACAGCAAACCGGGGTGCCGTCAGGCCGAGCCGCGCGGCCTGGCGAAAGACCAAGCGGCTGGCGAGTCAGCGGCTTTGTCCGGTTGAGCCCTGGCTCGCGAGAACCAATCAACCGGACTAAGCCTGTAGATGCCTCTGGGCGAACTCTCCGGACGCGGGTTCGATTCCCGCCATCTCCACCTGAAATGGGCCGCCCCGTCAAATAGACGGGGCGGTTGCTTTTTGGTCAGCGTTTGGTTTGACGAAAAATTAATGGAGCCAGGTCCCCCAACTTGTTGCTTCCGCGCATCTGGAGTATCCTTCGGGGAGAAAAGTTTGTGCGCTTGCACTCCAAACGAGTGGGGAAAATGAGCACTCGCAGACCGCGCGTGGTTTTTCTGGGAACCCCAGAATTCTCTGTGCCCAGCCTGGAAGCGCTGGCCAAGACCGGACAGTACGAGATTGTCTGCGTGATTACCCAGCCAGACCGGCCGGCCGGGCGTGGTCGGAAGCCGCGTCCCTCTCCTGTGCGACAGGCGGCTGAGCGGTTGGGCCTGCCCGTATGGACGCCGGAGAACCTGAGGAGCCCCGAAGCCGTGGAACGCCTCCGCCAACTGGCGCCGGATGTGGGCGTGGTGGTGGCCTACGGTGAAATCCTGCGCCCCAACGTGCTCGCCATCCCCCCGCGCGGGTTCGTCAACGTTCACGCCAGCCTGTTGCCCAAGTACCGGGGCGCTTCTCCCGTTCAGGCAGCTATCCTGGCAGGAGACCGGGAGACAGGCGTGACGATTATGCTGATGGACGCGGGGATGGACACCGGTCCCATCCTTGCCCAGCGGCGCATTCCCATTGCCGAGGACGAAACAGGGGCTTCGCTGGCCGAGAAGCTGGCCCGCCTGGGAGCCGAACTGCTGGTCGAAACGCTACCCCGCTGGCTGGCAGGCGAAATCGAACCCCAGCCACAGGACGACGCGCAGGCCTCGAAAACCTGGCGGCTCAAAAAGGAAGACGGGCGTGTGGACTGGACCAGGCCGGCCGAATTTCTGGCGCGCCAGGTGCGCGCTTACACCCCGTGGCCGGGCACTTTCACCACGTGGGACGGCAAGCTCCTTAAAATCCGGCGGGCTCACGCCGTTCAGCGCCCCCTTGAAGGCGCTCAGCCCGGCGAAGTGCGCTCCTTGCCCGAAGGGCTGGCAGTAGCCACGGGGGACGGTTGGCTGGTGTTGGACGAGGTGCAACTGGAGGGGCGCAAGGCTGTCTCTGGCGAGGCCTTTCTGCGCGGGCATCCTCAAATCGTAGGAGCACGACTCGGAGAAAAAGGGGAGAGGTAACCCATGCGCACGCTTTGGGTGGTTGACCTGGGCCTTATTCCCTACGACGAGGCATTGCACCTCCAGCACGCATTGGTGGCTACCAAAAAAGCCGACGCCGACTTCCCCGACGTGTTGCTCCTGCAAGAGCATCCTCCCGTCATCACCATTGGGCGAAACGGTGACGAGTCCAACATTGTCGCACCCCGGGAGACGCTGGAACAACTGGGATTCCAAATCTTCCGGGTGGAACGCGGGGGCGATGTGACGTATCACGGACCGGGTCAACTCGTCGGGTACCCCATCTTGAACTTGCGCCACGTTCCCAAGCCAAAAGACGTGGGATGGTTCGTGTGGGCCATTCAAGAGGCGCTCATCCGCGTGCTGGCCGACTTTGGCATTCGGGGAGAGCGCATCGAGAAGGTGATTGGCGTGTGGGTGCGCGGCCAACCCATGCCTGAACTGGACGACTCCTTCGGCGAGCGCGTGCGACAAGCCCTGGCTTCCGCCTATGCCCGTTACAGCGACCGCAAGATCGTAGCAATTGGCGCCCGCATCGAGGAGTGGATTTCGTATCACGGCTTCGCACTCAACGTGAACACCAACTTGCACCACTTTGACTTCATTGTCCCGTGCGGGTTGCGCGACCGGGGTGTGACTTCAATGGAGCGTGAACTGGGCCACACCGTTTCCATGCCAGCCGTGAAGGCCCGCACGGCCTATCACTTTGGGCGAGTGTTTCAGGCGGAGCCTGTGTGGCGCGAACGCGAGGAGTTGGAAGCGCTCTTCCCGCCGGAGGCCCTGGAACAAGCTGCTGAACGGGTAGCCCTGCGTTCCCCTTACGCCCAGCCTGGGACACCTGCGGGAAGCTGATTTATTCCCTCTTCCTTCACGGCCACGCCGATTGTACAAAATCTGTCTGGCTGAGTGCCAAAAGCAATCGGGGGCAGCGGAAGTTGCCCCCGATTTTGTCTCCTTCGGGTTAGCACCCACAGGCCAGGCTACCAAACACCGCCACAGGTTACTTCTCTCCGTCCGTCTCTTCCTCCTCTTCCGACATGAACAACTCTTCGATCTCGTCGAGGTTCTCATCGCCCGCCAGAACACCAAGGGCTCCACCGGGCTCACGGCGGAGGACAATTTCGTTCTTGTCTTCCGCGCGGTCGGCGATAATGAGGTCACCCGGCTCGAACTCTTCAGCCAGCAACCCCTCGCTAATCGGATCCACCACAAGCTGCTGTAACATGCGCTTGAGCGGTCGAGCGCCGAACTGTGGGTCATAGCCCAGCTCAGCGAGCACTTCCTTGGCGGCGTCGGTCACCTCCAGTGCCAGCTCCTGTTCGGCCAGCAACTTGTGGAGGTCTTGCAGCAAGATGTCCACAATCTTCTTGATCTCCTCCCGTCGCAGTGGCCGGAAAACGATCACCCCGTCCAGCCGGTTGAGGAACTCGGGGCGGAAGCGCCGCCGCAACTCCTCCAGCACCTTCTCCTTCATGGCCTCGTACTCGGATTTGAACTCCTCGTCCTCGGACTTCTTGCGGAATCCGAGGGCCGCCTGGCGGTTGAGCAGCTCAGCGCCCACGTTGGAGGTCATCAGGATGAGCGTGTTACGGAAGTCCACGCGGCGCCCCTTGGCATCGGTCAGGTTTCCGTCTTCCAAAATCTGGAGGAGCATGTTGAAGGCTTCGGGGTGGGCTTTCTCGATTTCGTCGAAGAGCACCACGCTGTAGGGGCGCCGCCGGACGGCCTCCGTCAATTGGCCGCCCTCCTCGTATCCCACGTATCCCGGCGGCGAGCCCACCAGCCGGCTGACGTTGTGGCGCTCCATGAACTCGCTCATGTCCAGCTTGATGAGCGCCTCCTCGCTGCCGAACAGGAATTCGGCCAGGGCCTTTGCCAGCTCCGTCTTGCCCACCCCCGTCGGCCCCAGGAACATGAAGGAGCCGATGGGACGGCGGGGGTCCTTCAGGCCAGCCCGGGCCCGGCGGACAGCTTTGGAGATGGCGCGGATAGCCTCTTCCTGGCCCACCACGCGCTTCTGGAGCTCCTCCTCCATGTGGAGCAGGCGCTGCGTTTCTTCCTGCGTCATGTGGGCCACGGGAATGCCAGTCCACATGGAGACCACTTCGGCGATGTCCTCCTTGGTGACCACTGGCCGCCCCTCGTCCCACTGGCCCATGCGCATGGCTTCAATGCGTTGTTGGAGCTCCACCTCCTGGTCGTGCAACTCGGCCGCCTCCTGGTAACGGCGCGCCGTGAAGGCGTCTTCCTTCTTGTGCTGGATTTGGTTGAGTTCCTGGAACGTCTCGCGGAGCCCCTTCACGCGCGGAATCTTGTACATGCGCACCCGGCTCGCCGCCTCGTCAATCAGGTCAATGGCCTTGTCGGGCAGGTAGCGGTCGGGCACGTAGCGGGCCGAGAGGTAGGCGGCTGCTCGGATGGCTTCGTCGCTGATGGTCAGGTTATGGTGTTCTTCGTAGCGCTCTTTAATGCCGTGGAGGATTTCGATGGTTTCCTCGATGGTGGGCTCGGCCACCATAACCGGCTGGAAACGGCGTTCCAGCGCGGCGTCGCTCTCGATGTACTTGCGGTACTCGTCCAGCGTGGTCGCGCCAATCACCTGGAGTTCGCCGCGCGCCAGCGACGGCTTCAGAATGTTGGCCGCGTCCACAGCACTGCCGGCCGCACCGGCGCCCACCAGCATGTGAACCTCGTCTATGAAGAGGATCGCCTCACTGTTCTTCAACTCCTCGATAACCCGCTTGAGGCGCTCCTCGAATTGACCGCGGTAGATGGTGCCGGCCACCAGCGACCCCACGTCGAGCATCCAGAGCCGGCGGTTGAGGAGCGTTTCGGGCACGTCGCCCGCCACAATGCGCTGGGCGAGCCCCTCGACGATGGCCGTCTTGCCCACGCCGGGCTCGCCGATGAGGGCTGGATTGTTCTTCGTGCGCCGGCTGAGAATCTGGATGACGCGCTCGATCTCCTGCTGGCGACCGATGACCGGGTCGAGCTTGCCCTGGCGAGCCTCCTCAGTCAAGTCAATGCCGAGCTGGTCCATGAGTGGCGTCTTGGTCTGCTGGCGGGCCGTTGTGGCGCGCGCGGCCTGGGGCGGATCCTGCCGCATGACCTCAAGCGTGCGGCGGCGAACCGCTTCCAAGCTCACGCCCAAGCTGGCGAGCACATCGGCCGCGATGCCGTTTCCCTCGCGCACCAGCCCGAGCAGCAGGTGCTCAGTACCGATGTAGTGGTGACCTAGCCGTCTGGCTTCCTCGACAGCCAACTCGATCACCCGCTTGGTGCGCGGCGTAAGGCCGATGCGCCCCACCGTCGTGCGTTTGCCGCGCCCCACAATGTCCTCCACTGCTTGCCGCACTTTGGGCAGGTCCACGCCCAGGTCCCGCAGAACCCGGGCGGCTACACCATCACCCTCACGCACCAGCCCAAGCAACAGGTGCTCGGTGCCGATGTAGCCGTGATTCAGGGCTTGAGCCTCTTCCTGAGCCAGTGAGAGGACTCGACGTGCTTTTTTCGTGAACCGGTCGAATTTGTTTGCCATGGTTTATCCGTCCCTCGTTTCAGTAATCAGTGAGTGAACAGTGGCCAGTTATCGGGAAGACAACTGTCCACTGTTAATTTGAATCATCAGCGCCAATATTGGCAAATTCAACGGTTGCGCCGGAGCCGTCACCTCGATCTTGGACGGCTTCACCGTTGGTGGAGTCGTCCACTGATTGTGAAGCACTTGTTTCAGTTGTCGTATCCTCCTGCGCAGCAGCAGGCGGCTCCGGAACGGCCTGGAGCGCTTTCAAACTGAGCCCGATGCGCTTTCGCTCCGGTTCGATGCGGATAATGCGCACACGCAGCTTCTGCCCCTCCGAAACCACGTCGGAGGGCTTGTTTACATGGCCGTGCGCCAACTCGGAAATGTGGATAAGCCCCTCGATCTCCTCACCTTCCAGCCGAGCAAAAGCGCCAAAGTCAACCACTTTGGTGATCGTGACGTCAACTTCATCGCCCACCTTGTACTTCTCAGCAATCTGAGACCACGGTTCGGGCTGCAAGCGTTTCAAGCTCAAGCCCACGCGCTGACGCTCGTGGTCCACCCGAAGCACATAGACTTCAACTTCACTCCCCACCTGAACAATTTCGCTGGGGTGAGAAACGCGGTTCCAGGAAAGCTCGCTGATGTGAATCAGGCCGTCCACGCCGCCCAAGTCCACGAAAGCGCCAAAGTCAGTTACGTTGGTAACGACGCCCCGCACAATTTGACCTTCTTCCAGCCGTTCCAAGAGTTCCCTGCGTCGTCGCTCTTCGAGTTGCTTTTCGGCCTCCCTTTGGGAAAGAATAAGGTGGCCTCGGCGGCGGTCAGCGTCCAACACCTTGACGTGAATTCTCTCGCCAACGAGTTCGCGCAGCAGGCGCACGCGCTCCTGAGAGGATTTCCCCTGGGTGCAAGTCAAGTGAGAAGCTGGAATGAACCCCCGAACCTGGCCGACGTGAGCCAACACGCCGCCACGATTGAAGCCAGTCACCGTGGCCTCGATAAGGCTATTGTTGGCTATAGCCGCCTCGATGAGGTCCCAGTCCTCGTTCTGGAGGGCTCGATAAATGGAGAGAACGGCGTGGTCGTCGTCTTCGTCTGGGCGCACAACGTACACGCGGACGGTTGCCCCCTCAACAATACCGGCACGCACATCTTCGGAGAGGCGCTCCAAGTCCTTGCGGGGAACGATGCCTTCAGCTTTTGTGCCCACGTCAACCAGCACTTCGTTCGGGGTAACCTGCATAACGATGCCTTCAAGGATCTGACCAGGCTCCAAAAGGACAGTGTTGATAGCGTCGAGCCAGTCCTCCATTGACACGTGGTTGCTGGTGTGGTTGGAATCTGTCGGCATCTCCTTCCAGCCTCTGTGTGTGGTGATTTGAGACATGCGATTGTGCCTATATTATACTGATTCCTGACGTGAATGGCAATATCGGGGCTTGCATCTTCTGCTCCTGTTTGACAATTCGCTCCACTTGCGGCACCTTTCCCTACACGCGCGGGAAACAGCAACAAGAGGACAAGAATGAAACGCCGCCACGCTGTGATCTTCATTCTGTTGTTCGGCATGGTCAGCCTGCTGGCCGACGTCACCTACGAGGGGGCACGCAGCATTACCGGCCCCTACCTGGCGCTGTTGGGAGCCGGCGCCGGCATCGTGGGCGCTGTGGCCGGGGCCGGCGAACTCATCGGCTACAGCCTGCGTTTCGTCTTCGGTTACTTGGCCGACCGCACGCGGCGCTACTGGGCCCTGACCATCGTGGGGTACGCGCTCAACCTGCTGGCCGTGCCACTGCTGGCGCTAGCTGGCTCGTGGCAAGTGGCCGCGCTGCTTATCATGTTGGAGCGCACGGGAAAGGCTATTCGCACGCCAGCACGAGACACCTTGCTCTCCCACGCCACAGAGCAGACGGGGCACGGGTGGGGCTTTGGCTTGCACGAGGCTATGGATCAGATTGGCGCGCTGTTGGGGCCGCTTGTGGTGGCGGGCATTCTCGCTCGCATGGGTAACTACCGCCTGGCTTTCGCCACGCTGGCTGCACCGGCAGTGCTGGCAATGGCCGTGGTCTTCGCTGCTCGCCTGCTCTACCCAGCACCTCACACTCTTGCCGAACGTGCTGTGAATCCCTCAGCCGAACCGGATGGTCGCTTGCTGCCGCGGGCTTTCTGGATCTACCTTGTTGCCAGCGCCTTCATCGCCGCCGGATATGCCGACTTTCCGCTGCTGGCCTACCACTTCGAACGAACCGACCTGATGCCAGCCGCGTGGATTCCCCTTACGTACGCCGTGGCCATGGCAACCGACGCCCTCACCGCATTGCTCTTCGGGCGGCTGTACGACCGCTTTGGGTTGCGCGTCCTTTCGCTCTCGGTTGTCCTGAGTCTGCTTTTCGCGCCGTTGGTCTTTTTCGGGAACTTCTCCCTAGCATTGCTGGGGGTGATGCTGTGGGGCGTGGGGTTGGGTGCCCAGGAAAGCATTCTGCGCGCAGCCGTGGCCAGCCTGGTGCCGTCAGCGCGGCGAGGCACGGCCTATGGAACGTTCAACGCGGTGTACGGGTTCGCCTGGTTCGCCGGAAGCGCTATCATCGGGGTTCTGTACGACAACGTGATCTGGCTAGCGGTCATCTTCTCGGTGTTGGTGCAGGTGGCCGCGCTGATCACCCTGCAACTGATCCGCCAGGAGGCGTGAGCCATGTCGCTGCCCCCTGTCGAAGAGGTGGCTGTCTCGTCCTGGTCGTGGCATGGCCCCTTCTACGCTGGGAACCTCTTCCTCCACGATGTGCCCCGGGAGGCTGCCCGGCTGGGTTTCCGCGCTGTGGAGTTGAACGATTTCATGCTGGCTCCGCCCCGCCTGAGTCGTCTCCGCGCGCTGGCGTTCCGGTGGGCGCGGTGGGTTGTACACCAGGCGCATTTGTTCGGGCAGGGAAAACCGCCCTCGCCTCTCCCGGAACGGCTGGCTCACGTGCAGAGTGTGCTGGCAGCTTTCGCGCACCGAGGTGACCCGCGTGCCCCTGAGGAACTGGCCCGATACACGCAGCACAACCTGAAACGGGTACGCGCGGCGCTGGACGAAGCTCGCGTGCGCTGTATAGCCTGGACGGTGAACAGCGACCTCTGCGTGTCGGAGGCGTTCTGGCCGTGGCAACGGCGCTACTTGCACTGGGGGGTAGCCGCCGCACAGGTGCTGGAGGCCCCGCTCCTGCGGCTGACGCTGGGCGGGAAGCCGGACATGTCTGCTGAGGTCGAGGGGCGCGTGGTGGCGCGCCTGGCGGCTCTGGCCGACGAAGCGGCTCGCCGTGCCCCGGCGTGCACGCTGGTGGTAGAGAATCACTGGGGTATCAGCACCGATCCTGACCGCCTGTTGCGCATCTTGGACGCCGCCAGCGAGCGGGCCAATCGCGCCGTGGGGCTTTGTTTCGACCCCGGCAACCTGCCACCCGAAGCCCGCGAAACGGGATGGGCACGGCTGGCCCCCCGCGCGCGGCACATGCACTTCAAAACTTACACCTTCGACAGCGCTGGCCGGGAAACTACGCTCCCTTATGAGCGCATTCTATCCTTGGTGGGCGACAGGTGCACCTCCGTCTCAATCGAATACGAGGGAGACGGCGAACCGGCTGCCGGCATCGCGGCCTCACGGGCGCTGTACGCGCGGATTGTTGAGCCATAAGGAGCCACAGGCAATTCAACACCCTTCAATTGGCATACCCGCCGAGTTGTGCTAAATTCTCTTTCAAAGACACCCTCAACCGGAAAGGTCAAAGCCACATGACGGAAAAGCAGCACGCGCCCACAGCCGAAATGGGCGAACCGACCTGGGAAATTGCGCACCTCTTCCCGCGCCAGGGCACGTGGAGCGAGGAGGAATACCTGGCCCTGCCCACCAACCGCCTCGTGGAGTTCTCCGACGGCCACATCGAGGTGCTGCCCATGCCAACACAGAGCCACCAGCTTATTGTCGCTTTTCTCTACAGAAAGCTCCTGATGTTCCTCGAACGTCACCTGCCAGGAGCTGTCGTCTTGTTCGCCCCGTTGCCAGTGTTATTGTGGCCGGGCAAGTACCGCGAGCCAGACCTTGCCGTCATGCTGGCCGAGCACGCCGACCGGCGCCACGAGAAATACTGGGAACCTCCTGACCTGGTCATCGAGGTGGTCTCCCCAGAAAACCGCCAGCACGACCTGGAAGTCAAGCGACAGGAGTACGCCAGGGCCGGTATCCCCGAATACTGGATCGTGGACCCGCAAACGCAACGCATCACCGTGCTCACCTTGAAAGAGGACGAATACACCGTATATGGCCAGTTTGGGCCGGGAACCGTGGCCCGGTCCCGCGTGTTGCCGGGCTTTGAAGTGGCGGTGGACGAAGTATGGGCGGCCGCCCAACAGTAACTTCGCGCTCCCTGCCGATCCTCTTCGTTGACCACGCCCCGGCCCTGGGCGGTGCCGAGCGCAGCCTCCTGCTCCTCCTGAAGCACCTGAACCGACACGCCTGGCAACCCCACCTGGCCTGTGCGAGCGGCCCCCTGGCCGAAGAGGCGGCGGCCTTAGGCGTGTCCGTGCACGTTGTACCTCTTCCCCGGCTGCGCCGGTCGCCACGTTTTCCGGCCGACTGGCTGAGGGGAGCCCGCGCCCTTGCCCGGCTCGCGCGCCAGATTGGGGCTGTGCTCTTGCACGCCAACACCGTGCGCGCAGCCCTCTACGTGGCCCCCGCCGCCCGACTGGCAGGCCTTCCTTACGTCTGGCACATGCGCGACTTCTGGCTCTCGGAGGGGCGCCCGCGCTGGCCCCGGCTGGATGTGCTGGGCAAACGCCTTCTCTGTGGGACGGCCGCGCGCGTCATTGCCAACTCCCGCGCCGTGGCCGCCCACCTGCCCCGCTCCGACAAGATCACCGTCGTCTACAACGGCGTCGAAGTCACCCACTTTGGCCGGCTGTCGGCCGGCGCTCGCTTCCGCCAGGAGCACGGCATCCCGCCCGACGCGCCTGTGGTCGGCACCGTGGGGCGATTGCGTCCTTGGAAGGGGCACCACCGCTTCTTGCACGCTATGGCGCGAGTTGCGCGGAAGGCCCCCAAAGCCCGCTTTCTTGTCGTGGGCGGCGCTCTCTTCGGCGTGGACGACGAGTATCCCCAACACCTGCGGCGCCTGGCAGCAGATCTGGGGCTGGCGGAGCAAGTCATCTTTACCGGCCACCTGCACGACGTGCGGCCGGCCCTGGCAGCAATGGACGTGTTCGTGCACGCCGGTGACCCGGAGCCCTTCGGCCTAGTGAACGTGGAGGCTTTGGCCGCGGGGAAGCCCGTGGTGGCCTTCGCCCACGGCGCTCTGCCGGAAATTGTGGTCCACGGCAAAACAGGGCTGCTCGTGCCGCCGGGCGACGTTGACGCCCTGGCCCACGCTGTGTGGGCGTTGCTGGCCGACCCAGATCGCCGCCGCGCGATGGGCAGATGGGGGCGAGAGCGGGTGGCCGCTCACTTCTCAGCCGAACAAATGGCGCAAAATGTCGAAAGGGTGCTCGTGGGCGCGCTGCCCAGCCGCCCGCCCTAACCTTCCAGAGGTTCAGAGTCTCCGAGAAGTTGGCCGGCGGCTGGCTGGCCCGTTGACAAGAGATGGCCTAAGCGAATTTACGCACGGCTGTACTTAGGGAGCGTTCTTATGGCACGGCCAACGCCAAGCGTAGACGTTGCTGGACTTCTTGCCAGTCCCGGTCGGAGAGGTGTCCGATGACCGTTACCGCTGTTGCCGGGAGCGTAGCCAGGAACATGCGCACTGCTGAAGGGCGGCGCAAACCGGCCTGAGCCCAATCCTGAAGGATGTAATCAGTGGGTGCGGTAGCATCGGCGACCTGACTGGTGAGCAACGCGAGAATGACGTCGGGGCGGGAACGATGGTACATGTTCGTGGAGACGACGATCGCGGGGCGCCGTTTTACCCCTGTAACACCAGGGAATTCGACAGTAACCACGTCACCCGGCTGCATCGTCGGCCTCTTCCTCCGCCCAAATCGTCTGACCGGCGTAGGTCAGAGTAGCGATTACCAAGTCGTGGATGTCCTCCTCACTCCAAGCATCGCCGGTATCAATGGGCAAAGGGTGACCATAGCGTGCCTGGAGGAACAGGACAAAATCATATACCTCTGTCACCTTCTCGGGCGGCAGGGTAGATATCGCCTTCACGATCTGTTCAATCTGTGCTTTGGACATCACCATCGCTCCGGAGTAGGCAAAGAAGGTTCAAGAAGGGCACACATGAACTTCGGATTACAGAGATCGTATTCTTCAAATTACAATTGTACTCTTAGAGAAGAGAAGGCGCAAGGTGCGACGCACTTGGCAAATGCGTCGCACCTTAATCTTCCCTCTTTGCGCATCAATTATGTCAACGTGACACCAGCGGCAGGAAGGTCTCAAAAACCGGTGGCACGTCAGGAGGCACACCTCGTCCCAAGGTTACGAGGTCTACCCACGCCGTGGTGGGCCGCTGCGGCGACGATTGGTAGAGGTTCAGGATGAGCCGCACTTGCTGGCCGGCGAAGGGCGCCAGGTCGAGGAAGAGGAAGCGAGCCTCGCTGCTGGTCTCCTGAACGTACACGTAGTGGGCGCGGTTTTGCTCGTCCACCACGATCACCTCGAACTTGTCGTGGCCTGGCTCTGTCTCCTCGCTCTCCACCCGGTACCAGAGGGCCAGAGCCGGCTGATCGTCCGGCACGCGCACCTGCTGGGAGACGGTGGAGTTGCCCCCTACGCTGCCGTCCTCCCCCGGCACGCACCCGCACGGGTCGGGCACGAAGGTGGGAGCCAAGCGCAGGGCGCGGTCCTGTGTGCCCGGCCAGGTCTCCACGGTCGCCGGGGTACTGCCGCCCGGCGTCCAGTGGGTCAACTCGTCCTCGAAGTCGCCGTTGAGAACCCGGGACGTCGCGGGAAAGAGAAGTGTCAACGTTGTGTCGGCGGTGAAGAGCAGCCCCCGCCGCACTACCCGGTCGCCGACGCGCACGTCCCACCGGCCAGCGGGCACGCTCAGCGCGAAGCGGCCGTCGGCCCGCGCGTAGGCCAGGGCGTTCCCCACCCACACGCGCGCGCGGGGAACCGGCCGGCCGCGCAGGTCCACCACCTGGCCGCGCACCTGCACGGTCACGGGCCGGTCGGTCGCCAGCGTTTCGACCACGCCGGTGGGCGCCGTGTGGCCGTTCCCCGCCCGGTCGGCGGCCACCACGCCGAAGCGGTAGCGGCCGGGCGCAGGGGCTTGGAACGTAGCCTCGCCGCGAGCTGGCTGGCCGGTTAGCCACTGTTGCCAGGCTTCCCCTTCCCGCTGCACCCACACGGCCACCGACGCCACGCCGGATCCCAGGTCCCGCACCTGCCACTTGACCGTAAAAGTAAGGGGTACGACGGGCGGGAGGTCTACCTGGCCTTCAGGGGGGCGCGTGTCCCGCTCCACCAGCAGGAAGGGCGGGCCGCCAATGGTGTAGAGCGAGGAGCCGGGGTAGTTCTGGTTCGTGGCCGGGGCCAGGTCAAGCTGATATTCCCCGTTTACGGGCGTGATGACCGCCTCCGAGCCGTCCAAGGCCACCCGGCGCGCGGAATCACCCGTGGCGGGAACGCGCCCCACGGTTGGCTCCCCCCCGACGTTCCACACCATCAGGCGACGCTCGCGGGTGGCCGGGTCGTAGAAGGCCACCCGCCGCACCGTCCCGTCCTGCACGTCGGCCCACAGGAACTCGGTGCGGCTCAGGTAGCGCGTGACCACCTGGAAGGCGGTGTACGCCGGGCGCGGCTCGGCGTTGGCGGGTGAGCAGTAGCTGTCCGGCTCGTTCTTGCGCAGGCCGAAGCCGTCCGGTGAGTTGGGGGCCACTACGTTGCCGCAGTCGTCGTGCAACTGGAAGTGGAAGATGGGACCGCCGCCGGCCATGCGCGTGTAAGCGACGTTCTGCCAGATGTAGGCCGCCTGCTCCAGCGGGTTGGCACGGTAGGGGCTGGGACACGGCGGGCCGGGGTAGTCGTCACACACCGGCACGCCGCTCTCCGTAATCCAGACGGGCTTGTGCCCCCATCCCACAGAAGCCAGCACATCCCGAACGCGCTTTGTGTAGCGATATCCCAGCCACGAGGCACTGTACTGATGGCTGGCAGCCGCGTCGAAGAAACCGTTGTAGCGGGGCGCCAGGGGGTC
>WFWG01000338.1 GCA_015491235.1 Ardenticatenaceae bacterium
GAAGGCTTCGTGCCCGACGCCGAAATCCCGGCCATGCCCAGTGGGCAATAGAGGGTGATCAGGAACAGGAGTTGCGCGGTTACCTTGGGCAGAAGTTTTGCCCAGCAGGGGCGCAGCAGCGCTGCGCCCTTACTCCGGGGGTGCAGGGGGTTCCACCCCCTGCTGGGGGGTGTGGGGGGCCCCCCACATCTCTTTTCGTTTTTTTCGTTTTTTGCCGTTCGTACAACACCTAAACCAATAAACCCAACGGCGCACGTTCTGTCGCCGGGGTGCAGGGGAGAACTCCATACACGTCAACTTAAGACCTCCAGTCGGTTCCGCCTGAGGCTGAAGCCTCAGGCTACTGTGAAAACAAGCCTGCTAAAGCAGGCTGCAAGAGCAGGAGTGGGAGCCCCCTTCAGGGGGCTTGACCCTGCGTAGCGGTGGGCTTTAGCCCGGCGCGTTCTGCCGGGGGGCGTGGGGGGTGTCCCCCAACCCCCATCTCTCTCCCGGATGCTCCCGTCAGTAATCAGTCACTGATTACTGATCACTGATTACTGACTTACTGCTCACTGGCCAACGGCCACTGATACATCACCGGTGCTAAACGAGATGCCTTGGGGCCGGGCAAGTGGTCGGCGTTGAGCACGCTCAGGTAGATGAGTTCGTCCAGCCGCTCCTGGCGGAGCTGTTGGCCCCACAGCACCGGCAGGAGCCCCTTCCAGCGCTCTTGCAGGAAATCCCGCAGGGCCACGTTCGTCTCGGTCACGTGGGGCTGGCGAATAGTGTGCCAGATGCCCGTTGCCCGGTAGGTGCAGAATCCGCCCTGGCACGGCCCCATGCCCAGCCGCACGTCGCGGCGAACGTCGTCAATAGTGCGGGCCTGCCCCTCGGTGATGGCCCGCACGACGTCCGCTTCCGTGGCCAATTCGCACTCGCAAACCAGGTGGCCGTAGGCGGCCTCCCGCTCCACGCGGGCCAGCGGCGCCCCCAGCCAGTGGTATTGGGCTCGCTCGGCGCCCGGCAGCGGCTCTTCATGGGTGCGGCAGGGGCGCTCGACGCCGAACTTCTCGCACACCTTGTCCACGGTGACCTCGGCCATCTGGCGGTAGGTGGTCCACTTGCCGCCCGTGATGGTGATGAAACCGGCCAGACCGTCGCGCACTTCGTGGTCCAACAGCGTGTAGGCGCGGGTGACGTCGCGCGTGTCCTGCACGACGGTTTCCTGGTAGAGGGGGCGGACGCCGGCCCACGCCCGCAGGACGCGCATTTGTTTGATGCCGGGCACCAGCTTTTCGCCCTCCTCCAGCATGAGCTCGATTTCCCACGGCTCGACGGGGAAGTGCTCCGGGTCGCTGACTTTCACGTCGGTGGTGCCGATAACGGCCACGGAGTGGATGGGCACGATGATGTCCCCGTCGGAGGGCATCTTGCAGCGGTTGACCACCGTGTTGACCACGCGGTGGGCCATGGCCACCATGACCCCTTTGCCGGGAATGATGTTGACATCTACGCCGACCATAGCGGCGATCTGGCCGGCCCACGCGCCGGAGGCGTTCACCACCATGTCGGCGTAGATGTACACTTCCTCGTCTCTGACCAGGTCGTGGCAGACCGCGCCCACCACGCGGTTGCCGTCCTGCAAGAGTTGGGTAACCTCGTGGTACGTCCAGATGCGGGCGCCGTACTGCCGGGCCGATTCGGCGTTGGCTTCGGTGGCCAGGAAGGAGTCGGCGGCGGCGTCGGGCACGCGGAAGCAGTGGGAGATGCGCGGGTTGAGCAGCGGCTCCTCCCGCAGCATCTGGTCAATGGAAACCTCTTCCACGGGAATGCCGGCCCGCTGGCACCCTTCCACGAAGCGGGGCGCGTATTCCGGGTCGTCCCACGGCGTGACCACGAAGAAGCCGCCCGTGTCCTCGATGCAGTGGGGCATGATGCGGCGCAAAATGCGGTTCTCCTCGATGCACTCCACGGCGGCTTGGGGGTCCTTGACGGCGTAGCGCCCTCCGCTGTGGAGCAGACCGTGGTAGCGCCCCGTGGTCCCGTGGGTGAGGTCACGCTTCTCCACGAGGATGGCGTCGAAGCCGCGCATGGCCAAGTCTCGCACCACGCCCGTGCCAGTGGCCCCGCCGCCGATGACCAGGACTTCCGTCTGGACGCGCCTCATAGGAGGTTACTCCTGCTCGACCCAGCCGAAGGTGCGCTCGACCGCCTTCAACCAACCCTTGTAGAGCCGCTCGCGGGTCTCCGCGTCCATCTGAGGCTCCCACGTCTTGTCCACCTGCCAGTTCTGGCGCAGGTCGTCCAGGTTGTTCCAGAAGCCCACGGCCAGGCCGGCCGCGTAGGCGGCGCCCAAGGACGTGGTTTCGGCCACCTTGGGGCGCACAACGGGCACATCCAGGATGTCAGCCTGGAACTGCATCAGCAGCTCGTTGTAGACCATGCCGCCATCCACCTTCAGGGCCGCCAACTCCACGCCGGAGTCGGCCTTCATGGCGTCCAGGACCTCGCGCGTCTGGTAGGCCGTGGCCTCCAGGGCGGCGCGGCAGATGTGCCCCTTGTTGATGTAGCGCGTCAGCCCCACGATGACGCCGCGGGCGTCGCTGCGCCAGTAGGGGGCGAAGAGGCCGGAGAAGGCCGGCACGAAGTAGATGCCGCCGTTGTCGGGCACAGTCTTGGCGTAGTCCTCGATGTGGTGGGAGAAGTCGAAGAAGCGCAAGTTGTCGCGCAGCCACTGCACCAACGCGCCCGTGATGGCAATGGACCCCTCCAGGGCGTAGACGGCCGGCTCGTCGCCGAACTTGTAGCAGACCGTGGTCAAGAGGCCGCTCTTGCTGGGCACGATTTCCGTGCCGGTGTTGAGGAGCATGAAGCAGCCGGTGCCGTAGGTGTTCTTGGCCTCGCCCACGTCGAAGCACGTCTGGCCCACCGTAGCGGCCTGCTGGTCGCCCAGGTCGCCGCAAACGGGCACTTCGCCCCTCACAGGGCCGCTGGCGCGTGTGGTGCCGTACACGTTGGGGTCGCTGGAGGGGCGAATTTCGGGCAGCATCTGGCGCGGAATGCCCAGAATTCCGAGGAGTTCGTCGTCCCAATCGAGCGTTTCCAGGTTCATGAGCATGGTGCGGCTGGCGTTGGTCACGTCGGTGACGTGGGCGCCGCCGTCAGGCCCGCCCGTCAGGTTCCAGATGACCCACGTGTCAATGTTGCCAAAGATGGCCTCCCCCCGCTCGGCCGCGGCCCGCACGCCGTCCACGTTGTCCAGAATCCACTTAATCTTGGGGCCGGAGAAGTACGTGGCAATGGGGAGACCCGTCTTCTGGCGGAAGAGGTCAGCGTAGCCTGCCCGCTCCAGTTCGTTGCAGATGCGGTCGGTGCGGGTGTCCTGCCAGACGATGGCGTTGTAATAGGGCTCGCCGGTCTTCGGGTTCCAAACCACCGTGGTCTCCCGCTGGTTGGTCACTCCGATGCCAACGAGGTCACTGGCCGAGAGCCCGGCCTGTTCCATGGCGATCTTGATGACATCTTGCGTTCGGGCCCAGATTTCCATCGGGTCGTGTTCCACCCAGCCCGGTTGCGGGTAAATCTGCTCGTGCTCGAGCTGGTGTTTGGCGACTTCCTGGCCGCTGTGGTCGAAGACCATGAACCGCGTGCTGGTCGTGCCCTGGTCAACAGCCGCTGCGTATTTGGCCATTGTAACTTCCCTCCTTGTGCCCTCATGGCACCGTATTATACCCGACTCATGCCGTTTCGTTAATCGTGTCCAGCAGTGCTTTGAGAATCAGGTAAGACGAAGTGGCTCCGGGGTCTTGGTGACCGATGCTTCGTTCGCCCAAGTAGCTCGCACGTCCTTTCTTCGCCAGCATGGGAATGGTATCCTTCATGCCCTTCTCCGCCGCAGCGACGGCCTTCTCGAGGGCAGTCCGAATGTCGTCGCCAGCTTCGACGGCTTCCCGTAATGCCTCCAGCGCTGGCAGCAGGGCATCAACCATCGTCTTGTCACCGGGTTGAGCTTTGCCCCGTTGAATCACGCCGTCCACGGCTCCCTGAAGCAATGTGACCAGATCCTGGGCCGTCAACTCTTGTTTTCCGCCTACCGCCATGCCAGCTCGCATGAAGAACGTCCCGTAGAGCGGCCCGCCAGCCCCGCCAACGCTGGCGAGCAGGGCCATGCCGGTAGTCTTGAGGACGCTGCCGATGTCCTTGTCCTCCACGGTGGGCAACTGGCTGAGCACACGCTTGAAGCCACGGTCCATGTTGATGCCGTGGTCGGCGTCGCCGATGGCCGCGTCGAGTTGCGTCAGATAGTCCCGGTTTTCTTCCAGAACCTGGGCTGTTCGTCGCAGCCAGCGAACAATCTGATCTTTCGGAATGGTCGTGACGGTCAAGGGACACCCTCCTGCTTCTTTGATTTGTGCTGCTACATGCCCCACCGCAGGGCGGGCGTGTGGACAGGCGCGTCCCAGAAGCGGAGCATTTCGTCGTCAACGCGGAGCAGTGTAATGGAAACGCCCTGCATTTCAAGTGAAGTAATGTAAGCACCAATAAGGTTGCGCACGATCTTCAGGCCCTTCTTCTCGCAAATCTCGTGCAGCTTGCGGTAGACCACGTAGAGCTCAGAGATGGGCGTGCCGCCCATGCTGTTCACCATGGCGATCACCTGGTCGCCAGGCTTGAGGGGCTCGTCGGTCAGCTCCACTTCCACCCACTCGCCCTTCTCCATGTCCCACTCGCGCACGGTGCGCGTGTACGCTTCGTCCTCAATGATGGCCAAGGCCAGCATCTCCGTAATCTCATCGGCGCTCTTAATCTTCATGCGCTCGCGGCCCGGCTCACCGTGAATGCCGATGCCGATTTCCATCTCATCCTCGCCCAGTTCGAACGTGGGCGTGCCCTTTGCCGGCACGATGCAGGAGGTAAGGGCCATGCCCATGCTGCGGCCGTTGAGGTTCACGCGGCGGCAGAGGTCAGCCACCTGCTTCAGGTCGTAGCCGGCTTCAGCGGCCGCGCCGCAAATCTTTTCGGCGAGCACGGTGGTGCCGGTGCCCCGCCGGCCGGCCGTGTAGAGGCTGTCCTTCACGGCCACGTCGTCGTCAATGAGGATGTTTTGCACTGGGATGCCCTCGGCGTGGGCCAGTTCGGCGGCCATCTCGAAGTTCATCACGTCGCCGGTGTAGTTCTTGACGATGAAGAGCACGCCCGCGCCGCTGTTGACCGTCTTGGCCGCCTCGAACATCTGGTCGGGCGTGGGCGACGTGAAGACCTCACCCGGACAGGCGGCGTCCAACATGCCCTTGCCCACGAAGCCACCGTGCATGGGCTCGTGGCCGCTGCCACCGCCTGAGACCACGGCCACCTTCCCCTTTACCGGCGCGTCAGCCCGGTAAACGAAGGTGGGCGAGAAGTTGACTTTGATAAGGTCTGAGTGAGCAAGCGCCATTCCTTCGAGACTTTCTCGTACGAAGTCTTCAGGCTTATTAATGAGTTTCTTCATCTCTCCTTCCCTCCTTTTTCTTAATCATCAAAGCGCGGCCAGGCTGGTTGTTCGGCGAAGGCCCAACGGAGAAAGCATGCTCACCGTTTGACACGCTTTAGGCTGGCGGCCAGAGGGCCGCGTAGACCAGCGCGCCAATGATGCCGCCCACGATGGGGCCCACAATCGGCACCCAAGCGTACTCCCAGTCCGAGTCGCCTTTGCCAGGGATTGGCAAAATGGCGTGGGCAATGCGAGGCCCCAGGTCGCGGGCTGGGTTAATGGCGTATCCCGTGGGACCACCCAGCGACAGGCCGATGGACCACACCAGGAAGCCGACCAACAGCGGAATCAAGCCGGTTGCTCCCAAGTTGTTGTTGGGATCAATGATGAAGAGCACGCCCAACAGCAGCATGAACGTGCCGATAACCTCCGTAATGAAGTTGAGCGGGTAGTTGCGGATGGCCGGGCCCGTGGAGAAGACGGCCAGCTTCAGGGCCGGGTCCTCTGTCTCCGCCCAGTGAGGATAGTAGGCCAGCCAGACGAGCACTGCACCGATGAAGGCTCCTATTACCTGAGCCACAATATACCCCGGTACCTGAGCCCAAGGGAACTTGCCAATGACGGCCAAGCCGACAGTCACAGCCGGGTTGATGTGGGCACCGCTGGCCCAGCCCACGGCGTAAACGGCCATTGCTACAGCCAAACCCCACCCCGTGGTGATCACAATCCAGCCGCTGTTCTGGCCCTTCGAGCGGTTGAGTACAACGTTCGCCACCACTCCGTCACCAAGTAGAATCAGAATCATGGTGCCGATGACTTCAGCCAGGTAGACGTTCATAGTCCTCCTCCCCGCTGTGCGTTACAAGCGAGTTGATCAACACATTGTCTGTCAACACCGGAGAACGTCACTTTTCGCGTTATTTGTGCCTCCTTTCGAGTGGGATTTGTACGATACGAGAGGAACCAGCCCATGCCGCGCCTGATCTTATTCCCTATCATACCATCTCTTGGTACGGGAATACAACAAACCAACGCCGCTTGTTTCATGGTGAAACATATTTGAGGGTATATGTTTCAAAAAGAAACACCCCTGGGAGTAATGGAGGTGTGAAGGGAGAGGCGAAGATCGGCACGTCCGACACGGTGTGATGGAAGTTGGCAGGATCTTCGCTGGTTGGGTGAAAGGGGAGGCGATGACCTCAACTGTGAACGGGTGGATCAGGTGGCGCGAGAATCTTGTGGTATACCGGTGACTTCGGGAGGAAGACC
>WFWG01000339.1 GCA_015491235.1 Ardenticatenaceae bacterium
CTCCACGCCCACGGCAACGCCTCCGGCGTATCCTCCTGCCAGCCTCAGCACACCCACTGCTGTTCCGGCGACCGCCACACCCGCCGCATATCCGGCTGTTGGCCCCACTTTGGAGGCTTATCCGTCGCCGGCCCCCTCCCTTTCGGGTGCGGAGCCCACCCCTCTCACCGCTGAGGAGGCACAGCAAGGCCCGGAAGTCCCTGGGCGCATCGTAGCCCCTCCCCCCACGTTCGACTGGCTCCTGGTGCTGGGGCGCTTCCTGCTGGTTCTGGCTGGTGTGCTGGCGCTGTGGACTGCTGGCCTGATCGTGTGGTTGATTCGCTCGTGGTGAACGGGAGGAACGTGTGACGACACACCTGTCCTCAAGGCATCCCTCCGTGGCGGGACAATGGCTTCGCCTGCTCGCCGGATTGCTGGGCGTTGTGGCGCTGCTGGCAGGCGGTTGTGGGGCGCCCTCGGGAGGGCCCTCGCCCGCCGCCTCTGTCGAGAGTGGCCCCAGCAACTCGCCGATCTCGAACACCTTACCATCGGCCCTCAAGCTCTACGTGAGTCAGCCGGGCATCTATCGCCTCACCCCGGAAGTGCTGGGGCTCCCCAAGCCGGTGGACTGGCAACGCATCCGCCTTCGATACCGTGACCGAGAGCTGCCCCCTTTCGTGCCGCCTGGAGGAGATGCCCTGTACTTCTACGCGCCGCCGCCTGCGCCCAGCCGTTACACCCGCGAGGACACGGTGTGGGTTGAGTTTGGGGTCGAACCGTCTTCCGACATGCGCGCCGTTGCGGCGCCTCCTGAGGGGGACAGGGAAATCACGACCTCCTTGGCCCATGTGGTGGCGGAGGAGAACAGGCTGTATCAGCCGTTGGCTGGTGGAACCTCACCCTGGTTTTGGGCTCAACTTGCTGCTCCGGCCACCTGGGAGACTGAGATAACACTGGACCACGTGATACCAGGGGAAGGCGTCCTCAGTGTGACGCTGTGGGCCAAAACGAAGGCCCCCATCAACCCTGATCATCACTGGCGCCTCTTTGTCAACGGCCAACCCGTGGGTGACGTGGCGCGGGACGGGGATGGTGAGCACGTGGTGGAAGTTCCGCTTCCGGCTGGCTTGCTGCGGGAAGGCTCAAACACCGTGCGCCTGGAGGCGCCGGGCGACCTGGGCGCGGTGGACATCAGTTTTCTGGATCGCGTGGCTATCACGTATCCCCGCGAGCTTGTGGTCAACGTGGGACGCTTGCGTTTCGAGGCCGAGCGAACCGGCCCCCATCGGGTGCGCGGCTTGAAGGGACCAGCCCAGGTCTTCGACGTGACCGACCCCCTCGCGCCACAACGGTTGACCGGCGTCCGGCAAGAGGGCGACGAGGTTGTCTTCACGGGCCAGGAGGGGCGTTGGTACGAGGTGGTCACCGAGAGTGGAGCTCTGCGGCCCGACCGCGTGGAAGCCCCCGTGCTTTCGCCTGACCTGCGGGCACTGACCGGGGGCGAATACGTGGCCATCGGCCCGGCCGATCTGCTGGAACCGCTGGATCCGCTGCTGCGCTGGCGATCCTCCCAGGGGCTGCGCGTGCAAGTCGTGCCTGTCGAGGCCGTGTTCGACCAGTTCGGCTATGGCTTGCCCGAGCCAGCCGCCATTCGAGCCTTCCTGAAGCACGCTGCCCAAACGTGGGACCCGCCACCGCGCTACGTGCTGCTGGTGGGCGACACCACCTTCGACTTTCAGGGATGGACGGTGGCGCGCGAGGTCAACCGGCTGCCCACGTTTATGGCCTTCACCGTCTTCGGCGGAGAGACGGCCAGCGACGCGCTCCTGGCCCAACTCAACGATGACCCCTGGCCCGACGTGGCGCTGGGACGCATTCCGGCCAGCACGCCGGAGCAAGTGCAGCGCGTCGTGGCAAAGACGTTGGCCTACGAGCAGCAGGCAGCCAGCCTTCCCTGGCGGGAGCGCATTTTGGCCGTGGCCGACGGCGCGGAAGCCAGCTTCGCCGCCGACGCCCGCCGCTTCTTGGGGCAACTGGGCACCTTTCAGACTGCCCTGCTCTCGCCGCCAGCCGGCGCGCCGGACGGGGCCAAACAAGTGGAGCAGGCACTGAACGAGGGCGCCTTTCTGGTGGCCTACTTCGGTCACGGGAGCATAACCCTCTGGGGCAAGGACCGCCTCTTCGCTGCCGACCAGGTGGGCGCCTTGAACAACGCCGAACGGCTGCCCATCGTCGTCCAGATGACCTGCCTTACCGGACTCTTCACGCACCCCAACGTGACCTCCCTGACCGAAGCGCTCCTGTGGGCCGAGGGGGGCGCGGTGGCCGCGCTGGCCCCCACCAGCCTCACCCTGCCCACCGACCAGTCCTTCCTGGCCGACGCGCTGGCCAGTGCCCTGACCGCTTCACCTGAGCGCTTGGGGGACCTCTTCCTCCAGGCCCAGCGCCAAGTGCCCGTTGAAAGCCAGGGGGCGCGCGACGTGCTCTACACGTTCCTGCTCTTCGGCGACCCGGCACTGCGCCTCACCCCTTCGGACTGAGGCCCTGACCCTTTGCCCTTTCTCACCGTTGACGGTATAATTTTGCTGAGCTGCCCTGCGGAAGCTCGCAAGTCCGAAGGAGGACAGGATGGATACGGTAGCGCAAATGACAAAAGAGGAACTTCGTGAGATGATAGAAACTATCGTTGAGGAGAAGCTTCTGGAATTGCTTGGTGATCCTGATGAGGGATTGCTTATTCGCAAGACCCTTCGTGAGAGGCTATTGCGCCAGAAGGAAGCAGTAGCAAGTGGTGAACGC
>WFWG01000340.1 GCA_015491235.1 Ardenticatenaceae bacterium
CAACGGTGCGTTCCACATCCGCGATGGTCTCTCGAATGAGGCCTGCCAAGAGTGTCCCGGTCACAGGTCCACCCCCTCGCGCTCAATGCGTTCGCGCAGGGCGGGGCGGGCGTCCTCGATGAGCATCACGTCGAAGGCGAACTCGAAGGGGGGCGCGTTGAGGCGGCTCCAGGCGCGCAACACGTCGCGCCACCCCATGCCCCACACCGCCAGGTCAATGTCGGAGCGCTCGTCGAAGAAGCGGCCGCCCTCGCGCGCCAGCGAGCCGAAGAGCACCACGCGGGTGGCGCCAAATTCCTCCTTGAGCAGCCGGGCGGCCTGCCGGGCCTCCGCCCACGCCCGTTCGCGCCGTGCCGCCAGCGCGCGGGCCCGCGCTTCGCGCCGCTTGCGGTGCGTTTCGCGGTAGCGCGCCAGTTGTTCGGGGGAGATTGGGTGGCTCATGTTTCCTCGCCGATTCGGGTCAGCACATCCAAAAAGGCTTCCAGATCGGCCCGCAGGGTCTCGAAACAGCGCGGCACCTGCTCGGCCAGTGCCAGGACGCGCTCGGCGTCGAGGTTGAAGGTGTAGACGTTGCGGATGACATGGCGAAAGGTGCGCAGGGCGTCGAGACACGCATACGTCTCCGCCGAGAGAACGGGCGGCCGCACATCCGGTATTTCGGCGGCCATTTGCACCAGCAGGCGGCGGTGCCAGTCGCCGCCAGAGGGGAGTTCTCCGTCAACCGTGCGGGCGATGTCCTCCAGCATGTGCTCCACGCCAGTGTAGAAGGCGTGAACGTTGAGCGCCGTGCCTTCCAGGTAGGCTTCCTCTTCCGGTTGGCGGCGTGCCGCATCGGCGCGAGCCTGCACCCGCTGCACCACGCGGGCCAATTCGTCCAACTCACGGCGCAGGCGCGCCGCCAGTGCTCCATAAGTCACAGTTCCACTCCCTCCGATTCGATCTCTGTTCGAAGCGCAGGAAGGGCCAAGGCGCCATCTACGAGGTCAAAGGACATTTCGCTCCGGGCTTCCACGGCTGCCCAAGCGTGGAAGAACTGTTCGGGAGCAACACCCCACACCGCCAGGTCAATGTCGGAGCGCTCGTCAAAGAAGCGGCCGCCCTCGCGCGCCAGCGAGCCGAAGAGCACCACGCGCGTGGCGCCAAATTCCTCCTTGAGCAGCCGGGCGGCCTGCCGCGCGGCCGCCCACGCCCGTTCCCGTCGTGCGGCCAGCGCGCGGGCTCGGGCCTCGCGCCGCTTGCGGTGCGTTTCGCGGTAGCGCGCCAGTTGTTCAGGCGAGATAGGCACTCTCGTCACCGGGCACTCCTGTGGCGTTGGGAAGCTTGTCGTGAAGCGCGGAACGAAGGGGAGCGCCGCCGAAACGCACGCCGGCTTTGCCCCGTGGCTGACCACACGCATTACGCTTCCTGGTCTGCGGCCGGGTGCAGGCGCTCGGCCAGGGAGCGCAACTGCGTGAAGCTGACTGGCTTCAGCAGCACCAGGTCGCTCTGTTCTTCCAGCATTTCGGCCATGCGCGGGTTAGCCGTGGCGAGTATGACCCGGGTATTTCGCAGGTGGGGCTGGCTACGTATGAGCTTCAACAGCTCACTGCCGGAGACGCCGGGCACGTGCAGGTCGAGCACGACCAGACGAGGCGTGTTTTCGGCCAGGAACTCCCTGGCCGCCGTTCCGGTTTCGCACACCACCGCCCGGTAGTTGGCCAGCTCTACGGCCCGCCTGAAGATGTCAGCCTGAGCAACGTCGTCCTCAACCACCAGTGCCAGCGGCTTCTCCGTCATACGCCTGTTCCTCCTTGGATTGATCGTACGGCAATGTGACCACGAAGCGCGACCCACGCCCCACCTGGCTGGTCACGCGAACATCTCCTCCCATGAGCTCCACAAGTTGTTTGACGCTCGCCAGGCCCAACCCGCTGCCCTTCTGCTGACCGGTGAGCGACATGTTCACCCGGTAGAACGCCTCGAAGATACGGTCCAGTTCCTCCTCCGGAATGCCAGAACCGGTGTCCTCCACTTCAATGGCCCAGTGGCCATCGTCCACGTGGCACAAGCGCACGGTGACGTGCCCCTCGTCGGTGAACTTGACGGCGTTGTCCACCAGGTTGTACACAACGCGCTGGAGCCAGAACACGTCGCCGTAGAGCATTTCCGGCAGGCGCGGGTCAATTTCCCGGCGCAAGTCCACCCCTTTGGCCTTGGCGACATCCTCCAAGATGTCAAGGGTATTCAGGAGTTCGTGTGGCACAAAGTGCGTAGGAACCACGCGAATGTTTCCCGTTTCCAGTTCGGCCTGGTGCAAAATGCCCTCTGTGAACTGGAGAAGTGTTTGGGCGTTGCGAATAATGCGGTCCAACGCCCACTCTTCTTCCTCGCCTTCGAGCACGCCCTCGCGCAGCATTTCGGCGTAGCCGATGATGCCACCCAGCGGCGTGCGCACGTCGTGGCTGATGTTGGCCAGCAGGCGGGACTTGAACTCACTGGCCCGTTTGGCCTCTTCGTAGGCTTCCTGGAGCTTCTGTTGCATTTGCTTGCGGAACGTGACGTCGAACGAGTATTCTACCATGTAGCGCACCCGTCCCTGCTCGTCGAAGAGGGGGTAGCCGTGCACTTCGGCGTAGTAGGGCGACCCATCGGCGTGATAGTGGATGTGCTCAACTATATAGGGTTCCCTGGTTTCCTTGACCCGCTGGAGGGGGCAGGGGTGCTCGAGGCCGTCGCAGGGCGTCTCGCGCAGGTGCGTGATGGCGTAACAGGTGGCTCCGGGCGTAATCCGATCCTTTGTTGCTGCCCGGTTTGCCAGCACGATTTCATAGGTCTCCGTGTCGAGCACGTAGAAGGGGGAGTCGAAGGCGTTGATGACATCTATGAGGAAGCGGTGCTGTCGTTCGAGTTCGCGGCGGGCCTGCTCGCGGGCCGTGACGTCGTTGATGCGCAGCGCGAAAGCCAATTTCCCCCGGTAGCGGGTCGTCTGCTGGGCAACTTCCACGTAGCGCACCGACCCGTCGGCGTGGCGCCAGGCGATGGTCTCTTCTTCCTCCTTTGTGGCATGTTCCAGAACTTCAGGCGGCACCACCTCGCGCAGCGGCCGGCCCACCACCTCGTCAGCCGAGCGGCCAAAGATGCGCACGAAGGCGTCGTTGACGTCGAGCACCCGCTGGCCGTTGTGCAACACGATGGCCTCCCGCACCACGGCCAGGAGCGCCCGAAAGCGGTCCTCGTTCTCGCGCACCTCGCGCAAGCTCCGCTCCATAACCCACACCGTCCACATGAGCACGACCATGCTGCCCAAATAGAGGGCAATGGGCAACGTCACGTGGTGGGAAGTGATGTCGGAAGAGATGGCCGTCACCAGGCCGATGCCCACGAAGAACAAAAACCCATAAAGGAGAAAGTGGCGCAACGGCAGCATGATGGCGGCCAGGTAGAGGAAGTAGAGGAACCACACCAGCGTGATGAAGACCTCATAGTTGGATGGGGTTTGCAAGACGAAAAGCCGCCCGAGGACCACCAGTCCCAGAGCACCCAGTGCCCCCCAAGCGCCGAGAAGATAGTAGCGTGTGCGGCTGAGCAGGTAGGCTCCCCCGACGAGAGCATTGGTGGGCAGCGCGTACGCAAGCCATGAGCCCGAGCCTGTTGCCACCAGGCGTATCAGGTTGCCGATGGCATACGTGCCGAACATGAGGAGCAACGTGGCGGCCGTCAGGCGTGCCCGACGGCGCTCGCTTTGGTCCCGCACCTCGAAGCGCGGTTCCAGGAGAAGATCGTTGAGGCGCTCGATGAGGTTGGAATTGGTGAGTGCTGTGTGGTTCATTGCTCTCCTTCGACCCCTGTGATTTCCGGTTTGACCCCCTGTCACTTGACGATAAGTGTGCCGGTTTCACCGTGCAACGCCCGCACAATGTTCGGCAGGTCGGTAATGATGGCCCGTGGTCCACCGGCTTCCACGTATTCGATCACTGCCTGAATTTTAGGCAACATGGAGCCGGGCGCAAAGTGGCCCTCGGCCATGTAACGGCGCAATTCGTCCACCGTCACGCGGTCCAGGTCCTGCTGGCGGGGCGTGTTATAGTAAAGGGCCACCTTTTCGACGCCCGTGGCAATGAGAAACAAGTCCGCGCGCACGTGGCGAGCCAGCAGGCTGGAGGCCAGGTCCTTGTCAATGACGGCGGCCACGCCGCGCAACTCGCCCTTGCGATTGCGCACGACGGGAATGCCGCCTCCCCCCACTGCAACGACGATCCAACCGGCCTCGGCCGCCGTGCGAATGGCCGTCTCCTCGATGATTTCCTTCGGCTGCGGGGAAGCCACCACCCGCCGCCAGCCGCGCCCCGGCTCTTCCACCACCGGCCACCCTTCAGCCGCAAAGCGTTCCGCCTCTTCTGGCGTCAGGAACCCGCCGATGGGCTTGGAAGGGTGTTGGAAGGCCGGGTCGTCGCGATCCACCAGCACCTGGGTCACAATCGTGACGACCTGGCGCGTCAGACCTTGCCGTCGAAACTCGTTGTCGAGGGCCTGCTGAAGCATGTAGCCGATAGCGCCCTGGGTGTCGGCCACGATCAGGTCGAGGGGCGTGGTGTGGACTTCGTGGGCAGCCAGTTCGTTGCGGCGCAAAATGAAGCCCACCTGGGGCCCGTTGCCGTGGGTTACGATGACCGTCCACCCCTGGGCAATCATCTCGACAATGTGGGAGGCCGTCTCGCGCACGGCCTCCCACTGATAACGCACAGCTACGTGTTGCGGGTCTTTGATGAGGGCATTGCCGCCGACGGCCACGACAGCAATGGGCTCCTTGCGCTGGGTCATAAGGCGTTTCCTCCCCGTCGAGGACAAATCAAGCGGCGGCCCCGGCAGTGGCGCCTTTGCCTGTGAGCTCCTTCAGGCCATCGTCAACGCCAGCACGGCCTTTTGAACGTGCAAACGGTTCTCTGCTTCATCGTACACCACACTTTGCGGCCCGTCAATGAGACCATTGGTTACCTCAATGCCCCGGTCGGCCGGCAGGCAGTGCATGTAGATGGCGTCGGGCTGGGCCAAGGCCATGCGCCGCTCATCGGCAATCCAGTCGGTGTACTTCTGACCGATGCGGGCGCTCTCCTCGGGGTCTTCGGTCGTCAGCCAACAGCCCCACGATTTGGGGTAGACCACGTCGGCGCCCTGGAAACCGGCGTCGAAGTCGTCCAAGATTTCAAAGGCGCCGCCGTGCTTGCGGGCATTTTCGGCGGCCTGCTCGACGATTTCGGGCATGAGCTTGTACTCGGGCGGGTGGACCAAGCGCACGTTCATGCCGAAGCGGGTCATCAGGAGAATGAGGGACTGGGGCACGCTGAGGGGCTTCTGGTAGCTGGAGGCGTAGGCCCAGGAGACGGTGATGGTCTTGCCACGTGGGTCGCCCTTCTTCTCGATGATGGTCATCAGGTCGGCCAGCACCTGGAAGGGGTGGTAGACCTCGCACTGCATGTTGAGGACCGGCACCCGGCTGGCCTCGGCCACCTCGCGAATGTAGCGGTTGCCCTCGCCCCAATCACAGTGGCGGATGGCAATGCCGTCGAAGTAGCGTCCCAGAATCTCACCGATCTCCTTGGCCGTGTCGCCGTGGGCGATCTGGGTTGTGCGCGACTCGATGAAGGCCGCATGGCCCCCAAGCTGGGCCATGCCGGCCTCGAAACTGGCGCGCGTGCGGGTGCTGGAGAAGAAAAAGAGCATGGCCAGCGTTTTGTCCCGCAGGTAGGCGTGGGGCTGACCAAGGGCCCGCTTGCGCTTCAGGTCGAAGGCCACGTCGAGGATGGTCTCGATTTCCTCTTTGCTCCACTCCTGGGTCGTAATCAGGTCACGTCCGCGCAGGTGGGTTTGCATTGTCTCTTTCCTCCACGATGAAGTAGATTTACTCCCCAACTCGCCCCCGCAACACCAGCGGCAACAGCGCATACCACGCGGTCGCGCGCACCACGTCGTCGAGGGGCACCTGGTCGAGCACGGTGTGGGCGTGAATCTCGTCGCCCGGCCCGAAGCCGATGCTGGGAATGCCGGCTTTGCCCATCCAGTAGATGCCGTTGGTGCTGAAGTTCCACTTGCCCACGTGGGTGGGCTGGCCCCACAGCAAGCGGTACGCCTCTTGGCCGGCCTGCACGAGCGCGTGGTCTTCGGGCAACACCCACGCAGGGAAGTACTTCTCGACGGGAAAGACGAACCCTGTGTAGGAGGGCTCGTCGTAGAAGAGCATTTCGACGCGGATTTTGTCGCGCTGGTCCGGCGGAATGAGCGCCTCCACCTGGGCGATGGCGTCCTCTTTGGTTTCGCCCCACGTCACGCGGCGGTCAACGATGATGGTGCACTCGTCGGGCACCGCGTTGATGCTGGGCGTCTTGCACTCGATGTGCGAAACGGTGATGCGCCCCTGGCCCAGAAAGTCGTCCGTGGGGAGCCGGTCGTTCAGGTCTCGGATGCCGGCGATGACGGGCAGCATCTTGTAAATGGCGTTGTCCCCCAGGTGGTTGGAGGCCGCGTGGGCGCTCTTGCCCTTGGCGACCACTTTCATCTCCACGCGCCCCTTGTGGCCCCGGTAAATGCCCATCTTGGTGGGCTCGCCGATGACCACGAAGTCAGGACGAAGGCCCTCGTGTTCCACAAGGGCGTGGGGGGCAATGCCGTCGCACAACTCCTCCATGTTGCCGAAGTAGTAGGCCGTCCAGCCCTCCAGCAGGCCCAGGTCGCGGGCAAGCGCCAGGCCGTAGACCATGCCGGGCGTGCTGCCCTTCTCGTCGCAGGCCCCGCGCGCGTAGAAGATGCCATTTTCGATTTTGCCCTCAAAGGGGTCCCACGCCCACGCCTCTGGGTCGCCGATGCCAACGGTGTCCAGGTGGCTGTCGTAGAGGAGCACGCGCTGGCCGTTCCCAATGCGGCCCAGCACGTTGCCCATGGAGTCGAAGAAAACATCGTCGAACCCCAGCGCGCGCATTTCCTGAGCCACGCGCTCGCCCACCTCACGAATTTGACCGTCGTAGCTGGGAATGGCACAAATCTGGCGCAGGAAGGCAATGATCGCCTCCCGCCAGGTTTCCACACGGCGGTGGACTTCGTTCACGATTTCAGGGGAGAGTGTTGTCGTCATGCGCCACGCTCCTCACGCACATATGGAATGCCGAGGGCGGCCGGCGCGCCCACGCGCCGGCGCAGCGCCTCGCGCGACCCGATGACAAGCACCACGATGGTAAACAGGTAAGGGAGCATGTTCAGAAAGTAGCCGTAGGTGGGGTTGCGGAGGAAAAAGGCCACGCTTTGCATGTCGAGGGGCAGCCGGCGAATGGCGCCGAAGAGGTAGGCGCCGAAGGCGGCCCGCACGGGGTCCCACCCGGCGAAAATCACCAGTCCAACGGCAATCCAGCCCTGGCCGGCCGTCATGCCCTCGATCCAGAGGGGCGTGATGGCTAGGCTGAGGGCGGCGCCGGCCATGCCTGCCAGCACGCCGCCCAGCACGACGTAAACGTACCGCACGAGAAAGACGTTGACGCCCAGCACGTCGGCCGCGGCCGGGTACTCGCCCACGGCCCGCAACTCCAGCCCCCAGCGGGTGCGGTAGAGGTAGAACCAGGCCAGCGGAACCAGCAGGAAACCCAGGTAGACCACAATGTTGTGCTGGAAGAAGATCTGGCCCAGCACCGGGATGTCGGCCAGGCCGGGCACCGACCAGGCTGGCAGGCGGGGCGCCTGGCGCACCTGCACCAGCGGGGCGCCCAACACGGCGCTCAGGCCCGTTCCCAAAAACGTCAGCGCCAGGCCGCTGACCACCTGGTCGGCCTGGAGCGTCACGGTAACGAAGGCGTGGAGCAGGGCCAGCAGGCCACCCACGACCATCGCCACGAGCAATCCCAGCCAGGGGTTGCCGGTGGCGTGGGCCACGCCGAAGGCCGTCATGGCCCCCATCAACATCATGCCCTCCACACCCAAGTTGAGTACGCCGGCCCGTTCGGCGAAAATCTCCCCGATGGTGGCAAACAGAATGGGCGTGCCGGAGCGCACACCAGCGGCCAGGATGTTGACCAAAAGGGCGAACTCCATCGTCTCCCTCCACTTGTAGGACAGCCGCTTGTAGGTTGTCCGAGCAAACGTCAAGAGTTCTCACACAGAGGTGCGGAGATAAGGTGCGTCGCACCTTTCAAACCTCACGGCGCTCCAAGCGCAAGCGATAGCGCAATAGCATCTCCCCGCCTACGACGACGAAGAGGATCACGC
>WFWG01000341.1 GCA_015491235.1 Ardenticatenaceae bacterium
AGATGGAGGCGGGGGACACCCCCCACGCCCCCCGGCAGGGGGTTCCACCCCCTGCACCCCCGGAATACGACTGGGTAAAGCCTTCTGCCCACGGCAACCGCGAACCTCCTGCTTACTGATTACTGTTCACTGATTACTGCTTACTGTTCACAGTTCACTGCTTCACGACAATAGGCAAGTAGAGCTTGCCGCTTGGTGGCGGTGGTGTGACACCGCCGTCGTCGGCGAAGACCCAGAAGCCGCCCTGCAGGGTGTAGGTCCCGTTGCTCAGCGTTCCGGCGTCGGGCTGGCCGACGGTGGCGCTGAGGGCGTAGGCGCCGCTGCTCAGGGTGCTTCCACCCCCGTCCACCGTCCACCAGGAGAGGGCGTACCCGCTCTGGGCGTAGGCGACCCCTCCGGCGAGGAGCAGGACGGCCACGGCCAGGGCGCTCAACCGTTTGATCCACTTTCCAGAGTCCATCAATCGCCTCCTTTTGCTTCAAGACGTTGTCTCACTTGACCGTGAAGTTCACCCGTTGCACTTCCTCGTCGTTGATGAGCAGCACGGCGTAATGCTCGCCCGCCGGCAGGCCCTCCTCCGACTGGAGCACGAAGTAGAAGCTGACGCCTTGCAGGTCTTCCTGGGCCGTGAGGGAGCGCGTGGCCTCGTCCATCAACTGGCCGTTCACGTACCAGTTGACCTCCAGGCGCGAGTACTTGCCCAGGTCGGCCACGCCCACGATGTAGACCGCGTCGTTGGGGGCAAAGGTGGAGGTGGGTTCCACCGGCTGGTAGGCGTCCGGCGTCTCCTCCACCCCCTTGGCCAGCGTGACCTCGATGAGGCGGGAGGGAATGGCGTCCGGCGGCGGCACCACTTCAAAGGTGTAGGTGCCGGCCGGCGAGCCGTTCAGGAAGACCTCGGCGCGGTACTCCCGGCTCACGGGGAACGGCTCGGTGGGCGTGAGGGTGAAGTGGACCCGCGTGTTCTCGCCGATGGAGAAGATCACCCCCTCGTTGGCCTCCGCCAGGTCCACGCTGGCCGAGGCGATCTCCTGGTCGCGGAGGTAGAAGCGGGCCACGACTTCCCCTTCCTTGGGGCGCCCCTTGATGGTGAGCAGCAAGTTGACCGTCTGCTCCGGCGTGAAGGTGGTGGTGGGGTTGATGGGTTCCATTTCGTCGCTCACGTCCTGGGCGAACGTGGCCTCCAGAATGGCCGGGCCGGCTTCCTCGCCGCCGCTTTGCTCCCCTCCGCCGCCTTCACTTCCCCCTCCACAGGCTGCCACGACAAAGACCAGCATGACGACCAGCCACAGGCTTATGCTTTTGCGTATCATGAGTTGCCTCCTGTTGAGAGTTGATGGCCGAACTTGAAAAGTTGGTGTTAAGTTGAACCCCCTATGACTTTTCGACCATTGACGGACGGTAGAAATAGGGTAGTATAGAGGTAATCAAGTGTCCCGAACCGTGTGAAACGGCGGCGTATAGGTAGGTTGGTTTGTCCCTTCGGCTTTGAGCGGCATAGGACAAAAGTACTATCGTGCAATTTTTTCCTCTTGCGTTTATCCTGTTGAACACGTTCGCTCCACCGACGACATCGTGCCACCATTTTTCCTTTTTTCCCTTTACTGTTCGGTCGCGTTGGTCTCGTCTGGCTCATCACCCTCAGAGCCGGCGGTCACGAGCTCATCGTACAGAGCTTGGAGGTATGTCACCAGTGCTTGTAGGCTGGAAAACCCAACCCGCTTGCCCGTCAGCGGGTCTTCGAGAAGCACATACGGCCTATTTGGGTCGCCTTCTCGTCGCCATAGGCGCAGGAGGAAGGAGCGATATGAGGGCCTGGTGTCCATAAGCGTGACTCGCCGGATCGTTTTGTGTCCAGCTTACGGTGCTACCGTCAGGAAAACGTCAGGAACAGGTGGTGGAGGACAAGATGGTATCAGCGTCGGGTGATTCCGGTGAACACTTTGAGTGGCGCCTCTACCTCCTCGGCGCCTATCACCTGGCACTTGAGGGCGAGAGGCCGGTCGGGGGGGAGTTCGAGTCCAACAAGGTGCGCGCTTTGCTCGCGTATCTGGTGGTAGAAGGGGAAAAGCGCCACAGCCGCGACACCCTGGCCAGCCTCCTCTGGCCCGACGTGCTCGACACCGTGGCGCGCAAGAACTTGCGCCAGGCCCTCTCCAACCTGCGCAAGGTGTTGGGCGACACCCGCGCCGAGACGCCCCACGTGCTGGTAGACCGCCACACGGTGTGGCTGAACCCGGAGCGCCCCATCTGGTCGGACGTGGGCGAATTTATAACGCTCATGGGGACGGTCGAACGTCACCGCCACCGGGACCTGGAACGGTGTCCGGCCTGCGCGTACCGCCTCCAAAGGGCTGTGAACCTCTACCGTGACGAGTTCCTGTCCGGCTTTGCCGTCGGGCAGAGCGCCCCCTTCGACGATTGGATGGTGCTCACGCGGGAACGCCTGCACCAGCAGGCCGTGCGCGCGTTGGAAGTTCTCGTGCGCCATTACGAGCTCGCCGGCCAAATCGAGAAGGCCCAGCAGTGCGCCGAGCACCTGGTGCGCCTGGACCCCTGGCGGGAAGAAGTCTACGTGAACTTGATGCGTCTTCTGGCAGCGCGAGGCCAGCGCAGCGCGGCCTTGCGCGTGTTCCAGCAATGCCAGCGTGTCCTCTGCGAGGAGTTTGGCGTCGAGCCGGCCCCGGCCACCAAAGCGCTCGTTCGACGCATTCAGGCGGGGGAGACGGCCTTTGAGGTGCCGGAGCTTCCGCCGGCCACCCTTCCCCCCGAGTTCACCCCGTTCGTCGGGCGCCGGCACGAAGTGCTGGAACTGAGCGATTACCTGGTGCACCCGGAGACCCGCCTCCTCACCATTACCGGCCCGGGCGGTGTGGGCAAGACGCGCCTGGCCGTTCAGGTGGGCAAGTTCGTGCGGGTCAGCTTCGCCGACGGGGTGGTGTTTGTGCCCCTCGCGGGCACGGAGGGCGAGCACGCGGCCGTCGTGGCCATTGCCGATGCGCTGAAGGTCCCCCTGCGCCACGCCGAGAACCCGCTGGAGGAACTCGTCCGCGCCCTGGCCGACCGGCAGCTTCTCCTCATTCTCGACAACTTCGACCACCTGCTGGAAACGCGGGAGGATGTGGCCGCCATTTTACAGCACACCGAAGGGGTCGTGCTGCTGGTGACCTCCCGCCGCCCCCTGGGCCTCCAGGCGGAGCGCGTTTATACGCTCGGTGGGCTGCCCTATCCGTCGTCGGCCAACGGTGAACTTCATCCCCGGACGCCCGACGCCGTCCACCTTTTCGTCGAGCGGGCCCAGCGTGTCATGCCGGCGTTCCGCTACGAGGGCGAAACCCGGCAGCACGTTGACCTCATCTGCCGCCTGGCCGAGGGACTCCCCCTGGCCATCGAGCTGGCGGCGGCCAGTGTGCGCCGCCTTTCCTGTGCCCACCTGGCCGAGCAGATGGCCCAGGGGCTGGACGTGTTGCGGGCCGAGTGGGCCGACGTGTCGCCCCACCACCGGAGCATACGCAGCGCCTTCGAGTATTCGTGGCGGTTGCTCTCGCCGGAAGAGCAAACCGCCTTTGCCCGCCTCTCCGTCTTCCGGGGAGCTTTCAGCGCCGAGGCCGCCAACCGGGTGGCCGGCGCCACCGAATCCGTGCTGGGGGAGTTGGTGGCCGCTTCTCTGGTCACCCCCGAGGGAGAAGCG
>WFWG01000342.1 GCA_015491235.1 Ardenticatenaceae bacterium
CCCCATAGCACGCCGGCCGGCAGGAATGGAGCAAGAGCCGAGTTCGTGCAGGATGAGAGGCAAAGGTGCGACGCACTTGGCAAGTGCGTCGCACCTTAACGCCTCTTGCCGAATTCCAGCACAGTGCCTCGGCACCGTGTGCTAAAAGGAAATTTCTTCAATCCGTGAAATCTGTGAAATCCGTGGTGAGAAAACCGGAAAGCCCTGGCCCCATCCGGAACGTGATAGAGCCGCGGATGAAGAAGTGAGATTCAGAGGAGCACCCAATGGCGATGAGCTATCAGGCCGCCCTCGACTACGTGTGGAGGCTTGTAAACTACGAGACGGTGCCACCGGAGCGACGCTCGCCCTACCGGCTGGACCGCATGAGGGCTTTTCTCGAGCGCCTGGGGAACCCCCAGAACGCCGTGCCCGCCGTCCACATCGCCGGCAGCAAGGGGAAGGGGTCCACGGCAGCGATGGTCGAAATCGTCTTGCGGGCGGCGGGCTACCGAACGGGCCTCTACACCTCCCCCCACCTGCACAGCCCGCGGGAGCGCATTCGGGTTAGCGGGCGCATGATTTCGCGGGATGCGTTCGTCGAGTTGGTGGAACGCCTGCGCCCCGTGGCCGAACAGTTCGAGGGCCTGACGACCTTCGAGTTCTTGACGGCTATGGCCTTCGTTCACTTCGCCGGGCAGGGCGTCGAAGTGGCGGTGGTGGAAGTGGGCCTGGGCGGGCGGCTGGACGCCACCAACCTGATCGAGCGCCCGGCCGTGACGGTCATCACACCCATTAGCCTGGAGCACACCACCATTCTGGGCAACACGCTGGCCCAGATTGCGGCCGAGAAAGGCGGCATCATCAAGCCCGGGGTGCCGCTGGTGAGCGCTCCCCAGGAGCCCGAGGCGCTGGCCGTGCTGGCCGAGATCGCCGCGGAGCGTGGGGCACCCGCCACGCTGGTTGGCCATTCGTGGGTGGGGGAGCGCACGGCCTTTTCGCTGGACGGCCAGGTGTTTACCGTCACTTACCAGCCGTGCGGGCCAATGGAAGGAGGCAGGGCCGTTTGGGGCCAGGCGTGCGGAGCGTACCAGTTCGGCTTTCAGTTGCCGGACTTGGCTATTCCGCTGCTGGGCAAACACCAGGTGGTGAACGCGACCACGGCTGTGGCGGCCCTCCACCTGCTGCGAGAACAGGGCTACCTGTGGAGCGAGGAAGCCCTGCGCCGTGGCCTGGCCCACGTGGTTTGGCCGGCCCGCGTGGAGGTCGTCAGTTCCAGGCCGCTTGTCGTGGTGGACGGCGCCCACAACGACACCTCGGCCCGGGCACTGGCCGCCACGCTGTTGGAGTTGGCGCACGCCGGCCACGCGGCTTGGGACCGCCTCTGGCTGGTGGCCGGCATGTTGCGGGACAAGGACGCTGTGGCGGTGCTGGAACCGCTCATGCCGCTGGCGGCCGGCCTGGTGGTCACCCAAGCGCACCACCCGCGCGCCAAGCCCACCAACGAGCTGACGGCCAGCTTACAACCGCTGCTCGCCCGCTGCCCGGCTGTGGTGGTAGAGGAGCCGGAAGTGGAACGGGCCGTGGCGCGCGCGCTGGCGTGGGCTGGCCCCGACGGCGCCGTGGTGGTGTGTGGCTCCCTCTTCGTGGCCGCCGAGGCGCGCGAGTTCCTCTTGCGGGTGCCGGCCTTCGGCCATTAAGGGGCAGGCAGAAGTTGGTTTTCCGCCACGAGTGTGCTATCATATATGCCGGGCAAAATCACAGGGAGCGGTTCACATCTCCGAAAGTGAACCGCTTTCCTGCATGGAGGCAGAGAACCGGAAACAATGAGCGAATTTGACGAACTGTTCGACTTGAGCGACTTCTTCCAGAACGAACCCGACGACGAGCCGGAAACCTTCGAAGCGGTAATACTCCCCCTGCGCGACATGGTGATCTTCCCCCGAATGGTGGCACCGCTCCTTGTGGGGCGGGACCGGAGCCTGCGCGCGGTGGAAATCGCGCTGGAACATGACGCCTACCTGGTGGCCGTTGCTCAACGGGACCCCCACGTGGAGGAGCCCACCCCGGAAGACCTCTACACCGTGGGCGCCGACATCGTGATTGGCCGCACCCTGCGCATGCCCGACGGCACGCTGAGCCTGCTGGTCCAGGGGCAGCGGCGGGTGCGGGTGGTCGAGTACCTGCAAGAACATCCCTACTTGCGCGCCCGCGTGGAGAGCGTGCCCGAAACGGCCGAGACCAGCAAGACCAGCGAGGCCCTCATGCGGGCGGTGCTTACCATCTTCGAGCAGTGTGTTCACCTCAGCCGCTCGTTGCCCGAGGATGCGTACATCGCAGCCCTCAACGCCGACGAGCCGGGCTGGCTGGCCGATCTTGTTGCCTCCATCATGGAGTTTCCACTGGAGAAGCGCCAGGAGTTGCTGGAGACCTTCGACGCCGTGGCTCGGCTGCAAAAACTGAGCATCCTGCTGGGCAACGAACTGGAGTTGTTGGAACTGGAGGAGCGCATTCACTCCCAGGTTCAGGAAGAGGTGGACCGCAGCCAGCGGGAGTATTTCCTGCGCGAGCAACTCCGCGCCATCCAACAGGAGTTGGGGGAAAGCGACCCCATCATGGCCGAGATAGCCGAGCTCCAAGAGCGCATCGAGAAGAGCGCCATGCCAGTCAACGTGCGCGAAAAGGCGCTCAAGGAGTTGGCTCGCCTGCAAGCCATGCCCCCCGCCGCGCCGGAAGTGGGCATCATTCGCACCTACCTGGACTGGCTGCTCGAGTTGCCCTGGGGCGAGGCGGAAGAGCAGCCGGTTGACCTCATCAAGGCTAAAGAAGTGCTGGACGCTAACCACTACGGCCTGGAGAAGGCCAAGGAGCGCATCCTGGAGTACTTGGCCGTGCGCCAGCTTGCGCCCGACAAGATGCAGAGCCCCATTCTCTGCTTCGTGGGGCCGCCCGGCACGGGCAAGACCAGCCTGGGTCGCAGCATTGCCGAGGCCCTGGGGCGCAAGTTCGTGCGCATCAGCTTGGGCGGCGTGCGCGACGAGGCCGAGATTCGCGGCCACCGCCGCACGTACATCGGCGCCATGCCGGGGCGCATCATTCAAGGAATGCGCAACGCCGGCGCGGTCAACCCGGTCTTCATGCTCGACGAGGTGGACAAGCTGGGCCTCGACTTCCGGGGCGACCCGGCCGCGGCCCTGCTGGAGGTGCTCGACCCCGAGCAGAACAGGGAGTTCGTGGACCACTACCTCGACGTGCCCTACGACCTGAGCAAAGTCTTCTTCATCACGACGGCCAACGTGCTCTACACCATCCCTCCGGCCCTGCTGGACCGCATGGAGGTGATCGAGTTCCCGGGGTACACGGAGGAGGAGAAGCTGGCCATCGCACGCCAGTTTCTGATTCCTCGTCAACTCGAAGCGCACGGCCTGGAGCAAGAATCGGTGCGCTTCAGCGAGCAGGCCCTGCGCCACATCATCCGCGAGTACACCAGTGAGGCCGGCGTGCGCAACCTGGAGCGGGCCATCGCCACCATCTGCCGCAAGATTGCCCGCCGCATCGCCGAAAAGCGCAAGGTGCCGCGCCTGATTACGGTGGCCAGCTTGCCCAAGTTCCTGGGGCCACCCCAGTACACCTTTGGCATGGCCGAGGAGGAGGACGAGGTGGGCGTGGCCACGGGTGTGGCCGTGACGGAGTACGGCGGTGACATCATGAGCATCGAAGTGAGCGTGATGGAGGGCAAAGGGAACTTGCTCCTCACCGGCCAGCTCGGAGAGGTGATGCAGGAGAGCGCCCAGGCGGCCCTCACCTATGCCCGCTCCCATGCCAAAGAGTTGGGCATCAAGATAAAGGACTTCGACAAGATTGACATCCACATCCACGTGCCCGAGGGGGCCATCCCCAAGGACGGCCCGAGCGCGGGCATCACCATTGCCACAGCCCTCATTTCGGCGCTGACGGGACGCCGGGTGGCCCGCGACGTGGCCATGACGGGCGAGATCACGCTGCGCGGCCGCGTCCTGCAAATTGGCGGCCTGAAGGAAAAAGCCTTGGCGGCTCACCGCGCTGGCCTGAAGACTTTCATTGTGCCGGCCAAGAACCGGAAGGACCTGGTGGACGTGCCCGCCCACGTGCGGCGCCAACTGCGCTTTGTCTTCGTGAACCGCATGGACGAGGTGCTCTCCGTGGCCCTGCGGGACAAGGCGCCCGCCAAGTCCGACGCCCGCCAGCGGCGCCCGCGCCGCACAGCCACGCGGGCGAAGCGGCCCGTGCCTGACTCCCGTCCCCCGGTGGCTCCGGAGTAGGCTGACACTTTTTCCCATCCGTTTGCACCATCACCGCCCCTCCGTATAATTGGAGGGGCGGTTTTTGGGTAACAAGGTAGTACCCGAAATATCCCCGCCACACAGAAGGAGGAGTTCCATGCCGGAACCGTTCCAGGCGGATGACCGTGCAACCGTGCTGCTTCCGGCGGACTCGGAGGAGGAACACAGAACCCCGCCCCTGGTGACCACGCGCCGGGTGCTCATGTTAGCTCCCACCATGTTCTTCGCCGACTACGGTTGCCACGTGCGCATCTACGAAGAGGCCGTTGCCCTGCGCGCCTTGGGGCACTCCATTCGCATTCTGGCCTATCCCAACGGGCGCGATGTGGGTGGGCTGACGGTGCGCCGGTGTCCTGGCGTGCCCTTCAACTACCGCGTGGTGGTGGGCTCCTCCCGCCACAAGATTTACCTGGACGCCATGCTCAGCCTCGTCTCGCTGCACGAGGTGGTAGCCCACCCGCCCGACATCCTGCACGCCCACTTGCACGAGGGCGCCCTCATCGGCCACGTGTTGAGCCGCCTGCGGCGGGTTCCGCTGGTCTTCGACTTTCAGGGCAGCCTCACCAGCGAGATGACCGACCACGGCTTTCTGAAGCCGGACAGCCGCCTCTTCCGCCCCCTCTGGCTACTGGAGCACTGGATTGACCACCGTCCAGACGCCATCCTGACCAGTTCCCACCACGCCGCCGACCTGCTGGTGCGGGAATTCGGGGTGCCCGCCAACCGCATTTATCCCATTCCCGATTGTGTCAACGCCGAGCGCTTCCGCCCCCGCACGCCTGACGACGAAGAGGCGCTGCGGGCTGCTCGCCACGCCCTCGGCATTCCCGAAGATCGCATCGTGGTGGTGTACCTCGGGTTGTTGGCCGAGTATCAGGGCACGAGCCTCCTGCTGGAGGCGGCCCGCCAAATCGTGGACCGCCGGCAGGATGTTCACTTTCTCATCATGGGGTATCCGGCGGAGGAGTATTATCGGGCTGTGGCCGATTCTTTGGGGCTCACGCCGTGGGTCACCTTCACCGGTCGCCTTCCCTACGAGGAGGCTCCCCACTTTTTGCGGCTGGGCCACGTTGCCGTGGCCCCCAAGCTGAGTGCCACCGAGGGAAGCGGCAAGATTCTCAACTACATGGCGACCGGCCTGCCTACGGTCGCCTTTGACACGCCAGTGAGCCGGGAATACTTGGGCGAGTGGGGCGTCTACGCCCGGGAGCGGACGGCCAAGGCGTTTGCCGGGGCACTGTGGGAACTTCTTAGCCAGCCGCACGAGTGGCCCATTTTAGGGCGCGCGTTGCGGCGCCGGGCGGTGGAACGCTTTTCGTGGAAGCGCGCAGCCCTGGAAATCTCAAGCGTCTACGAAGTGGTGTCCCGATAAAAGGACATACCCCGGCTCCTTCCACTCGACCGCTCCGAAATTTGGCCCCGTCCGTCAAGTTTCGTCTATCTATCGGTTCCAGGACTAAAGTCCTTCATTTTTTCTCCCTCTTCGCTATTGTGAGATTGCCCGGGGTTTGATAAAGTAAGGGTGCAACGTTGATTACGTCATTCCCTCTCCTTATCGCGGGGCGCCGACCGGTTGTTTTGGGGGGATGGGCAGCCGGTCGGCGTTTCTTTTTGCCCGGGAGCGCAATTCTGGCGCTCCTTTTGTTTTTCACTCTCCTCTCTCACTTTCCGCAATGAGTTCCTGCGCGGCCGTGTACGGGTCAATTTCGCGGGCCACAATGCGGTCTAACATCTCCTCGAAGCGACCAGGCGGCAAAGAAGCAAAGAGGTTCTCGACCAACTGACGGCGCAGGATGCGGTAGAACTCCTCCTGGGCCCGCTGGTGAACTCGCCGGTGCCAGCCTGTGGTGGCCTGAAGGTGGGCACGGTGTGCCTCAATGGTGTCGGCCAGCTCGGCAATGCCCTCGTAGCGGGTGGCCACCGTTTTGAGGATGGGCGGCCTCCAGCCCTCACGGGGTTTGCTCATGTCCAGCATCATCTTGAGGGCCAATTCGACCCGTTCGGCATTGGGGTAGTCAGCCTTGTTCACCACGAAGATGTCGGCGATTTCAAACAGGCCGGCCTTGATGCTCTGCACCTCGTCGCCCATGCCGGGCACCTCGATGACGATGGTCGTGTGTGCTTCTTTTGCAATGTCCACCTCTACCTGACCGGCCCCCACCGTCTCCACGAGGATGACCTCGAAACCGGCCGCGTCGAGGACTGTGGTCACGTCGCCAGTGGCGCGGGCCAGGCCGCCCAAGCTGCCCCGGCTGGCCATGCTGCGTATGAAAACGCCGGTATCTCCGGCCAAGTCACGCATACGCACGCGGTCACCCAGCAGGGCACCGCCGGTGAAGGGGCTGGAGGGGTCCACGGCCACGATGGCCACCCGGCGCTCGCGATTTCGGTATTCGCGGGCCAGCGCGTTGACGAGCGTGCTCTTGCCGACGCCCGGCGCGCCAGTGATGCCCACGATGTGGGCCCGGCCAGCGCGCGGGTGGAGCCTCTTGAGCAGCCAGCGGGCCTCTGGCCCGCCGTTCTCGACAATGGTGAGGGCGCGCGCCAGTGCTCGGCGGTTGCCGGTTAGAACGCCTTCCAGGAGGTTCTCCAAGTCCGCGTTTCCGCCCACGTCTGCCTGAGAACCTTCCCCCAACGGCTTGGCTTCAGGCGTCATGGCGCCCCTCCGGCTCCGCTTGAGCGGGGGAGGTCTCCGAAGGCTGTGCTTCTGCCTGGTCGGCTGGCGGAACCTTGCCGCGCTTGCGGAGCTCCTCGTTCAAGAACTCGATAATGGTTTGCATGAGCGTGCCCGGGCCAAAGACGCCGGCCACGCCGTACTTCTCCTTGAGGATTTTGGCGTCGTGCTCGCTGATGATGCCCCCGCCGAAGAGGATCACGTCGTCCAGGCCGGCCTCGTCCATCAGGCGGCGCACGCGGGGGAAGATGGTCATGTGGGCACCGCTGAGCAGGCTGAGGCCAATGGCGTCCACATCCTCCTGGATGGCTGCTTCGACAATCATCTCGGGCGTCTGGCGTAAGCCCGTGTAGATGACTTCAAAACCAGCGTCCCGCAGCGCGCGGGCCACCACCTTGGCCCCCCGGTCGTGGCCGTCCAGCCCCGGCTTGGCGATCAGCACACGGATCTTTCGGCCTTCTTGAACCATTTTCCGCTCCCCTCACCTCTGTTCGTTGTTTTTACAGCCAGCGCAATTGTTGGGAGATTGTTGCTTTCTGTCATGAATCTTGGCAGCTTTTCTATTATCTTCATCTCTCCAAAAGCAGCAAACTCATTTTTCTTTGGTATTTATCGAGCGAATCAACAGGGCCAACTCGGTCAGCATCATGGCCGTGCCGCCCCACACCTTGTGTTCCCCCACCGCGTAGAAGGGCACCCAAACAGGTCTTCCCTCGATGATTCGCTGTTCTTCGTGCCGAACGCGGGGGTCCAGAAAGTGGGCCAGGGGCACTTCCAAGATGGCCTTGACTTCGGCCTCGTGAGGGGTGAAGTGCGGGCGGCGGGGAAGCGCGGCCACGAACGGGTAGACGCAGAAGTTGGAAGGGGGCACGTAGATGGGCGTTAGCCGGCCGAGCACGCGCAGGTCTTCGGTGATGGGGAGGCCCACTTCCTCGTGGGCTTCCCGCAGCGCGGCTTCCAAAAAGGTCTCGTTGGGTTCGCGCCGTCCGCCGGGAAAGGAGACCTGGCCAGCGTGGGCGCTCAGGTCGTCCCGTCGCACCGTCAACACGGTGGCCGGAACGCCGTCCAGGGGAAAGATGAGCACCAACACCGCCCCTTCCCGGCAGGCTTTGCCCTCCACGTTTAGCAGCGCCAGGTCCCGGCGGATGTGAGGGGCCATGTGCAACGTGGCTTTCAGGCCGGGCAGGGGCTGGCGCAGCCGTTCGGCCAAGCGTTCCACGAAGCGCCCGAAGTCATCCGCCATCGGAGGGGCCCCGGTCCACGAAGATGTACGTGTTGCCAATGCGGTCCTCGACGATTTCCACGTTCTCGTGAATCAACCCAATCCAGAAGGCCGGCTGCTGGCGTGGGGGCGGGTCGAGAATGGTCAACCCTCCCCACACCGTCACCCGCTGGCCAGGCATCAGGTACTTTTCGCCCGTCTCCGGGTCGGTGTAGAGTTCGTCGTCGCGGCCAAGTTGCCAGCGGTAGGGATAGCTGACGCCGTTGCGGTTCATGCTGCCCTGGTAGTCCAGCCCCAGCCGGAAGGCACCGTCGGAGATGGGTTCGTTGAAGCTGTTGTAGTTCTGGCGCGTGGTGTAGACTGTGCCCGGCTCCGGCCCGTGGGTGCGCACGGGCACGCGGCCGATGTTGGTCACCGTGGCCGTGAAGTAGAGGGTCTCGCCCACGCGGATCAGGTCCGTGCTGAAGACCACGTCGTGCTTGGTAATCTCCACACGGGGTACTCCACCGTCCTTGATGACGAGCGGCACCGACTTGACTACCCGGTTGCCCACCGCGTCCTGGGCCTCCACCACGACGCGGTACTCCCCGTCCGGCGGTGGTTCGGCCCCCAGGTCCACGCCGCCGTCGTAGTCGTGGGAGTGGCTGCCGGCAGCAGTGGCCTCGTTGATCTTGTCCTCCGGCACCGGGTAGCGCGTGCCGTCTGGCCCCTCAAGGTAGACCTCGATGCGGGTGACCTCCTTGGCCAGCCAGTAGGAGATGCGCACGCGGTCGTTGATGCCGTCCCGGTTGGGCGTGAAGACGGGCGGCACCACCTGCAAGTTCACGATGTCGGGGATGGTCGTGTCGGCGTCGCGGATGACCAGTTCGTGGGCAACGGCTACAGGCTCCCCACCGCCTACCGGGCGCGCCTCCACCACCAGGCGGTAGGTGCCGTCGGGCAACATGCGGTCGTTGACCACGCCCGAGAACCAGGCCTCGTAAGTGCCGGGGGCGCGCCGCTTCTCCTTGCGCCAGTAGTGGCGCTGCCCCTGGGCGTCCTCCAGGTAGATGTCCACCAGCGCCGACCGCCCCAGAGCGTAGCGCACGATGGTCACGTCGTCCGAGCCGTCGGCGTTGGGCGTGATGGTGGCGGGTTCCACGCTCACGCCGTAGAGCAAGGGCTTGCCGATTTGAAGCGCACAGGCGCTCACGAGCACCGTGCTCACAAGGATGGTGATTAGCCACAGTCCCACTTTGCGGCTCATGTCTCCTCTGCCTCAACCTCCTCGAAATACCTCGTTCGTCAGGGCCGTCCTCCCCGATCGGGATCACTCGCCCAGCCGGGTCCGCAGCAGCACCCGCGTGCCGTCCGCCCCCTCGCCCTGGGCCGGGAGGCGGGGCAAGGCCGGGTCGGCCGGGTCATACCAGCCGGCTTCCAGCAGGAAGGGCGGCGGTGGCAGGTCGGCCGGCAGGGTCACGGTGAACTCGTCGCGAACGTATTCGCCGGGCAGCCAGGTGTTGGTGGGCTTTTGCCCGTTGGCTGGCAGGCGGTCGTCACCAGCCAAGTAAACGCCGTTGCCGTCCAGCACGTGAACGAAGGCCTTGTACGACGCTTTCATGGGCGCCAGAGCTTGCCAGTAGAGTATAACACGGACTGTGCCTTCTGGGCGAACGTCCGCCTCCTCTATCTCGTAGCCCACGAGCGCAATGCGCTCCCCAAACGAAGCCCGCTGGACGTGCGCGGGAGCGGGCGGCTCAAAAGAGCGCTGACTTTCAACAATCTCGAACGTGCCAATAGATACCTCTGTGCTGCGGCGTCCCTCTTCGTCCTCCAGCCACACGACCAGGGATGCAGGTCCGGGTTTCATTTCGAGGGGAACCCGCACCGTCACCTGGGTGAGAACCAGTTCGCCCGCGCGCCAAACGGAGGTGGGCCACTCGGGGCCGCCCGGCGGCAGCAGGTCGCCCGCCGGAACCAGCGTTTCGCCACGACGCCACCCGATCCCAAGCCCCACTTCGGCCCGGGGGGGGACCTCGGCCTGCCACCAGAGGGCCACCGGGACGTACTGGCCCGGTTCCAGCATTCCACCTGGCATGGTGCGGCTAGCCAGCAGGGTGATGGCGTGCAGGAGCGACACATTGTGCTCGTCCACTTGGGGCGGCAGCGAGTACATGGCTACCGGCCGGGTCGGTGGTCCCACGCGCACCGCCCCCAGGCGCACGCTCCGCCCCTGGGGAGCGCCGCCGGTGTCGAGGACGTTCAGGCCGTCGGGTTCCTGGTCGGTGTAGACGGTCAGTTCAATGAAGTAGGTGCCGGGTGGCGTGCCGGGCTGGAGCGGAATAAGGTACTCCGCGGGCCGCACGTCGCCGGGACGCCAGCGGAACGTGGGGTGGAAATAGTTGGCCGGACGGCGGTCGAGTTGTCCCCACCGGAAGCCGGCCTCGTCAACCACGTCCAGCGCCACTTTCAGGTCGAGGGATGTGGGGGCCGGCAGGGCCCAAAAGAGCGTCAGCGGGATCCCCTGGTCGGCCGGCACCGGCGTTTCCGGCGGAGTCCACCCCAGGAGTCGGATCGTGTTGTCGAAGTTGACCTGTAACGGCACTTGGATGGGCGGCTCCAAGGGCACGCGGGCCGGGTGGGGGAACAGCCAGTGGCGCACTTCCACGCCCCAGAAAGCTGGCGTGGGCTGCTCGACACCCCCGGCCGCTTCGAGGATCATGGGCACCAGTTGGTCGGGGTCAACGACCTCGTTCTGCCACCCCACCAGCCAGACGCCTCGCGCCCCGTTGAGGGCGGCGGCCAACGTGCGGGCCGTCTCCGCCCAGCCCAGCACCAGCGACGTGTCCAGCGTGGGGCTGTCGGGCAGGGGAATCCACCCGTCTTCCCGGTAGTAGTAGGTAAACACGGGAAAGGCGTGGCCGCTCACCAGCAGGATGGGCTCGTCGGGACGGCGGCTCTTCTCCAGAAAGCGGGCTACCTGGCGCCAGTCGTCCTTCGTAAACGCCGGGTTGAAGTACACGTTGGCGTCGGCCAGCAGGGAGAGACTCACGGCCAACCCGAACACGAAGGCGGCCGCTACCGCGCCCAGCGGTCGGCGCTGATTCCCTCGCTCCCCTATCAGCCGGCCGACAAGCGCCGCTACCCCCAACCAGTAGGCCGGGATGGTGAGCAAAAGGTAGCGCGGGTGGTACTTGGGGCGTCCCCAGGAGACGAGCACCAGTCCCACCAGCGGAACGGTTATCCAGGCGCCCAGCAAGAGCACCGTTGGCCAGGCGCGGTGGCGGGGAACGCGGTGATCCAAAAGCAATGCGCCACACCCGCCGACGACGAGGATCAAGGCCGCAAGCGGCACCATTCCTGCCAGCCAGGGAGGAGCTGTCTGACCAGTGCCCCACAAGGCAAGCATGGAATCCACCACGCGGAAGAAAGGGAGCGTGCCCTTCCAGTAGGAGCGGTCGGCCTCCAGCCGGATGAAAACGAAGCGCACCCAAGGTAGAAAGGCCAGGAGCGCGGCAGCCCAACCAGCAGTCAGGAGCCGAAAGGCGGGCCGACGGTGTCGGTGCGCCAAAGCAGCCAGGCCCGCAAAGAGGACGTGGGCAGCAACGAGGAACCAGGCGTAATACTGCGTGTAGACCGCCAGCACCAGGAGCAACACGTAAAGGCTCAACACCTTGCGGTTGGGCCGGTCAAGAAGGCGCAACAGGGCCCACGTGCTGGCGATCCCCAGGGTTGTGACCAGCGTGTACATGCGCGCTTCCTGGGCATACCAGAGCCACGCGGGGGAGAGGGCGGTCAGCGCCGCAGCCACCAGTCCCCCCTTGGAGCCAAGCAACCGCCGACCCAGCGACCAGACCAGGGGCACGGCCAGCACGCCCGCGAAGACGGAGGGAAACCGCAGGGCGAACTCACTGGTTCCCGCACCCGCAACCCACACGTGAAGAAGAAGGTAGTACAGGGGCGGGTGAATGTCAGCAGCCGTGCGCGCCACAATTTCGGCCACTGGCCTGGCCGCGAGCCAGGCGCTGAACCCCTCGTCGTACCACAGGCTCTGGGCGCCGAGGCGGGTAACCTGAAGCCCGAAAGTCAGAATGATGAGAATGAAGACCGTCAGCCTGTCATATCGCCGCTTCATGGAAACCACAAAACAGCAGGCTCACCCGCGCCGGCAGGTGGCCTGCCCTTGTTGTGTCAAGTGGGCGCTGAATTGCCAGGAGCCGAGACGACCGGGCTCACCACTCGAGGTTTATGATAGCCAGGGGGGCGAAAATGTTAAAACTGACGCCCGTCCGACGATTTACTGTGTCACGAGGGGGAGGAAGAGGCGATAGCCGCCCGTGACACGGAGGAGGACGTGGCCTTCTGCCGGAAGGGGAAGGGGTTCAAGGTCAGGCGTGAAGGCGAACACGAAGAAGGAAAGGGTGCCCGGCGACAGAAGGGGACGGGTTTCCCGCTCGATCTCCAGCCGCTGGCCAGGGTTCAGGCGCACGTTGCGCTCCACCACGAGCGTTTCGGAGACCAGAGCGCCCTTCTCGTTGCGGGCGGCAAGGCCCACCAACCCCAGCACCAGCGGCTCGTTCGAGGTGTTGCGCAGGGCGAACGAGACGGTTACCGTCGTGCCCACCGCCGTCGTTGCTGTGCTCAGGCGCAGGGCCTGATCCAGCACGAGCGGGGCGCTGGCCGTGGGCGTTGGCGTGGGCGTTACCAGGCGCGGCACAGACGCTGTGGTGGGCGGAAGGGCAGAGGTGGCCGTCTGGCTCTCGTAGGCCCGTCCGACTTCAGGCGGGGCCCCACCAAACAGGTCGTCAATGGGCTGTGAGGGGGCGTGAAGGCTCTGGCCGTACTTGAGTTCGAAGTGGAGGTGCGGGTGCTCGGCCCCCGTGCTTCCCACGTAGCCGATGATCTCGCCCTGGCGAACGACCTGGCCCACTTCCACGGTGATGCCGTCGAGGTGGACGTAGCGGGTGAACCACCCGTTGCCGTGGTCAACGTAGACGATGAGCGCGTCGCCCAAATGCTTGTTGGCAGGCAGGCCAGCTTCCCACGTGATCGCGCTGACGACGCCGTCGGCTGCCGCTGTCACGGGAGTGCCAGCGGGCATGTCGAGGTCCACCGCGTAGGTCATGGAGCGGCGGTGCTGGTAGCACCCGTAGCCGCACGAGACCACGTAGGTCTCCCCAGCACGGTACGGCAGCGCCAAGTTGGGGCGGCCCGGCGGCGCCTGGGCGTGGACCGACGGCAAGAGGCTCGCTCCCAACAACCACAAGAGGAACGCCAGGCAGATTGGACGTAAGAGAAAGCTCCTTTTGTGTGGCCCCGCAAACACAACCAAAACGGCGGGGGGCGGTCTCTCTTTTGTAACCTTCAAAGTGTTCTGCTCGCTATCAGGCTTAAAATGTTCACGCGTTGGTCCCCTGATGGCCAAAAAGTCGGCCACGGTTGGTGGAAAAGGGTTCGCTATTTTGAGTGTAACAAATTCGACGTGCTGCCGCAATCGCCCTTTTGGGTTATTGGGGGGCTCAAAACATTTTGTACAGCATCCAATAGATAATCCAGCCGGTCGCGGCCACAAAGAGCCAGGCGGGGACCAGCCAGCGCCCCAGGCGGCGGTGGCGGCGAAAGTCCCGGCGATAGGCCCACAAAATGGCCGCCAAGGCAGCCGGTGCCACCGCGATCGCCAATATGCTGTGGGGAATCAGAATGCCGAAGTAGACAACCCGCCAGACCCCCTGCCCTTCAAACGGCTTGGCACCGAGCAGGAGAAAGCGGGTCACGTACAGGACGAGAAAGAGAGCAGCAAAGATGGTGGCCGTGAGCATCAGGCGGTGGTGAAGCTCACGCTTTCGGCGCCAGATGGCCACCCAGCCACTTGCCAGTGCCACGCCGCTGACGACGATCATGCTGGTTGTGAGGGGCGGCAACCACGTTTCCAGGGGCATGGTTGGCTCCTTTCCGTGCTCCAAAGTGCTGGCGAGATATTCATCGTTTTGTGCTGAACGTCAACTGGCGTGGGG
>WFWG01000343.1 GCA_015491235.1 Ardenticatenaceae bacterium
GTGCAGATGGCGGACCACGTGCGTTGGCATATGACGCCCTTATCCAACGTGCTGGTGGAGATTCTCGCTTATCTGGGCCTTTCCGTCTCCCTCTACAAGCGCCTGGCAGAAAATTCGACTTGACCTCTCGCAATTTACGCGAAAGAAGAGTCTTTTCTTACCTTTTGATAACTTTTGCAATTCCCGTCAATTGCCACAACAAGTAGGTCCAAATCTAAAGGAGACTGTCCAAGTTCGCGAAGAAATTTTCTGAGTTCACTGAGGACCCTACCTCGTCCTCCTGTGGCATTTCGCACCTCGTGCTCAATTTTACCAAAATGCTTCTCTTGGGCGACGCGTTCAACAAGTGATGTTAAAAATCGTTCCTGTCCAACATCTTCTAAAAAATATCCTACTTTAACTTTAACGCTACCCATCTAAGTCTCCCCTCAAAATACGTTCCATTAAAGGGGTCTCCTCTAACGCTTTTTGGACTTGTTCCGGTAAGAACAGGGGGCCCCAATTGGCCAAGGGTACAAAGGTCGTTTTTCGTTCTTTTTTACGACAGACAATAAGAGAATTGGGCTCGAAATATTCTGGTAGTTTTGGGGAATGTGTATTGATCAAAACCTGTTTGCCAGCATCAGCCGCGTTCTTTAGGAGCTCGGCAATAAGTTGAAGGCGTCGTGGGTGGACGCCATTTTCTGGCTCTTCGTAACCGATAACCGTTGTTGGTGCTAGTGGGTTTGTGATAGCAAGAAGTCCCAAAATGCGCAGGGTACCTTCAGAGATAACACGAGCTGAAAAAGGCACACCTTCTTCGAAAATTAGAAGGCGCAAATAGCCATCGGGGGTACGTTCTACGTCTAGGCGTTGGATGTCAGGCAAAAGTAAATGCAATGAGCGGTTAAGTGCATCAAATTGTTGTGGATTTTGTGTTTTAAGGGTGTTATAGAAAGCTGCCAAGTCAGATCCAAAGATGCCCAAAGTTGTTGCTTCTTTAAGCGGAGTTTCTTCCCTCATGGTCTCCGGATCGAAGTAATAAAAACGCCAGCGGGATAGCTCCTCGCGAAAAGCCGTTATGTGCGGATAATGAGGGGGATAAAGTGATTTGGAGACAAGGGTGTGATCGAGCCCCACTTCATGTTCTGTCGGTCTGGCCTGGCCTTCCAACCGCAGACGCAGCCGTTTTCCTACCGGTTCAATAAAGGCTTTACGCGAATACTTGACTTTCCCGTCACGTGTTAAAGCTACAAGCTGTTCCCTGTGGACTCTTAAATGGCCTGATGCCACCACCATTTCGACGGTCAACGTGTAACGAAGCAATCGTTCTGTTACCCGTCGCCGAGGCGGATCCATTGTGCTCTTCTCTTCCGCTAAACCTTCCCGCATTTCACGGATACGATGCTCGACTGCTTGTATTACGTCTTCGGAGAGTTCGACGTCAACTTCCACGGTAAATCTCACGGTTGGCTTTTGCAGGAGTCCTTCAAGTCCTCGATCTCCATAATAAAAAGCTTCCAATGGTGATCCACGGTGTTCCTTGAAAGCTTCAGCCAAGGTGGGAGAGGTTACCATCCGGCTCAGCAAGCCCAGCACGTCAAAAAAATTGCTCTTGCCAGCAGCGTTGGGACCGATGAAGACCGTCAGCGGTTGCAACTCTACTTTGACATCTGCCAGCGATTTGTAGCCCTGCACCTTCACTCGTCGGATCATTCGCTTCCTCCGGTCCCTATTCGCCTCTATTGCGAGCTTCTTGAAGCGCTTCGAGAAAGACCGGCATCAGTTCCGGGTTCGCAGCCACGGTGCTGGTCTGCCACGGGTCCCACTCGCCCCCTTCGATGGTGCGCAGGAGGCCGCCCGCCTCCCGCACCAGCAGGCCACCGGCGCCGATGTCCCAGGGCGACATGTAGTACTCCCAGTAGCCGTCCAGCCGGCCGGCCGCCACGTAGGCCAGGTCCAGCGCGGCCGAACCAGCCCGCCGGATGCCCTGGGCGCGCATGACGATCTCGGAGAACTCGGCGATGTTGTTGCGGTCGAGGGTCTCCCGCAGGTAGTGGAAGCCGGTGGCGATGATGCTCTCCCGCAGGCGGCGGGCGCCGGAGACGCGCAGGCGGTAGAGGCGGTTGTCGCGCTGGCGGAGCAGCCAGGCCCCTTTGCCCCGCTCGGCCCAGAAGAGTTCGTCGCGCTCTGGCTCGTAGACCACGCCGATCAAGCCGGTACGCCCCTCGTAGAGGGCGATGCTCACGCAATAGTGGGGCAAGCCGTGGGCGAAGTTGACCGTACCGTCCAGGGGGTCTACCAGCCAGATGAGTTGCGTGCCCTCCTGCTGGCCCGACTCCTCGGCCAGGATGGCGTGGTCGGGAAAGCGGTCGCGGATGCGCTCCAGGATGAGGGCTTCGCTGGCCCGGTCGGCGTTGGTCACCGGGTCAATTTCGCTCGACTTGGTCTCCACCGACAGGGGTCCGCCAAAATAGGCTCGCAGGACCGCGCCGGCCTCCAGCGCCAGTTGGACGGCAAACTCCAGCACCTTGGCTGTGTCGAGTTGACGGACGGCCATGAACCACCTCCGCGCTTATTTGGTTCCCACGTGAACCGCAATCGTCCCCAGGGCGAATTGCCGGTACTCCACGTGGCGGAAGCCGACGGCCAGCATCAGGCGGAGCAGTGTGGGCGGTGACGGGAAGCGGCGCACCGACTCGGGCAGGTAGGTGTAAGCGTCGGGGGCACCGGCCACGAGTTCGCCCAACCACGGCACCAGGCGGCCAAAGTACCAGGCGAAGAGGCGGCGAAAGGCGGGCTGTTCGGGCATGGTGATTTCCAGGCAGACCACCCGGCCGCCGGGCCGCACCACGCGCCGTTGCTCGGCAAACCCCTTGTGCAGGTCGGTCACGTTGCGCATCAGGAAGGCGCTCAGCACGGCGTCGAAGGTGTCGTCGGGAAAGGGGAGTCGCAAGGCGTCGGCCGCGGCAAAGGCTATGCGCTGTTGGCGGCCGGCCAGTTTGCGCTGCCCCACGAGGAGCATGGGCATGGCAAAGTCCACGCCCACGACGCGGGCGGTGGGCTCGACCTCCAGCACGGCCAAGCCCAGGTCGCCGGTGCCCGTGGCGAGGTCGAGTACCAGGCCGCCGGGGGGTACCCGGGCCATGCGAGCGGCCAGTCGGCGCCAGGTCTGGTCCCGCCCCAGGCTCATCAGGCGGTTCATCAGGTCGTACCGCTCCGCGATGCGGCCGAACATGGCCCGCACGTAAGCGGCCTTTTGCTCACCCTGGAGGGCGCGCTGCCACGCGGGTTGTGTGGGTCGGGAAGGGGGCGTCACGGTTGCTCCTGGGTGTTTGTCTGTTGGACCTGTCAGGTTGAAAACCCGACAGGTCCTATTGTAGCGGAGTTTTGCCGGAACGGGAAAACAAAACCTCCCGAAGGTCGGGGGGAACCTTCGGGAGGGACGGAGGGTTACAGCGCCTTGAACTTCTCGAAAGGCTGCTTGCAAGCGTTACAGTAGTAAATAGCCCGGCAGAGGGTGGGGCCGAAGGGGTTTTCCAGCGAGGTGTCGTCGGAGTTGCAGTAGGGACAGCGCACCACCTGGATCAGGTCCATCTCCACGAAGCCGCCGTGGCGGGCTGGCGGCGCCAGGCCGATTTGCTTCATCTTCTCGCGGGCGCTCTCGGAAAGGCGGTCCGAGGTCCAGGGCGGGTCCAGGGTGACCTCGACGGTAGCCTCCAGGCCCAACTCGGCCAGCTTCTCCGCAATGGCCTCCCGCATCATCTCGATGGCCGGGCAGCCGGTGAAAGTGGGCGTCATTTTCACGCGGGCGCGACCGGCCCCGTCCAGCTCCACCGACTGGATGATGCCCATCTCCACCACCGAGACCACGGGCACCTCGGGGTCCTTCACGTCGTCTAAGGCCGCCCAGACCTCCTGTTCGGTTACGGTTGGCTCCGCTTTCCTCACCATTTTGCTCCCGGCTCCATGCGGTAGACCAGTTGCATGGCCTGCAACAACGTTTCCAGGTATTCCGTGTGCTCCCCCCGCCGGCCACCGTAGACCGGCTCGACCAGCAGGCGCCAGCCCTGCTCCTCGCGGCGGGCGGGCACCTGCAAGGTGGCCGATTCCAGGAAGGGCACCACTTCGTCCAGCCAGCGCTTCAGGAGCACCTCTTCGGGCGGCGCGATGTCGGCCTCCACCCTCACCGGCTCCAACTCGGTGGGCTCGAAGAGGCCCAGCGCGTGGGGGAAGGCGCGGTCGAGGGCGGCTTGCATGCGCTGGTGGCTCTCCTCGGTGGCCGGGCCCAGCTTGGCCACCCACGAGCGGTCGTGGATCAGGTGGTACTTTTCCTCCACGAGAATTTTGCGGGCGGCCTGGGCCAGCGGCTCGTAGGCGGAATCGGCCAGCGCTTCCAGGCGCACCTGCTCGGCCACGTCGTGGAGGTATTGGCGCACCACGGTAAAGGCCCAGTCACCGCGCGGGAGTTCGCTGAAGATGGCGTTGCGGAAGTCGGGCGCGTCCCGCGCGAAGGCCAGGTCGTCGGGGTCGCCCTCGCCCAGTTCTTCCAGCAGGCGGTAGAAGACGAGGGCGTGGCCCATTTCGTCCTGGGCAATGCTGGAGAGGGCCACGTCGGCCTCCAGGATGGGGGCCAGGCCGGTCCACTCGGAGGCCCGGTGGCCCACCAGCAGTTCGTCGTCGGCCAGGCCGTAGAGATATTCGATCAAGGCGGCTCGGATTTCCGGTGTCAGTTCAAGCATGGCTCTTCAGCTTCTGGCGGATTTTGCGCACGGTTTCGGCCACTTTGTAGCCGTAAGCCTCCCGGTAGCTCTTGTCGGTGGTGTGCTCGAAGACGTCGGCATCCTCGATGGGAGTGGCGGCGATACAACGGGAGGGCGCCACCCAGATTTGGACCCCGCGCCCGCGCCGGAGATACTGCTCCTTGGCGAGCACCAGGGCCATCTCGTGGTCGGGGGCGTGCAGGCTGCCCACGTGGACCGGGTGGTCGCCCCGCCGCTCGCGCACGAAGACCTCGAAGAGTTCCCACTCGGTGTCGGCTTCGGGCGGTGTCGGGCATTTTTCCAGCGCCTCGTCAATGCGCTGGTGGTAGGGGTTGAAGTGCCACCGTTTGGACATGGCTCCTCCCACTCCTTACGCCACGATGCCCGTCGGTTCCGGCTGGGTGAGTACCCGCTTGGCCAGCGATTCCAGGGCCTCACGCACCCAGCGCCCCTCCTCGTAGGCCAGGCGGCGCACGGCGATGCGCTCCTTGCTCATGGGGCCGTCGCCGTTGATGACGCGGAAGAAGATGTCCCAGTCGGGTTCGGTGTAGACCCAGCGGCCCAGGTTCTCGTCGTAGCGCAGGTTGGGATCGGGAATTTCCAGGCCCAGCTCCCAAATCTGGGGCACGTACTTGGAGAGGAACTCCTGGCGCTGTTCGTCGTTGGTCTTGGGCTTGACGCCCCAGCGCTGGAGCGTGCGCGTGTGGACGGAGAGCTTGTCGGGCGGACCGAAGAACATCATGATGGGCTCCCACCAGCGGTTGAGGGCCTCCTGCACCATGTCCCGCTGGCGCTTGGTGCCGGAAACCATAGTGACGATCATCTCGTAGCCGTGCTTGATGTGGAAGGACTCCTCGTAGATGATGCGCTTGAGGGCCCGGCAGTAGGGGGCGTAGGAGCCGGTGGCCATGATGGTCTGGTTGATGATAGCCGCCGCGTCAATCAGCCAGGCGATGATGGCCACGTCGGCCCACGTCTCGGCCGGGTAGGCGAAGACGTTGGACCACTTGGACTTGCCGTTGAGCAATTCCTCCACCATCTGTTCGCGCGGTTTGCCCAGCGTCTCGGCTGCCCGGTAGAGGAGTTGGGCGTGGCCCACCTCGTCCTGCACTTTGGCGACGAGGGCCATCTTGCGCTTGAAGGTGGGCGCGTAAGGGATCCACGTTCCCTCGGGGAGCGCACCGATGAGCTCGCTGTTGGCGTGCTGCTGGATGAGGCGGATGAGCTGGCGGCGGTACTCGGGCGGCATCCAGTCGTCGGGTTCGATTTTCTCGCCCCGCGCGATGCGCGCCTCGAACTCGGCCAGCTTCTCCTCGTAGTGCGGGTCGTCGTAGGCTTCCTCGTACCGCTGAACCGTCATGGCACCCCTCCCTGCTCAATTTTTACGCGGTTTGATACGCGGCGTCCGCCGTTTCCTCACCGACGCGAGCGCCCAAGCCGTCGAGGATGAGGGCGGTGAAGCGCTCGGCGATCTCGTCCGGCGAGAGCGGCCCCTCGGGCCGATACCACTGGTAGAGCCAGTTGACCACTGACAGGATGAGCAACGTGGCAAACTTCGGGTCGGCGTGCGGGTCGAGCACGCCGGCGGCCATCCCTTCCTCGACGATGCCTTGCAGCAGGTGTTCGTAGCGCCGCCGCCACTCCAGGAACTGTGCTCGTCGCTCGCCCTGAAGAGCTTTCCACTCGTGGAAGTAAACCGTGGCCGCCGCCAAGTCGCCCGTGACCACGCGCACGTGGGATCGAATGGCGGCCCGCAGTTTCTCCAGCGGCGGCATGTCGGAGGCGGCGATGGGTTCGATGGCGTCGAGGAACTGGCGGGCCGCCCGCTCGAGAATGAGCCACAAAATTTCCTCTTTGCCCGAAATGTGAGAGTAGAGGCTGGCCCCCTTCAGGTCAAGCTCGCGCGCCAGGTCACGCATGGAAGTCGCATGATAGCCCCGCTGGCTGAAAAGGCGCGCGGCTGTCTCGATGATTTGTTCCTTGCGCGGCGTAGAGGACACGGGTTGCCTCCTAACGAACGATCGTTCGCTTTCTTTAGAAAGTATATCGTAAAACTGAGCTTTCGTCAAGTGCGGAAATCCCAAAAGGATGTCCTGACAGCCTTGGCACTTTTGCCAAAGCGTTATTTCGTGCTATATTGATTACAAAATTCTGTTCAAATAAAGTCCTTTTGTTTGAAAAAGATTCGGGTTGTCGGATATGCGTCACACCTGCTCTCGAGTGTGGCGTCTGCGGGCGCTGCTCCTTATAACAATTGTGGTTTGGCTGGGTGTTATCGGAGTGGAGCTTTGGTTGTACCGGCTTCACTCGCCGCTTGCTGTCTCGTCTGCTCGTGCTGGCGAACGGCCCCATTCTCCTGGCCTCTCCCGGCCGGTCGGGCAGGCGCTGGCTATGCCCCTCCGGACAGCTACGCCCATTTCTCCTTCGCCGTCGCCAATTCCGCCCTCGCCGTCGCCAACCCCGCCTGATCGGGTGCACGTCGTTCAATCCGGTGAGTGGCTCTACAGCATCGCCAGGCAATACAATGTGGATCCCAACCTCATTGCTGAGGTCAACGGTTTAAGTGATACCGATCGCCTGGAAGTGGGCCAGGTTTTATATATCCCTCCTTCTCCTGAACCGCAAACCGGGGAGATCAGCCACTTTGCGTCTCCAACTTCCGTCCCTCCCTCGCCGGAAATCGGGCTAACTCCGACCTCCTCCCCTATCGTCGTTACCCCGGAGCCCAAGCCCACTCCGCCGCCCGTGTGGCCGTTTGCGCCGCGCCCGGAAGCACCGTCGCTTCCCATTCCGCCGAACGTGGTCACGGTGCTTCTTCTGGGGGCTGAGGGTACCACAAGCTGGCGCACGGACAGCATCATGTTCGTTATGTACAACCCTGACACCCAACGGGCGGCCCTGCTGAGCATTCCGCGTGACTTGTGGGTTGCCGTCCCCGGGTACGGCTACCGCCGCATCAACGAAGTGGACTACTTGGCCGAGCGCACTAACTACCCGGGCGGTGGCCCTGCCCTCCTGCGGCGGGTGTTCGAGGAGAACTTGGGACTCTCGTTCGACCACTACGTGCGGGTGCACTTCGACGGGTTCATTCGCATTGTGGACGCTTTGGGGGGCGTGGAAGTGGTGGTGGACTGCCCCATCGAGGACATCTTTCCCGACCCACGGAACCCCGAGCAAACTGTTCACATGAAGTTGGAGCCGGGCAAGGTGCGCTTGGACGGAACGATGGCGCTGCTTTACTCACGCTCGCGCCTCAGCACCAGCGACTTCGACCGCGCTCGGCGCCAACAGCAGGTGATGACCGGGCTTTGGCAGCAAGCGAGACGGCTCGAGATTTTGCCGCGCATTCCTCAACTCTACCGCGAACTGAACGACGCCTTCGTTACCGACATGGGAGTTGAAGACGTGGTACGGCTGGCTCGGATCGCTTTCAGCGTGGAGCCACAAAACGTTCAGGCGATGGTCATCAAGTACCCGCTGGTGGAAAATTGGCGCACGCCCGAGGGAGCAGCGGTATTGCTTCCCGCGGAGGAGAAGCTCTTCCCGGCCTTGGTCAACTTCTTCGAACAACTGGCCCAGCCCCCCAGCCCGGCCCGGGTCGAACATGCCTCCGTCGTGGTCGAAAACCACACGCCCTATCCCAACTGGGCTGAGGTGGCTGCCAGCCGGGTCGAGTGGGCGGGCGGTTCTGTCACGGCGGTCGTAGAGGTCCCCACAGCCGACGCCCAGACCCGCTTACTTGTTTATCGGGAACGACCAGCCACGCTACGCGAGCTCGTCAAGGTCCTCGGACTGAATGAACAGCAAATCGAACGCCGGACTCCTCAGCCGGACAGCCCCGACATGGTGTTGGTCGTCGGACCCGATTTCGCCGTCTGCCGGCGCTAACCTCTTGTCATCCCCCTCAACTGCCGCTATAATGGAGTTGCCGCGTCGTTTGGGTCCAACCGGTTTATCTAAATCCACGGGAGGGGAAAGATGCGAAAGGGATATATTTTGTTCCTGCTTGCTGTTTTGACGCTCCTCTTGACGGCCTGTCCTCAACAGGCGGCGACTCCTGCTCCAGAACCCACGAAAGCCGAGGAAGCCGCCCAACCCACGCAACCGCCGGCTGAGGAGAAGGTCATCCGCATCGGCGCCGCCGTGAGCGAAACAGGCCGGTTCGCCCGCGAAGGTGAGGACACCCGCCAGGGCTACATTCTGTGGCAGGAGTGGGTGAACAACGAGTACGGCGGCATCAAGGTGGGAGACGAGCGCTATAAGGTCGAACTCATCATCTACGACGACGAGAGCAACCCCGACACGGTTACGAAACTCACTGAGAAGCTCATCACCGAGGATAAGGTGCAGTTCCTGCTGGGTCCCTACAGCTCCGGCCTGACTAAGGCTGCCAGCGCCATCTCGGAGAAGTACAAGATTATCATGGTGGAAGGGAACGGCGCCTCCGACAGCCTGTTCGAGCGGGGCTTCAAGTACCTGTTCGCCGTGCTGACGCCGGCCTCGCGCTACACCCAGTCCGGCCTGAAGGCCCTGGCCGACGCAGGCGCCAAGAGTGTGGTCATCGCTTACAAGGATTCGCCCTTCCCCAAGAGCGTGGCCCAAGGTGCGGAGAAGTGGGCCAAGGAATACGGCATGGAAGTCTTGGCGATGGAGAGTTATCCCGCCGACATCAAGGACGCCACCGCGCTGATGACCAAGTTCAAGGACCTCAATCCTGACGTCTTCGTGGGCGCGGGCCACTTCGTGGACGGCGTGCTTCTGGCCCGCAACGCAGAGGAAGTCGCCTTCACACCCAAAGCCTTCATGCTCACTGTCGGCCCCTCGAACCCCGAGTTTGTGGAGGAGTTGGGCAAGACGGCTGAGCACATCATCGGTCCCACCCAGTGGGAGCGCACAATGAAGTGGAAGGGCTCCTACTTCGGCACACCTGAGGACTATGCCAAGCGCTATGAAGAACGCTGGGGTGAGCCCCCCACCTACCAGGCGGCTGAGTCCACGGCCACAGCTCTGGCGCTGCACATCGCCATCGAGATGGCCGGGTCGCTCGACAGCGACGCCGTGCGCGAGGCGCTGTTGAACATGGACGTGATGACCTTCTACGGCCCCATCAAGTTCGACGAGACCGGCAAGAACACCGCCAAACCGATGGGGGCCATCCAGATTCAAAACGGCAATATCGTGGTCATCGCGCCCAAAGAGGCGGCAGTTGCTGACCTGATTTATCCCATGACGCCGTGGAATGAGCGGTAGCCCGAAAACGCAAGCGTGGTTCAGGGGTGGGGGCCATACCCCCACCCCGCTCCTCATAACCTGCCTTCTTCGAGCATTTGCGATACCTGACCTGGAGAACAGGCATGAGTCGCCTTCACATTGTCGAGCATTTTGACCCAAACGCTGATGTCGTACTCTTTCGGGGAGATTGTCTCGACTTCCTTCGGGAAATTCCCGAGGAATCCATTACGCTGATTGTAACGTCGCCTCCTTACAACTTGGGCAAACCTTATGAGAAGCGCCTCGCACTCGACATTTACCTGGAACAGCAGCGTCGGGTGATCGAGGAAAGTGTGCGCGTGTTGAAATCTGAGGGAAGTCTGTGCTGGCAAGTGGGCAACTACGTTGAAGACGGAGAAATTGTTCCTTTAGATGTACTGCTTTATCCTGTGTTTAAGTCGTTGGGTTTGAAATTGCGCAATCGCATCGTATGGACGTTTGGGCATGGTCTGCACGCCCGGCGGCGCTTTTCGGGAAGATATGAGGTCGTCTTGTGGTTTACTAAAAGTGACGAATATATCTTCAACTTAGATGCGGTTCGAGTTCCACAAAAATACCCTGGCAAGCGACATTTCAAAGGCCCTAAGAAAGGAGAACTATCCGGACATCCCCTTGGCAAAAATCCCGGGGATGTGTGGGAAATTCCAAATGTGAAGGCGAATCATGTGGAGAAAACAGCACACCCGGCCCAGTTTCCGGTAGAATTGGTGGAGCGCCTGGTGTTGGCGTTAAGTCGTCCTGGTGACTGGGTTCTCGACCCCTTTTTGGGTTCGGGAACCACAGTTATTGCTGCTCTTATGCACGGACGTCGAGGGGCCGGCGCGGAAATCGTGCCTGAATATCTTTCCATTACTCGAGAACGGCTGGCCTTGGGAGTGCAAGGACGCTTGCGGGTGCGCCCTATGGAGCGTCCGATATTTGACCCCAAACATCCTGGTAGTCACATTCCACCAAAGACGGTGTGCTTGGTTCCTGTACAAGAATGGAAAGCCGCGTCTCAGCTTTCACTTTTGGATCTTCTTCCTGGAATTGAAGAGGAGTAACAAGAAAAAGAATGTATATTTATTACGACTATTCCCATCTCGGCGGAAAGGAAATTTTGCAGATACGTTTCCCTCATTTATTGCAAGAAATTGAAGAGGTTATTCGGGCTGTTCAAGCTAAACGCACAAAACGTAGTCGCGAGAAAGGCAGGAAAGGAGTTTATCTTTATGATCCAAGGTCCATGAACCGTCAGTTCCAAGAACTCTTTCGACAGCGTGCATGGTTAGAGATTCGAGATCGTTATCCTTTGAATCTGCCCAACTATCCGGATAAAAGCCTTTTATTCGGAGCCAAACAAATTGATTTCGCCAAAGAAGGCGTCTTAGTTGAGGTACAGTTTGGCAAATATGCCTTCATGTTCTACGACTTGGCTAAATTTCAGTATTTCTACAACGAAGCCAAGGCGGAAGTAGCGGTAGAGATTGTGCCAGCCAAGCCACTTCAAAGCCAGATGTCCAGTGGTGTGTCTTATGGCGAACAGTTGGTGCATGACATCCTTCGCTTACGTCGCCATTTTCCTGCTGTACCTGTATGGATTGTTTTGATCGCGGCTGAAGAGAAGGTATAGGAGAAGCTCCATGCCCTTCCTACAAGCCCTTCTTAACGGTATCCTGGTGGGTGGATTTTACGGCTTCATGGTGCTGGGGTTTTCCATTATTTGGGGCGTGATGGGTATCATTAACCTCGCCCACGGCGAGTACGTTATGATGGGCGCCTACTTCGCGTGGGCCATGTTTCGCGCCTTCGGCATTGATCCCTTCGTTTCGGCGCTGCTGGTCTTTCCCATCATGTTCGTGGTCGGCTACGTGCTTCAGTGGTTGATCATTAACCGTGTGGTGGAGCGCCCTCACCTGATTTCCCTGCTGCTGAACTTTGGCATCTCGATTTCCATTGCCAACATCTACAAGCTCATTTACAAGGCCGACTACCGCTCGGTCACTGTGGCCTATGCTGGCTCCTTCCAACTGGCCGGCTTTACCTTTCCCACGGTGAAGACGATTATCTTCTTCGCGGCCCTGCTCATTATGGTGGGATTACATCTCTTCCTGCACCGCACGCGAGTTGGCAAGTCCATTCGAGCAGCGGCTCAAAACAAAGAGGCCGCCAGAATCGTGGGAATTGACGTTCACCGGGTGTATGCCATTACAGCGGGCATTTGCATTGGCCTGACAGCCGTGGCCGGTGCTATGATTGCTCCCATTCAGCCCATCTTTCCCTTCATGGGACCGATTTTCACAGTGCGGGCCTTCGCCATCACCGCGCTGGGCGGATTGGGACGCATTCCGGGGGCCCTGCTGGGTGGTCTGCTGCTGGGCATCGTGGAGACGCTTCTCACCATTTACGTGCCCGGTGCAGGGGCCAAGGTGGGTACCGCTGTGAGTTTCATCATCTTGGTGCTGGTGCTCATTACCCGGCCCCAAGGCTTGCTCAAAGGACTTCGCCCTGTGGAGGGAGGCGCATGAGAGCTGCCACTGCCACTTCCGCTTCCGCACCTGTGAGCCTCTTCCGCCGGTGGGACATCTGGGCCTGGGTTGGCCTGATTTTGCTGGCCGCACTTTACCCCCTCTCCGATCCCACCACGGCCCGGCTGCTCGTCGCCACTCAAATTTTCGTGCTCATTACCTTGGCAAGCAACTGGAACCTCATTGGCGGCATGACGGGGTACGTGGACTTCGGCCACCTCACCTTTTTCGGCATTGGGGCGTACACAGTGGGCATCCTGATGACCCGTTCCAAGGAGATTGTCTTTGCGCCTCAGTTGTCTTTCTGGCAGGCTTGGGTCTTCAGCGGCCTGGCGGCGATGGTGTTCGCCTTGCTGCTGGGCGCGGCCACCCTGCGCCTCCGGGGCCCCTACTTCTCCATAGCTATGCTGGCCACGCTGCTGGCCATGCGGGAAATCGTGCGCCTGCTCACGCCCATTACCGGGGGCGGTGGCGGCCTGGATCTGCCCCCCGAACTCAACCGCATCGAGGAATATTACCTCTCCCTGGGTCTCATGACTCTTTCCGTGGGACTGATGTGGTGGATTCGCAACACCGAGTTCGGCCTCAGCTTGCTGGCTATTCGGGAGGACGAAGTCGGCGCTGAGATGCGGGGCATCAACACGACCCTGCACAAGACTACCGCCTTTGCCCTCTCGGCCTTCCTCACCGGCCTGGTGGGCGGCTTCTGGGCCTGGCAGAACACGTACATTGATCCAGACGTGGTCTTCTTCGAGCCCCGCAACTTGGAGATGATCATCGCTGTGGTGCTGGGTGGGTTGGGCACGGTGTGGGGCCCTCCGCTGGGTGCTGTCGTGCTCTACGGGCTGCGGGAGTTCTTCTGGAACCGTTTCCTCTTCGCCCACCTTCTGGGCCTGGGCCTCATGCTCATTTTCGTGGTGCTCTTCCTGCCTGGCGGCTTGATTGGACTGATGCAGAAGGGCCGTGCCATCCCGCTACACGAGCTGCTGCGCCCCCGGCCCGCTGTTTCCCAGGAGGAAGAAGCATGAGCACACCCATACTGGAAGGGCAGGGTATCTCCAAGGCATACGGCGGCGTACAGGCTCTCTATCGCGTGAACATTGCTCTTTATCCCGGCGAGATCTTGGGGCTGATCGGGCCCAACGGAAGTGGCAAAACGACGCTCTTCAATGCCCTCTCGCGCGTAATCCCCGTTGACGAGGGGCGCATCTTCTTCCGTGGCCAGGACGTGACCGACGCGCGGCCCTACCAGATGGCTCGCATGGGGTTGGCCCGTACCTTCCAGGTCGTCCGCGTCTACAAGAAGATGAGCGTGCTGGAGAACATGCTCATCAGCCGCTCGTGGCGGGGCGTCCGAGCCTGGAACGTGCTCAGGCCGAGCCGTCGCGAGACCTATCAGCGGGCGTGGGAGTTGCTGGAGTTCTTCCGCATTGCCCACCTGGCTCACATGCCCGCTGGTGCCCTTTCCGGCGGCCAGCGCCGGCTGCTGGAGTTGGCTATGGCCAGTATGCCCGACCCAGAGGTCTTCCTGCTGGACGAAGCCATGTCCGGCATCAACCCAGCGCTGGTGGAAGAGATCAAGGAGCGTATTCAGGAAATGCGCCAACACCAGGGCAAGACGTTTCTCATGGTGGAGCACAACATCCAGTTCATCTCCGACCTGTGCGATCGGGTGGTGGTGTTGCACCAAGGCCAGGTGTTGGCCGAAGGTACACCGCAGGAAATCACGGAGAACGAGGCGGTCATCGAGGCCTACCTGGGCGTGTAGGCGAAAACTCACGACGACAGAGAGAGGACCATGGCCCAACCACTCGCACAAACGGTTCCCACACGGACGGCGGAGTCTGCTCCGATCCTCAAAATCGAAGACATCTACGCCGGCTACGGCGAGGAGGACATCCTGCGGGGTGTCTCGATGGAAGTCTACCCCGGCGAAATCGTCTGCGTCATCGGCCCCAACGGCGCGGGAAAGTCCACTGTCTTCAAGGCGGTGTACGGCTTCGTCAACGTTCGCCAGGGGAGAATCCTGTTCGACGGGCAGGAGATCACCAACGCCAAGCCCCAAGTGGTCATCCAGCGGGGGCTGGCAATGGTGCCCCAGTTGCCCAGCATTTTTCCCCAGATGACGGTCTACGAAAATCTGGAGATGGGCCTCTTCCTGGAGCGGGACAGCCGCAAAGTCAAGGCCCGCATTGAGTACGTCTTCGAGCTCTTTCCCCGCCTGCGTGAGCGGGCCAACGTCATGGCCGAGTCCCTCTCAGGCGGCGAGCGGCGCATGTTGGAAATTGGCCGCGCCCTGCTCATCGAGCCCAAGATGCTCCTCATGGACGAGCCCAGCGCTGGCCTGGCCCCGCTGGTCGTGCGCACGATTTTCGAGTTGGTGCGGGAGCTCAACACCAAAATTGGCCTCACCGTGCTCATGATTGAACAAAACGTGCGCCAGGGATTGGAGGCCAGCCACCGGGGCTACGTGCTGGAACTCGGCCGGATTACGTACCAAGGGAAAGCCCAGGAGTTGCTCAACAATCCCGACGTGCGCCGGACGTTCCTCGGCGGTCGGTAAGGGCACGCAACGCGCACGATGAACCCTCTCCACCACAAAATTGTCGGTTGGTTCGCGCGCCGCCACATCTTCTACGGTTGGAGCGTGGTGCTGGTCTGCTTTGTGGTGATTTCCCTCCTTTTCAGCGTGCGCCTCTCCTTTGGCCTCTTCTTCGAGACCTTCGTGCGCGGCACCTTTCGGTGGGGGCGCGGCGAGACGGCCGGCGTCTTCAGTCTGACCATGCTCATCGCGGCTGTCGCTGGCGTGCCGATCGGGTGGCTGCTCGACCGCTTTGGCGCCAGGCGCGTTTTTCTGGGCGGACAACTCGTGCTCGTGAGCGGGTTGCTGCTGACCAGTCGCATGACTTCGCTCTGGCAGTTCTATGTCTTCTACGGTCTCTGGGCCGGCCTTGGCATTGCGGCCCTGGCCTTGCCCGTTCAGGCGACCACTATCAGCCGGTGGTTTGCTCAGGCTGGCCGGCGCGGGCTTGCCATTGGCTTAGCCTTTTCCGGCACGGGCATCGGTGTGGTGACGCTGGTGCCTGTGCTGGAACGGGTCATTGCCCTCTACGGGTGGCGAGCGGGCTACCTACTGCTGGCCGCCCTGCTGGGGGGCATTGCGCTCCCGCTTACGTGGTTGTTCTTGCAGGATAGCCCCTACGCCGTGGGCCTGATGCCGGACGGCATTACCTCCCAGCCTCATCCGCCGACCGCTTCGGAGGCCCCCCCGCCGGCTGTGGCGCGCACCTGGCGCTGGCGCGAGGCAGCCGCCACGTCAGCCTTCTGGCTGGTGCTGCTGGCCAGTGCCCTCAGCCTCTTCACCTTGCGCATGGTCACCGTCCACCAGGTGGCTTACTTCGTGGACCGGGGCATTTCCCGGCGGGTGGCAGCCACGGTCTTCGGGAGCACGGGGCTCATTACGGCGTTCTCCTTCGTGCTCTTCGGCCGGCTCAGCGATCGGGTGGGCCGGCCACGGGCCTTTCACGTGGGTGCAGCCTTTCAGGCGGCCGCGCTGGTGCTGCTCCTGAACCTGCGAGCGACGACCTCGTTCCCGCTGCTGGTGCTCTACGCGCTTCTGTGGGGCATTGGGGAGGGCAGCCGCACCGGCCTGCTGACCGCCATTGCCAGCGACCTCTTCCCCGGTCCGGCCCTGGGAGCCATCGTGGGATCAATAGGCGCCATGTTTGGCATCGGCGCCGCACTGGGGAGCTGGCTCGGCGGTGCCGTTTACGACTGGAGTGGGAGCTACGTGCCAGCCTTCAGCGCGGCACTGGTGGCCACACTTTTGGCTTCGGCTTGCGTGGAAGCCGGAGCACGAATGGCGCAGGCACAATCACGACGTGTTGACACAGGAAAGGGTGTGGAGTAAACTTGCCTTACCGGATCCGGTGTTGCCTGTGAAGGGATGAGGGAGAAAACATGCAGACAGTAGGTGCTCGTGAGGCACAGACCTATTTTAATCGGCTGTTGGACCGAGTAGCCCAAGGAGAACACATTGTGATTACTCGCCGTGGCGCGCCTGTGGCCGTACTTGTCCCGTATTGTCCTCGCCGCCGGCGTCCTTTCAAAGAAGTTCGCCAGAAGCTGGAACAGTTCCGACAACTCCACAGACTGGAAGGTCTCTCGCTTCGTGAACTTATTCAAGAGGGGAGAATGTGACGGAAGCGCTCATTGTGTTAGACGCTTCGATCGTTTTGGCCTGGGGATTTGCAGACGAATATAGCGAGTATGCCCGCCTGACGTTCGAGGCGTTGGAACACAAACAGGGTATTGTTCTTCTGCGCCTGCAACAAGTGGCCCAAACGTTAGGTCTCCTGTTCATGCCATTCCCACAGGAATAGGGGATTCTTGTGATTTTCATCATCGGCGGCACGGCGGCCTACCACTTGCAACTGGAAGAAGA
>WFWG01000344.1 GCA_015491235.1 Ardenticatenaceae bacterium
CCCCTGCACCCCGGCGACAGAACGTGCGCCGTTGGGTTTATTGGGTTTAGGTGTTGTACGAACGGCAAAAACGAAAAGAGGTGTGGGGGGACACCCCCGGCAGGGGGTTCTCCCCCTGCACCCCCGGAATGAGGTAGTGCGCCGCCGCACATGTTCATGCGCTCGCCTCCGAGTCTCCGACCATTTCCACGCCCAATTGGTATAAGAACGCGCCGGGCTACGCAGGGTCAAGCCCCCTGAAGGGGGCTCCCGCTCCTGCTCCTGCAGCCTGCTTTAGCAGGCTTGTTTTCACAGTAGCCTGAGGCTTCAGCCTCAGGCGGACTCGTGCCATTTCCACGCCCAATCGGTATTATGCTTCCCGCCGGGTGGCCAGTTCGGCCCAGCGGGTCAAAACGCGCAGGAGCAGAAAACGCCTGGTGGGGTCTTCCAGGAGCGCCTCCCGCAAGCGTTCCAGCATGGGGCGTGCCCGTTCGGGCGCGCGCGCCAGGGTGTAGACCAAGCGGTACTGGGTTCGGTGGTAGCCCACCAGGCGGGCCAGTTCGGCCTCGGTGAAGGAGCGGGAGCGCAGCAGGCGCTCCTCTTCGGCCGGCAGGGCGGCCAGGCGAACCAGCCGGTGGAGGAAGCCGCGCGGCAAGTCCCCGGCTTCGATGGCCTCCTTCAAGCGTGCCTGCCACTCAGCCACCCATTCGGCCTCCTCCCACGACATGGTTTCGCCGAAGAGCTCGAGGGCGTCCTTGGTGTGGCCGTCGGGGTGGCGGTGGCCCTTGGCGGACTCCAGGCGGTGGCCGGCCTCGGCCGCGGCCTGGTAGAGGGGGAACTTGCCCCGGTGGAGTGTCGCGCCCGCAGAGGCCGTGAAGCTGGGGTTGTGGGCCACGAAGCGGCGGAAGTCGGCCCGCAGGCGGCGGGCGGCCTCCAACACCAGGTCCCACCGGCCCACCAGCAGCAGGTCATCCCCGCCCGAATAGATCAGGTAGAGCCCCCGCCCCTGGGAGTCCACCCGGGCGCAGAGCTGGTTGATGTATCCCTCGAAGAAGAGGGAGAGCAGGTGACTGAGGGTGGCCACGCGGGAGAGGGAGTAGCGCGCGCCCAGGCCGGCGCGGAAGATGAGGCCGAGGTTGTCCACGTCGGCCCGCAGGCAAGCCCACAGGTGGGCGCCTTCGGCGGCAGCAGCCATCGTTTCCAGTTCCACGATGGTTCCGTCCCGCTCGCGGGGGGTGAAGGCCGGCAGCCAGCGGAAGTCGGCCACGGGCAGGCGGTCGCCGCGCAGGGTGGCCCGGTTGAGCCGCACGACCAGGGCACGGGCGGCCTCCTCCGGCTCCAGGCCCTCGTCCCAGAAGTGGACGTCCACCCCCAGGCGGGCCAGGACCGCGTGCCAGGCCAGCTCCCGTGCCGGGAGTGTCGTGCGGGGGAAGAAAAGCAGGTAGGCGTGGCGCCGGGCAATGGCGTCGCCCAGTTCCTCGAAGCTGCGGCAGAGGGAGCACTTGCGCACCCCCTCGTCCACCTCCACGCGCCGCACCAGGCCGCCGGGGAGCGTGCCCGCCTCGGCGTGGCAGACGTCGCAGCGGTTGGCCGCGCCGCCGCTGCCAAAGGGGCCCACGATGACGGAGTAGTAGTCGTCCAGCACGTCGCGGAAGCGCTGCCGCTTGCGCTCCCCCAGCCGGCGGGTCAGTTCGGCCCACCGCTCGGGCAGGCGCTGCTCGGCCAGCCGGAAGTCGCGACCGGTGAGGGGCAGGGCGTCGAGCAACAGGGCCAGGTCGCCGGCGTGGGCCTCCACCAGCAGGCGGGTGACCTGGCGAGCCAGCTCGGGGACGCGCGCCTGGGCCGCAAGGGGGGCCAGCAGGTAGAAGTGGCCGCCGGAGTTGTAGATGACCTGGGTGGGGGGCAGGTCCAACTCGCGCCGCAGGAAGGTCACCACCGCGTCGCTCAGCAGGGAGAGGTAGGCCGAGCGCCCCCGCAGGCTCTTGGCGGCTCCCGCGGAACTGACGGCGTAGAGGAAGTGCTGAATGCCCGAGAGGTCGCCGCCCACCAGCAGGGCCACCGGCTCGTCGGGGAATTGGCCGCGGCCGGTCTGCTCCTCCCAGCGGGCCAGGGTGGCGTCGTCCTGTTCGCCCACGCAGACCGCCAGGGCAGCCGTGACGCGCAGGTGGTCGTAGAGGCTCACGTCCGGCTCGCTCCGCCAGGTGGCGGCGGGCACGCACCAGGCGTATGCCCGCAGCAGGGCCATCAGGGCGTGGAGGGCGCGCTCGGGGTCGGCCCACACGTCGGGGTGGACGGCGGCCACGGCTTCCTCAAACTGGTTCCAGAGGCGGGGGTAGTCCACCTCGGCCCCGGCTGTGGCGCGGGGGCGGGGGAAGACGGCTTCCCACCCCTCGGGCGCGGCCGGCAGGGGCACGGTGGCGTAGGCCCACGCCTGCCGGGGTTCGGGCCGGTCGGGCAGGCGAACGCTGGCCAAGACGCTGAGCAGGGGGTCGCGGGCCGGCGTGCCCCACTCTTCGTCCTCGCGCCCCACCCGCTCGCCCGAGGCCAGCCGATCGGCCACCA
>WFWG01000345.1 GCA_015491235.1 Ardenticatenaceae bacterium
CACGCCGCGCAGCGTCACGCTGCTCCACCGGTGGTACGCCTGGCCCAGGTCGGCCTCTTTGGCCCGCGAGCGGCCGAAGAACGCCAGCGCGCTCAGCGTCATGGCGCCGAACATGCCAGCGCCGCCGGCCAGCAGGCCCCGCAGAAAGGCCCGCCGCGTCGGGGAGACCACCCGCCAGCGGGGTTGGGGCTTTGGTCGTTCCAGCTTCTTCTGCGGGGCGCGCTCCACGCGCCGGGGCCACCGCAGGAGGCGCGGCATGTAGATGAACGTGTGGACCACGGCCAGCGCGGCGAAGACGAACCCCGACCAGACGTGCAAGCTCATCTGGGAAAGCCCCCACCAGTAGGCCACCAGGCCGGTGGTAACCATGACGATACTGCTCAAAAAAAGCCCCCAATTCACGACCAGCCGCACCATGATTTCCACCTTTCCCCTCGACTCAGGAACGCCCACTTGTGACCCAGGAGATTATAGGCCAGCGAAAGAGGAGAAGGCAAACCCCAGCACGCTTCCAACTGGCGTGGACGCCCGAATCGGCGTACAATTGCCGCAAGCATAGCTGCGCGCTCAAATCGGATAATGTTCCAGCTTGTCTCTCCTCGGAGAACCTTCAAGCAAAGATGGCGCGGTTGGTGGCCGAGTTGCGCGCAACAACAAGAGGCGGAAAGGCTGGACCGGGCCATATGGGACAATCTGCGCGCGTTGGGCTTCACTGAAGTAACCGAAGATGGAGGTGCTTCACAGTGACCCCCGAGGAACTTGGGCGATGCAGCACGTGCGAGCCCATGGGCGCATTACCCGGCGGGAGGTGGCGGAGTTGTGCCAGATATCTGACCGGCAAGCCACGTATTTATTGCAGAAGATGGTTCAGCGTGGACAACTGCAACGGCGGGGACGGGGACGGGGAGCAGTTTATGTGCAATCAAAATGAACAACGTCCGTTTTAAAACGAACATTGTTCATTAATAACGCGCAGTGTCCATTTTTCGAGGAAACCAATATGCACTGCGTCTGGATGAGGATACAATGATCTGGCGGAACCTGGAAGCACTGGGGTATGAGCAAGCATTGCGGTAAAAGGCTCTTTGATAAAGGGGGCCTACCGTTATTCCGTTATTTTAGGAAAGCGGGACAAAGTGAAATAAGGCAACTTGCTATTTTAGGAACGGATAATAAGGCACTAAGAACTGGGCATCGCCCGGGAGATTACAGGCAAGAAGCGCAACCGCATCTTTGTCTATGACCGCTATCTGACCATCCTGAGCGAGGGGACAGAACCGTTGTAGGGCCGAGGAAATGAGGTGTCATTATGGCACGAACCGTGCGTGTTCCCGTTAAGCCTGAAATGATCCGCTGGGCCCGCGAGCGGGCAGGGCTGGAGGTGGACGATTTGCGCCGAGCCTTCCCCAAACTGGAGGCCTGGGAGCGGGGCGAGGTACAGCCCACTCTGCGGCAATTGGAAGCGTTCGCCAGTCGGGTGCGAGTGCCGTTGGGTTACATCTTTCTTGAAAGCCCGCCCGAAGAGCCGCTGCCCATCCCGGACTATCGCACCATCTCCGGCCCCCCCCGTCGCCCCAGCCCGGATTTGCTCGACACGATCTATTTGGTGCAACAGCGTCAGGAGTGGTACCGGGAGTATCTCCAAATCCAAGGCGCAGAGCCCCTGCCTTTTGTAGGTTCCGCAACCTTGCAAGACGACCCCGAAGAGGTAGCCGTCCGCATACGCCACACGTTGAGGGTGAATCTGGCCGAACGCCGGGCACTGCGCACCTGGACTGAGGCCTTGCGCTACCTGACCGAGAAAGCCGAGGCTGTGGGCATCCTGGTGATGAGCAGCGGCGTTGTGGGAACCAATACCCGCCGCAAACTGGATCCCGAGGAGTTTCGCGGTCTTACCCTGGTGGATGCCCTAGCCCCGGTGATTTTCATCAACGCTGCGGATACCGTAGCCGCGCGCATCTTCACCCTGGCCCATGAGTTGGCCCACATCTGGTTAGGGCAAAGCGGCGTCTCGAACCCACAAATCCATCTCTTCCCTGATGAGAGGGTAGAGCAGTGGTGCAACCGCGTGGCGGCCGAGGTACTGGTGCCCCGTGCTGTCCTATTGGAAGAACATCGCCCCGCCTGGCCTCCCCAGGAAGAGGCCCAACGCCTGGCTCGCCTTTTTAAGGTGAGCACGCTGGTCATCCTGCGTCGTCTTTACGAAGTGGGGCGTCTCTCCGAAGAACTCTTCTGGCAAGTCTACCAGGAAGAACGAGAGAGAGCGCGCGCCATTGCGCGCCGCTCTGGTCAAGGGGGCGACTTCTACCGTAACCTCTTTGCCCGCGTGAGCCGCCCGCTGGTGGAGGCCGTGGTCGTTAGCACTTTGGAGGGGCACACCTTGTATCGAGAAGCCTACCGGCTGCTGGGAATTCGCAGCCCAGAGGTTTTCCAGAAAATTTGCCGCAGCCTGGGGGTGGCCTAATGCCCTATTTGTTGGATGCCAATGTCTTTATCCAGGCCAAAAACTTGCACTACGGCTTTGATATTTGCCCGGGATTTTGGGATTGGTTGATTCAAGCCAACGCTCAGGGGAAGGTGTACAGCATTGAGAAAGTGGGCGATGAACTGGAAGCTGGAAACGACGACCTGGCGGCCTGGGCGCGCGCTCGGGGAAATGCGTTCTTCCTGCGTCCTGACATGCAAGTAGTGCAGGCCTTTGGACAGGTCAGCAGGTGGGTCAACGAGGCAGGATATGACCCTGCGGCCATCAACACCTTTTTGCAGGTGGCAGATTATTACCTCATTGCCCACGCCCTAGCTCATAATTTTATCGTGGTCACCCACGAAGTGCCAGCTAACACCCGCAAGAAGGTCAAAATCCCCAATGTGTGCATTGGCCTGGGCATCAAACACATGACGCCTTACGAAATGTTGCGTCGAGAAGGGGCAAAGTTTGTGCTGGCAGGGGACAATTCATGAGTCAATGGATTCGACTACGTTTAGGCGACGTGTGTTGCGCAACAACGTCACCGTGGACTGGACCGTGCGCGAATCGGCCCGTGCCCACCTGCGCGTGCTGGTCAAACGGCTCCTGCGCAAGTACGGCTACCCGCCGGACAAACAGGCAAAGGCGACGAGATTCGTGTTGGAACAGGCAGAGGTGTTGATATCCTCGTTGGGAGCAGAACCGTGAATCGTTTCGCTGATGTCCTCGCCTTTCGGCGCGAGCGGCTGGAAAACACGTTCCTGGACCCGCGCGAGCGCTTTCGCCCCCGCACCGAGGTGCTGGAGGTGCGCTTCGACCCCCTCACGGGACGCACGGCTCACGTGGCCCACCTGGGGGCCATTCGCCCTGTTCCCCTCTCCTGGGCCGAGGTGGACGTTCCCGCCCGGCGCGTCCATTGTCCTTTTTGCCCGGAGCGCCGTGAGGCGGCCACGCCCTGCTTTCCGCCCGACCTGATCCCCGAAGGGCGGCTGAGCCGGGGGGAGGCGCTGGTGGTGCCCAACATCGCGCCCTACGACCAGGTGAGCGCCATCACCATCCTGACTCACCGCCACCTGGTGCCCATGCCCGACTTCACCGAAAGCCAGCTCGTTGACGCCCTGACCGTTACCCTGGACTTCCTGCGCCGGGTGCGGCCGCGGCTTTCCTCGACGGCCGCCGCCCTCCTCTGCTGGAACTACATGCCCCCCTCGGGCGGCGGGTTGGTTCACCCCCACGTGCAGAGTCTGGTGACCCACTTTCCCGGCAACCTCTACCGCGCCGAACTCGACGCGGCCGCCGACTACGCCCGCCGCACGGGGCGCTCCTACTGGCGCGACTTGGTCGAGGCCGAGTTGCAGGCTGGGGAGCGGTACATCGGGTGCACGGGGCGGGGCCACTGGCTGGCCGCCTTCGCCCCCGTGGGCACTATTGGGGAAATCCTGGGCGTGTTCCCCGACGTGGAGACCGTCGAGGCGTACGACGAGTCCCTGTGCCGCGAGACGGCCCGCGCCTTCCGGCGCCTCTTTCGTTTCTTCGAGACCTGGGGTGCCAGCAGCTTCAACGCGGCCCTCTGCTTCGCGCCAGCGGGTTGGTCCGGCTGGTGCGCTTACTGGCGCGTGGTGCCGCGCACTTACCTCAACAACGAGGAGAAGCCGGCCGACGCCAACGTCTTTCAGGTGGTGTTGCGGGAGCCGGTCTCCAGCGTGGTGCCCGAGGACCTGTGCCGGGCCGCCCGGCCCTTCTTCGTCCAGGAAACGTAGCCCAACCGCTCAGGTGGAGTGGGCTTGTGCCCAAAAATGCGTAAAAACTGGCTCCTGAAAAGCGCTCAGGTCTTCAGGAGCGACGCGGAAAGGAGGAGGTGCTTCATGGACTTTCGCCTGACACCCGAGCAAGAGGCCGTGCGCCAGCGGGCGCGGGACTTCGCCCGCCACGAGGTGGCGCCCATCGCCCGCGAAGCCGACGAGAAGGGCGAGTTCCCCCTTCACCTGGTGCGCCGCATGGGCGAGCTGGGGTTCCTCTGCGGGCCGGTGGCGCCCGAGTACGGCGGGGCCGGCATGGACTACGTCAGCTTCGCGCTGGTCTACGAGGAGCTGGGCTGGGCCGACGCTTCCGTGCGGGGCTTCCTGGCCGTGCACGCCGGCCTGGTCTCCCTGTGCATTCGCGACTGGGGGACCGAGGAGCAGAAGCGCAAGTACCTGCCCCGCCTGGCCACTGGCGAGATGATCGGCTGCTACTGCCTGACGGAGCCCAACGCCGGTTCGGACGCGGCCTCCCTGGAGACGCGCGTGCGGGAGGAGGAGGATGCCTACGTGCTCAACGGGGAGAAAATCTGGATCACTAACGGCAACATCGCCGACCTGGCCATCGTCTTCGCCACCCACGATCCCTCCCGGCGCCACCGGGGCATCTCCGCCTTCCTGGTGGAGACCAGCACGCCCGGCTTCCGCCGCGAGAAGATGCCCGGCAAGGAGTTGGGGCACCGCGCCTCGGACCACGCGCGCATTGTGTTGGAGGAGTGCCGCGTGCCCAAGGATGCCCTGCTGGGCCAGCCCGGCGAGGGGTTCAAAGTGGCCATGTCGGCCCTCGACCACGGGCGGCTGGGCGTGGCGGCCGGCGCGGTCGGGCTGGCTCAGGCCTGCCTGGACGCCTGCGTGGACTTCACCACCACCCGCCGCCAGTTTGGCCGGCGCATCGCCGACTTCCAGATGATCCAGGCCACCCTGGCGGACATGGCCGCCGCCGTCGAGGCCGCGCGCTGGCTGGTCTACCGGGCCGCCTGGATGAAGGACCAGGGCCTGCCGACGACGAAGGAGACCTCCATCGCCAAGCTCTTTGCCACGGAGATCGCCGCCAAAGTGGCCTCCGAGGCCGTCTTGCTCCACGGTGGCCGGGGCTACTCCAACGAGTACCCGGTGGAGCGCCACTACCGGGACATCAAGGGGCTCCAGATTTACGAGGGCACCAGCCACATTCAGCGCATCATCATCGCGCGCCACCTGGTGGGGAAAGGGTAAGCTAAGTCATCCTCCCGGAGGTCCCCAACCCTCCGGGAGGATGCCTCACGGGCGCTCGGCCAGGGTAACGGACACCTCCAGTTCCCGCCCGTCCCGCACGAGGCGCACCCTCACCTGGTCGCCCACCCGGTAGCGGTTTTCCAGCAGGAGCCGCAACTCGCGCTCCGTGAAGACCGGTTCTCCGTCAACGGCTACAATCACGTCGCCGCCCACGGGCAGAATGAGGTTGCCGATGCGCACCCGGCGCGTGCCGCCCCGAATGCCGGCCAAGTGGGCCGGGCTGCCGCGATAGACCGCCGCCACCAGGATGCCCCGGTCGGGCACCTTCAGGCCCAGCCGTTGGCGCAGCAGGCGGGCGACGGCGGGCGTGAGGTCAAAGGTCTGGCCCTCCACTCCCAGCCAGGGGTGGCGGTAGTAGCCGCGAGCAATCAACTCGGGCACCACGCGGGCCACCGTGTGGGCCGGAATGGCGAAGCCGATGCCCGCGTTCGCCCCACTGGGCGAAAAGATGGCCGTGTTGACGCCGATCACCCGCCCCTCGATGTCCAGCAGCGGCCCACCCGAGTTGCCGGGGTTGATGGCCGCGTCCGTCTGAATGACCTCGCCGATGAACTCGCCGGATTCGCTGCGGATCACCCGCCCCAGCGCGCTGATGACGCCCGTCGTCATGGTGCGGTCGAAGCCGAAGGGGTTGCCGATGGCCACCACGAACTGGCCCACCTTCAGGGAGAGGGAGTCGCCCAGGGGCAAAGGACGCAGCGTCACCTCCGGCGGCACGTCCACCAGCCGCAACACGGCCAGGTCGTTGGGCGGGTCAGCGCCCACGATTTCGGCCGAGAGCCGCGTGCCGTCGGCCAGCGTGACCTCCACTTCCTGGGCGTTTTTGACCACGTGGTAGTTGGTGACCACGTGCCCGGCCTCGTCCCAGATGAAACCCGAGCCGGTGCCCTCCAGGGGCACCACTTCTAGGAAGAAATTGTAGCGGTACGTGCGCGTGGTAATGTGGACCACGCTCTCGCTGGCCGTGGTGTAGAGGTAGCTAAGCCACGCCTCCTGGGCCTTGAGAATTTCGATGGCGCCTGCAGGTGCCACAGGCGAGGAGGCCGTGGAAGGCGTCACCTCTTTCGCCTCAACCGGTGTGGGGGTAGGGACATCGGCCACGGTGGGGAGACCTGGGGCCGCCGTGGGCGTTGGGGCAAGCGCGGGTGTGGCCGTCAGTTCCGAAACGGCGCTCGTGGCCGAGACGACCAGTTTCTGAACGGTGCCCGTGAAGCGACATGCCACCGCCGCGACGAGAAGCGTCAGAATAAGCCCGGTGAGGAATTTGATTCGCATGGTGGGCCTCCTGGACAGTTAGGGTGTAAAACTGAGCCAAAGCCGGCCAGAACGCCGACTCCAACCTGTGATTTTGGCCCGCGGGGGCAGGAACAACAAATTTGACGACCGGCGAGCTGGCCTTCCCAGCCTCCCGGAGGTTTTGAGCCTCCGGGAGGCTGGCTCCGGGAGGCTGGTTACCAGGAGACGTAAACGCGCGCGGGGCGGTTCAGGCGGTTGTCCCAGTACACCAGGTATCCGTTGTCGCGGCCAAACTCGTAGAGGCGGCGCGTGATCTCCACATCTTGCTGGCAGTAGTCCCTCAACAAGTCCAACTGGCCGGTGCGCCACCAGCGCAGGGCCAGCAGGCCGTTCCCGCCCTTGGTGATGCCAAGGGTGTGTTTGGCGAGCGTGTCCAGTTTGACCCGAAAGCCCAGCGCGCGGTGGACGTGCTCCAGGATGTCCAGGGTGGGCAGCGTGTGGAGGGGAAAGTCGGTGTAGGGCTGGAGTACATGATAGTCGAAGTGCCGCACGTTGAACCCCACAACCAGGTCGCTCTGCCGCAGTTCCTCAACCAGGCGGTCCAACTCGTGCTCGAAATAGTGGCGAAAGCGGTTGTCCCGATAGCTGTACGTCACGCCAACCGAGACCCCCATCAACGCCAGTCCACTCCGCCCGCCCACTTCCGCAAAATCTCGCTGCGTCTCCAAGTCAAAAACCACAATATTTTGTGGTGACATGGGCATCCTCCGGGTAGGTGTATTTTCGGTCCGAGCGTTTGTCTCCAAAGGTGCAAAGGCGTTCGACCTGGGGAGCGCACCTGCCTTCCTGACGTCTCCATCTTACCACCGGATCGCGACAAGTTTCGCCAAAAAGAGACGCGAGCTGGCCGAAGCCGCTCGCGTGACCCTCTCCCGTTTCTGGCGTTCGCTACACAATCTGCGAGAGGGCTGGGAGAAGCTGATCCCGCACCACCACGTCCCACGAGGTGTGCTGGCTGAGCGCCTGACCGTCGGCCAGCATGCGGGCCTGCTCCTCGGGCGTGCGGGGCAGGCGGACGATGATTTTCGCTGCCACCTCCCCGGCCATTTCCGTCTCCACCAAGCGCCGTTCTTCCTCGCCGATGGCCAGGATTTCAGCCAAGCTGTTGACCTGCAGGGAGGGGGGCAGGCTCACGTAGTCGGCCACGATGACGTTGGGCAACTTGTTGCCCCCCGCCTGGCCCAGAAAGCCCACGCACCCACACACGTTGCTCAGGCAACAGATGGCGCCGAAGGCCAGCGGCTCCACCTGGGCAATGCCGAAGGGCTCGTAAATGGACTGGCCGAACTCCAAGTCGGTGCCCCGCCGCAGGTCAACGAAGCGCATGTCGGCGGGCATGCGCCGGCCACAGCGCTCCCGGCTCCACCCAAACTGGTTGACGAGGACAATCCGGCTGGCCTGGGCCGTGCGGTTGTACTGCTGGATGGCCCGGTAGTACTCCAGTTCAGGGCCCACCAGGTCCCCGTTGTCCGCGCGGTGGTTGACCGGCCAGCCGTACTCCGCCTCCCAGCGAAACACGTCCTCGGAGCGGCGCCCGGCCGGCACCGCCGAGCTGAGGGTGAAGAGCACGGCCGTCTCGCCCCGGGCGGCCAGCAGGGGGTCGAGTTGCTCCATGACCCGCACGTCGCGCCAGAGCCCCTTGCTCACCACCATGCGGGTAACGTGGGAAAACACCCACGTGGGGCGAAAGCCCAGCAAGTTCTCGGCGTACTGCTGCAGGCGCGCCTTGCTGGCGGCTTTCTCCTCCGAGGTGATGGCCTCGCCGGGCACGCCGTTGTAGACCAGGAAGATGGGGCAGCGGGCGAAAAGGGGCGAGAAAAAGCGCAACTCGTCCACCACCAGGTCGCCCACGGCCAGAAAGGCGTCGAGGGCGCCGGCGGCCTGGAGGAGAGCGTGCTTGAAGAAATCGCTCTGGTCGCCGAACACGTCCTCCAGGTAGAGGCCCCGCTCCCGCGCGCGGTACATGGCGTTGTAGAAGCGGGTGTCGTGGCCGGGGTGGGTCTCGATGAGCCGTCGCACGGTGGCCACCTCGTGGGCGTAGAAGGCGGTGCGGTAGGCGCCGGGCATTCGCAGGAGGGCGCTCAGCACAATGGGAAGCCCCAGCCACTCGTGGGCGACGAAAAGGGTGCGCTTTTCGGGGTCCGCGCTGCGGGCGGCCGGGGGCCGGGGGTGGGATCCCTGGCCGATAAGCGCTTGCACGCCCAGAAAGGCTGGCTCGGCGGCACGGACGTGCAACTCGTATTCCGGGTCGTGTTCGTAGCGGAGGCTCTCGACGCCAAAGTGTTCCCACAGGTGGTACTTGAAGTGCTCGACGGGCTGGGGCACCATCTCGCGCGGATCGACCAGCAACACTTCGTGTTCAAAGGCCCCAAAGCGGCGTGTCCCGTAGAGCAGGTGAACGTGGTAGTAAAGTTCGATGCGCTCGAAGGCGCGGGCCAACTCCGCGTCCACCTCGGAAATGCCGTGGAGGCCAGAGTAGCGCACGGTCAGGCCGTTCGAGGGCGCGAAGAGGCGCTCCATCTCCACCGGGTCGGTGGTGTTGAAGGGGCCGACCAGCAGGGTGCGGTCAACGGCCCGGACATAGGCCGGATTGGACAGCAAGTTGTCCAACACGGCGCCGATGCCGCCCACTTTGATGCCGGCCTCGTGGGTGGCGTGGACGATCACGTCGAAGTGAGTCGTCATACACTCCTCCGCGAAGTGCAGTTATACCAATTGCTTTCTCGAACACCATGTTTCAACCCTGGTGTTCCCCTGAAAACGTGGAGCGACGGCGTGCCATTCCAGCCGGCTTGAGCAGAGATATGGGGCGGCGGCGCCGAGCCATTCCGGTGAATACATGGCACTTGTAGACCCAATTGGTATTAGGCCCAGGAAAGCACAGGTGGATGCTGGGTTGCCCTCCTGACCCCGCTGGTGGCAGTGGCACCGCCATCGGAGTTGCCCGCTATGGCGCAACGAGGCGCACCGTGGTGGCACGGTACTCGGGGGGAAACGGTATGCCCTTGAGCTCAACCCGCCACAGTGGAACCTCGTGGTCCTCGACCTGGTTCCAGCCGAACCACTCAGCCAACTCCTCGGGCGTGTGGACTTGCTGCATAGCTTCCCACCAAGTTAGCCCGTCGGTGCGCTGGAAGTGCCAGAACTCCAGCGCCGTCTTGTCGGTGCGCCAGTCGAAGTCGGGGGCCTCGAAGGAACTGATGCGCTCCCAGCCGGCGTCCTCGGCGAGCTGGGTAAAGTCCACGTAGTAGCCGGGCACGAACTGGCGCGGATGCCCGCCCTGGCCGGGCGCCTCGATCCAGCGGGCCCGGTAGCTCAGGTCCCAGGGCGGCTCGGTCAGCGGCTGGCCACACGAGCCGTCCTGGGCGGCACAGCGCAGCCACACGCGCCAGTAGACCTCGCCAAAGCGGTCCTCGCGCACGATTTCCAGGCGCGGGTACCCGTGGTCGAATCCTAGGTCGAGCAGCGTGTCCACGGCGCGTCCGGCCTTGTGCCAGGAGACGTAGTCGCTGCCGTCGGACGAGAAGTCAACGGGGCGCAGGGCCTCGCTGAGCCTGCCGAGGAAGTCGTAGCCCACCTCCTCGGCCACCCGGTCGCGCAGGGCGCGGAAACTGGGCACGACCTGGTTGTTGAGCCAGGGAATACCCGTGCGCAGGTCGTTCAGGCGCACCAGTTGGGGGGACTCGGACACCTCCGCTGCCCTGGGTCGGACGGACTGAGGAACGCGGGCCGCCTGGCGGGCCACGAGTTCTCCGTCGGCCAAGCCCCACGCCAGGTCGCGCACCCGCTCCCCAAACGGCCAGCCCACGCGGCGTGGCCAGGTTGCCCGTATGGTATCGGACTCCAGCAAAACGGTCAACTTGCCGCGCGGCTCCAGCCAGCGGAGGCGGCGGCCATCGGGCGAGGGCGTGACGTCGTAGGCCATCCCCAGGCCATCGAGGGCTTGCCACGTGCCGGTCTCCGGGTCCGCCACGGCCACGTCCGTGCGCCGGTCGCGCTGCACCAGCAAGGCCAGGCGCCCGTCGGACAACCAGGCCGGCCGCTTGAAGGACTCCGGCCCCGTCAGCAGGGGCTGCACCCGGCCCGTTTCCAAGTCGGCGAGGAAGATGTCGTGGGTGCCGTTGCGGGTGGAGACGAAGGCCAGGGCCTGGCCGTCGGGCCGCCAGGCGGGAGCAAAGTCGTGAGCCGGGGAGGTAGGGGTCAGGTTGAGCCGTTCGCCCGTCTCCAGGTCCAGCACGAAGATGTCCAGGTCGCCGGCGCGCATGGAAGCAAAGGCCAGGCGGCGCCCGTCGGGACTCCAGGCCGGCCAGCCGTCGAAGTGCGGGTTGGTGGTGAGGCGCTCCTCCTGGCCGGTGCGCAGGTCGAGGAGGTAGAGGTCCCAGTTGCGGTCTCGGCGGGCGGCATAGGCCAACCGCTGGCCGTCGGGGCTCCAGGTCGGCCAGCGTTCGTCGTCAGGCGTGGCGGTAAGGCGGTAGAGAAGGCCGCCGTCCGGCGAGGCGGCCCACAGGTCGTCCTGACCAGCGACGCGGCGGGCGAAGGCGAGCCACACCTCTGCGCTCGCCCCTCGAGCCGGCAGGGGTGAAGGCCCCATCAGTCCCGCCCAGGCCACCAGCACCAGCCACGCGACAAGGAAGGCGCGCCACCAGCAGCCAGGTGACGCGCCAGCGGGCCCCACTCGCGCGCCTGTCGGGGACATGGCTTCACCCCTGCGGGGTGCCGCCACACGAAGACCACACGGCCTCGTCGCCGCTCAGGTGAACGAGTTCGCGCACGGCCGTGCGCACGAAGCCGGGCTGTTGGCACAGGCGGACCAATTCCTCACGGGTGAAGGGAAAAACTTCCACCGGCAACGACGTGGCCTCGAAGTGGGCCGCGTACTCGGGAATACGGTCGAACCAGCGGGATTGCGGGTGTTGGGCCAGCACCACCAGCACGTCAGCGTCGCTGCTGGGCAGGGCCTCCCCGCGGGCCAGCGAGCCAAAGAGGCCCACAGCCAGCACATTGCGGTCCCGCCTCACAAGGGCTTGGGCGGCCTGGCGCACTTCTTCCACTGCGCGGTCTCTATCGAGAAATGTGATCCGTACAGAACCGCAAGATTTCCTCCGCACAGCGGATGGCCTCTTGTGCGTCCTTTTCTGTGTAATAATCGGCCGGTTTGCCATAATCAAAGCCGTTAGGATAGCGAGTGGGAATATAGAACCGATCGAGAAAACGCCCACAATCCACAAGCGTTGGTGTGAGCTCTGTGCCTAACGCTTCTGTTGCCTCCTCCACCAACCGCTTAACAGAGTGCCCCCATGCTTCAGCACCTAGATGTTGATAAAGCCCCTTAAGTGCTTTCTCGGCTGCCTGTTGGGCGCTGAAGCAAGCCCACTCGTAGAATCCCGTTTGCAGGTCATGGCGAGCATGGTCCAAGTCTCGCCAAGCCTGATCTAACCAGTCATGTGCCCGGCTCGCCACCCGTTTATCCCCATTTCAATTAACGCGTTCGGCAATGGGGTACCCGATCTCGTCCATCAAGGCCGCGATTTTCTCGGGAGTGGCGGGCGCGTCGTAGGTCACAGTGACGCGCTTGGTCTGCTCGTCGGCCTTGACTTCGGCCACGCCCTCCAGTTCCTTCAGTTCGCGCTGGATGGTCATGACGCAGTGACCGCAAGAAATAGCTGGAA
>WFWG01000346.1 GCA_015491235.1 Ardenticatenaceae bacterium
ACCTCGCGCTCCTCTCCGCCGGCAGCCGGCCGCAGGAAGGCCCGCCATCCCGGGAACCACGTGTCGGCCAGCACGAGCACACCCGGCTCTTCGGCCATTACCCGCACTTCCACCTCGTTGGGCGAGTACCTCAACACCTCGGCCGGCTGCCAGGTGGGGGCCTCTGCGCTGGCGGACGACGAGAGGGCACGCCCGCCGGGGGCCATCTCGGCGTCCAGCCACACCTCGTGCCGGGGGTTCAACGCCTTCAGGTTGGCAACAATCTCGGCGTAGGGACGCCAGCGCACGCGGTCGCGGGGCAGCCAGAACGCGCGCGGCAGCACGTCCTCGTTTTCGTAGATGCGCACTTCGCCCTCGTACGCCAGGCGCCAGCCGGGCCGTTCCACCGTCAGCGTGGTCACCACGAAGCGCACGTTCAGCAGGTCCAGCAGGGCGCTGTCGAGAGAGCCCTCCCAAAAGAGGGGCGAGATGCGGTTGTAGAGGAGCTGCCCCTGCCCTTCCACCTGCTCCATGAAGGCCACGTAGTGCTTGAGGATGATGGAGTCGTAGCCGCGCACGTCGTGCAGGCGGTACCACATGCCCGCGTTGGCCGTGAGCACCGGCTGGCCGGGAGCCTCCAGCGTGGTGAAGCGCCACAGGCCGGGTTGTCGTTGCAGCCAGGCCACGGCCGGCGGGGTGAAGCGGGCCAGTTCCGGCGAGATGGCCGGGTTGAAGCCAGCGGCCGCCACGTAGAGGTCTAGCCCCACAACGGCCAGCGTCACCACGTGCAGGCGGCGTTTCCAGGAAGCCGAAGTCGCCCGCCGGGCCAGCAGGAGCAAGACGCCCGCCAGGAGGGCAAAGAGGCCGAACCAGAGGGCGTTCCGCCACTGGTAGCTCACCAGCAGGGCTGGGTCGTCGTTGAAGGCCACGCGCGTGAGTTCGGAGGCGGCCATCACCTGCCGGGCCAGCGCCAGCCAGGGGGCAGGGGCCACGAACATGGCGGCCAGCACCAGAAGCACGCCTCCCCCCAGCAGGGCAGCCACGCCCGCCGCGCGCCGCAGCCCGGACAGGCGGGGATGATGGGCTGCCCATTCCCATCCCAGGCCGGCCAGGACGGCCACGGCCAGCGTGTAGGGAAAGACCCACCGGAAGGGCGTGTGAAGCTGCTTCCAGCCCGGCAAGCCGTAGTAAAGCACCGCGTAGAGAGGGGTTCCAAAGATGAAGAGCAAACTGACCACGATCAGGCCAACGAAGAAGCGCACAACCGGCTCGTGTCGCCGGTACCAGGCGGCCACCCCCGCCAGCAGGAGGGGCAAGAGGCCCACGTAGCTGGCCGCCTCCACGTAGTTCTTCCACGAGGGCAACCCCTGGGTCCAAGCCACGTAGTTGAGCGTTTGCCCCATCACGTTGCGAGTGACGATAGGGCGCCACTGGCGGCTCACGATGTCGAAGACGGCGTGGCGGGCCGGGTTCCCCCAAAAGTCGGGCACGAGGAACGTCACGACCTGGCGGGGGGGATAGGCCCAGCCCAGCACCTGGGAGAGGGAGGCACTGCCCTCGCGGAAGTTGACCCGCACCAACTCGTAGAGGGGCACAAGCTGGGCGGCGCCCAGCAGCGCGCCGGTGAGAGCCATCGCGATTCCCCAGGCGGCCAACCGCACGGCAGGAGCCGGTTGGCGGCGGGCTCGCCACAGGCGCACCAGGTGCCACAGGCCGTAGAGCCCTGCCACCAGCAGGGTGTAGTAGGCGATCTCGATGTGGCCCGCCAGGAAGACGAGCCCCAAGGCCACACTGCCCACGGCTGCCCACGGGATGAAGGCGGTGGGGTCGTGCTCGCCAGCTTCGGCCTTCTGGGCCAGCCGGTGGACCATTGCCAGCACCAGGGGAAGCCAAGCCGCCCCGGCAATGATCATCTGGAAGACCACGCTGATGGTGAGGAACCCACTCCCTTGGTACACCAGCCCGCCCAGGAGGGCCGCGCGGTGTTCGGCTCCCAACACCCGCAAGAGGGCGTACATGTTCACGCCGGCCACGGCCAACGTGAGCACGGTGAACCAGCCGTAGGCTTGCCACACGGGCAGCACCAGGAAAAGAACCGAAAAAGGATAGAGCACGCTGTGCTGCCCACTGGCCAGGAAGGGCATCCCGGCGAAGATGTACGGGTTCCAGAGGGGAAGCTGGCGGGCCTGGAAGGATTCCACGACGAAGCGCTTCCAGGCGTAATTTTCCAGCAGCAGGTCGGCGAGGAGTTCGTTGTGGGGCAGGCCCACGCCCACCTGATCAGCGAAGGCACGCCACGGCTCGAACTGGTAGAGGATGTCGAAAGGTATGAGACTGCGCCCCCCGACGGTGACGGGCCAGAAGAGGGCCAGGGGCAGGAGGAAGTAGAACAGGCCCACGAGCGCCCCCGCCTTCAGGCGCTGCGCCAGGCCAGACCCCTCGCGAACCGCCGAGACCGTGCGCTCAAGGCGCTCTGTTGGCTGGCGCTCCTGGTAACCGGTGCTCATTGCTACTCAAGGGCGGGCTTCTGGTCGGGTTGCACGACGAGGGGAGTAACGTGGCGGTGTCGCCAGCGAATCTGCCATACGCGCAAGGCCGCTTCCAGCTTGACCGACATGCTCATCTTGCTCCGGCCGATGCGGCGGTCCTCGAAGTAAATGGGAATTTCCAGGATGCGGAACCCCAGCCGCTCACACAGGTAAGCCACCTCGACCTGGAAGACATACCCGTTGCTGACCACGCGCGAGAAGTCAATCGCCTCCAACACCTCCCGGCGGAAGGCCTTGAAGCCGGCTGTGGCGTCCCGCACGCGCAGGCCCAGAATCGTGCGCACGTAGACCTGGTTGGCCCACCAGGAGAGAAAGTGGCGCCACCATGACCACCGCTCGTCCAGCCGGCCGCCGGGCACGTAGCGGGAACCCACCACCACGTCGTAATCTTCCAGATGTCGAATCATTTCCGGGATGTAGTGGGGGGAGTGAGAAAAGTCAGCGTCCATTTGCACCACGGCGTCCGCATCGTGGGCCAGTGCCTGGCGGAACCCTTCCTTGTAGGCGGAGCCCAAGCCCAGCTTTCCCGGGCGACGAATCACAGTCATGTGGCCATGATGCTGCGCGGCCAGTCGTTGGGCCAACTCACCTGTGCCGTCAGGCGAGTTGTCGTCCACCACGATGACGTGTAAAGAAGGAAGAGGCAGAGCAAAGAGCGCCTCCACGAGCTCTGGAAGGTTGTCGGCCTCGTTGTACGTCGGAATCACGACGGTTATGTGCATGAAGAACTCCTTGCGCGGAATCGTTTCGGGCCACAGCGGGCCATTATAGCGCGGGGGTATCCGACGGTCAACTTGTGGCAGACCGAGCAAAAGGAGCAATCCCCGCATCTGGATTGCGTTTCTTCCCTGTTGGCCTATAATGGCAAGGGTCCTGCAAGGGGGAACTTGCCCGTTAGGCCAAACAAGGGGCCCTTCACCACCGTCTTGCCTGCCCGCTAAGAAGTAAAAGAATTGACGGGAACCGAGGGCGGCGAAGCCCCTCCGGTTCCCGTCAGTTCTTCATTTGGACAATCCTCCCACCTGACGCTCACGTTGAAGCCATTCCGCCGAAAAACTGGTTGCAAAAGGTAAGGTGTCCTGCGTTTATACATGGGAGCAACGGTGCCTGTCGTCCGGGTGGCGAAGGCAAATCAGGAGCAACAGCGTTTGTGAGGCGTCTATGGGAACAGTCCTTGTAGTTGCCGACCTCAAAACGACGGTAGAAGCTCTGCGAGCGGCTCTGCAAAAGATGGGGCACACTGTGATCGGCGTCCAGAACCGCCGCTTAGCTGTTCGCCACGTTCGGCTTGAGTGCCCCGACGTGGTACTGGTGGACACCACCTCAGCCAGGATAAACGGTGCCCAAGTCTGTCACGCTATTCGCCGCATTTCAGACGTACCCATCATTGCCATTGTGCGGCCAGGAAGAACCAGCCCCTCCGAGGAAAAGGAGAATTGGGCAGATTTGAAAGCGGATTATCGGCTCGTTAAGCCATACTCGACGCAGGCATTGAAGGCGGCTGTCGAGAGAATGACCGCGAAGCCACGAGTCATCGAAATCGGCCAAGTGCGGCTCGACTTGCGCACGCGGCGCGTGCGAGGCGCCAACGGACAGGAATTTCCGCTCCGCCCCAAGGAATTCGGCGTGCTGCGGCTCCTGATGGACAACGCGGGCCGAACCGTCACGCGGGCGGAAATCATGCGCGAGGTGTGGCAAACGGAATATGTAGGGGACACGCGCACGCTGGACGTCCACGTGCGCTGGATTCGAGAGAAGATCGAGGACAACCCCAGTCGCCCTTACTACCTCACCACGATTCGTGGTGAGGGGTACCGCTTCATCCACCCCGACGAGGTGAACGCCTAGCATTCTGCCATAAGAGCGGTTGGTGAGCCTCTAGAAAGAGAGGACGCGCCCGTTGACAGCCCTGCCGAGGGGAGTATAATTCCCCCAAATTCCGTTTCCGCCACGCTTCCACACGGTGTAAAGGGAAACGTTCTGGCACCCCTGAACGTAGTAAAAACGACACACGTCTTGACGACCGAAAACTAGTGGAACCCGATGGACAAGGACTACTACCGCATTCTCGGCGTGCCGCCAACGGCATCCCAGGAGGAGATCAAGCGAGCGTACCGGAAGCTGGCCCGCCAGTATCACCCTGACCACAACCCGGGCGACCGCCGAGCCGAGGAACGCCTGAAAGAGATAAACGAAGCCTACGAGGTGTTGAGTGACCCCAAACGCCGGCGGGTGTATGATGCCACCCGCCGGGCTCGCGGGAGTGGCTTTGGCCAGCGGCAAGGCCGACGAACGGCGTCTCCCCCGTCCTTTGAGGAGTTGCTGGAGACCCTCTTGGGGCGTACCGGGAAATGGGGACGATACGGTTCCGCTCCATCCTATTCCTCCTCTTCTGGGCCTTCTTCGAGTCACATCGAGCACGAAGTCGAAATTACCTTGCGCGAAGCCTATGAGGGCACCCGGCGCCTGATCGTTCTGGACGATGAGCGCCTTGAAGTCAAAATTCCGCCGGGCGTGGACACGGGCTCCAAAGTACGGGTGCGCGGCAAAGGACGCCGGCGCTTGGACGGCACGCGCGGCGACCTCTTCCTGCTGGTGAAAGTCCTCGACGATCCCCTGTTCAAGCGAGAAGGGGACGATCTTGTGGTTCAGGTCCCCATTGACTTGTACACGGCGGTGCTGGGGGGAGAAGTCCAGGTTCCCACGCTGAACGGCGCTGTGGTGCTCAAAATTCCGCCGGGCACAAGCGGCGGCACACGATTTCGCCTGCGGGGGAAGGGGATGCCGCGCCTGAAGAGCCCTGGTCAGTATGGCGACCTGTACGCAGAGGTGAACGTTCGTGTGCCCAAAATACTGACGCCCGAGGAACGACGCCTTTTCGAGCAGTTGCGTCTTCTGCACGCTCAGCGCCAGAGCCGCCCATAACAGCACCTGAGGCGGTCCGTGCTTCGACGCAACGCGCGTTTCGTTTAGACTCTATACTGGTTTAAGGGAGAAAAGAACAATGAACACAAACCGAGGTCTGTTTCTGGCTCTATTCCTCGTGGGAGTCTTCTTCCTGTGTGTGTGTGCTGTTCTCGCGGGGGCTGCGGCGTTTCGCCTGCAAAATCAGCAGGGTGTGCTGAGCCTTCCCGGCAGCGCCCCGTCAACCGTGATGCCATCTCCCTCCCCAACTCGCGAGACGGCCAGAACGAGACCCACACCGCCTTCATCCCCACCGTCTCAAACGCCGCAACAGCCGCTGCCGGACGACCTCGAAATTGCGCGGGCGTTGAGCCGCGTCGTCAACCGGGTGGCCACGCGCGTGAGCCCCAGCGTGGTAAACATCACGGTGGACGTGGGCAACGACATCCTGGGCGGCACCGGTCAGGGGAGTGGTTTCGTGATTGACAAAGAGGGGCACATCGTGACCAACAACCACGTCGTCGAAGGAGCCCGCTCCATCATCGTGCGCTTCCAGGACGGCACCGAAGTCGAAGCCGAAGTCGTCGGCACCGACCCGGATTCCGACTTGGCCGTCATTCGTGTGGACGTGGACCCCGAGGTGTTGAAGCCGGTAGAACTGGGCGACTCCGGCGCGCTTCAGGTGGGCGACTGGGTGATTGCCATCGGCAACCCCTTTGGATTCGAGGGGTCAGTAACATTCGGCATCGTGAGCGCCACCGGCCGCGCCGTGCGCGGCGTGACAGGGCGCGGCTTCTCCCTGCCCAACCTCATCCAGACCGATGCAGCCATCAACCCCGGTAACTCCGGCGGTCCGCTGGTGGACATCGAAGGGCGCGTGGTAGGCGTCAACACCCTCATCTTTTCTCAGACGCCCATGGCCAACTCCGGCGTGGGCTTTGCCATACCGGTGGAGACGGTGAAACGGGTAGTGCCAGCCCTGATCGAGAAAGGCTCCTTTGAACACCCCTTCATTGGCATCAGTGGGTTGGAGTTGACGCCTACTCTGGCCGAACAACTGGGCCTCGACATTGACTATGGTGTGCTCGTCGTCGAAGTCTTTGAGGGTTCGGGCGCCGACAAGGCCGGCCTGCGAGCGGGCACGCGGGAGGTAACCTTGCCCGACGGTGAGGTGGTTCCGGCAGACGGGGACGTGATCATCGCCATTGACGGCCGCGAGGTGCGCACGTTCGAGGACCTGGTGAACTACCTGGACACGCGCAGCGTGGGAGACACGATCACGTTGACGATCGTGCGCGAGGGCCAGACGATGGACGTGGAGGTCACGCTAGGCCCACGACCGTCTGAGATGCCGTAGTGCGAAAAACCTGTCAGGGCCCGTTCATTAACAGGAGTTACAGGTGCAAGGGTGCGACGCACTTCGGGAGTGCGTCGCACCTTATATCAATTGGGGCGTGTAATGCCCCGCAAAACTCGTCAGGGGGCCGAGGCAGCAGCCAAGTGGCGGGCCTTCCGCCGGTATCTGGCGAACCTGCAACGCTTTGATGACCTGGCGGCCGCCAAGGAACGGTGGGCTGAATATCTTCCCTATGCCATTGCCATGGGACTGGAACGGCGCTTTCTCAACGCCCTGCCGGCCCTCGGTGTTCAAGAGACACCCTCTTGGTACGTGTGGCACGACGAGCCGGGTGGTGGCCGTTCTGGGAGGACCTCCCCTTCTTCCTCTGAAACCAGGACTGGAGGGCTTCAGAGTATGAGCCGGGGGGTGGCCGGCAGCATTCAGCGCATGAGTACCGGACTTGCCAGCATGATTCAGACCACTTCCTCCACTTTCGTCAGCCAGCCGTCCAGTTCCGGCAGCGGTGGCTGGTCTGGCGGCGGTGGCGGTGGCGGAG
>WFWG01000347.1 GCA_015491235.1 Ardenticatenaceae bacterium
ACAGGCTCACGACACTGAGCAGCAAAGTGTTCTGGCGGTCTTGGCATAGAGCCAAGGCACGTGGTGAAAGTCGAGCAGGTTCGCTGTCTCACCAGATAAACACATGTGTATCCAGGAGCAATTTCATTCGTTGCCCATCCAGAACTCTTCAGACAAGGGCTGATCAAAATCGTCACTTGTCCAGATCATCCCGGCGTGTAAACCTGGTACCCGCGTAGATACAGGCACGAGACGGGCGATGGGCGTTGTGCCATCTGTGAGCACCCATTCTACGCCTGAGAGGACCTCAGCAAGCAATTCCTGGAATCGCACTTGGGCTTCTTTGATATCAATTTGCTTCGTTAACATGTTCATGGCTCCTTGAATCACTTCACCGTGACATTGCGCGGCCTAACGATGGCGTCAGCGGCACGGCGTGTTTGCCCAGCAGCACTGCGGCGGGTGCCTCAAAGCCGCCACCGCTGCCCCACGGCGAAGCCGTGTCCGCTGCACACAGGGTTTGCATTGTTCTCTGATACCCCACCTCTATTTTTGGAGTGCAATGCCTCAGCACCGCTCTAGAATGCCAGGAGAGGCGTAGCCTCTCGCGCCCTGAAAGGGGCATCGAGGTGCGACGCACTTTCAAAGGTCCTGTTGAAAAAATCCATCGAGTGGGGAACGCCACCCAAAAACAGGGCGTTTATGGGGGCGCTGTCCCTATTTCGGCGCGATTTTGGTCGCAAAGTGGAGGGAGCGGCCCACAATTTTAGAGTTTTTCAACAGAATCCTAGCAGGTGCGTCGCACCTTAACGTCTCCTTTGAAGAGGTCCGTTGGGTCTTGGTGTCCCCAAATGTTGGACGTGTCCGACAGGGCCAATTTTGTGCAAAGCGCTCAAAAGAAGTACAATCTGAACACGTGTGGTTGGTGGTTGTCGGAGAGCCGAGGAAAAGATTGCAAGCAATGGGAGTAAACCATGCGAGGTGGAAGAATACTCATCCTGTTGGGACTTATTCTGGCCATCGGTGCCGGTTTTATCACCTTTCTTTTCCTGCAAAATGCCTCTGTTAACCAGGCTGCTGCTCCCGTTGAGACGCAACCCGTTGTCGTTGCCCTTCAGCCCATCGAGGCCCGTACGCCCATTCCGCCCGACGCCGTTGGCCTTCAGGATTGGCCCGTGACGCTTGTCCCGCCGGGGGCGCTAACCGACACCGCACAGGTCGCGAACAAACTCAGTGTCGCCCCTATCTTTCCCGGCCAGGTGATTGTCAAGGAGATGGTGGTGGACAAGGAGCAACTCGAGGAGTTGCCCCCTGCCCTGGCTGCGCAGGAGTACGGTTCCGATGTCTCCTTCACGATTCCGGAAGGCAAGGTGGCCGTGGCGTTCCCGGTCAACGAAATTTCCAGTGTGGCGGGTGCCATTCGACCGGGCGACACTGTGGATTTGCTGGTGACCCTTACGTTGCCCGAAGAGGCCGCTGAACCGGGCGGCGGAGCCAATGTGGTGACAGGTTTTACGCTCCAGAACTTGGAGGTCATCAACACGGTCCCTTGGGGCGTGGAGGGAGGCGATCAACCTGTGGGCCAGATTTATACTCTGTTGGTTGACCGTCAGCAAGCCGCCATCCTGAAGTTCATTCGCGAAAACGCTCAGCCCGACTTTGCCCTCCGTCCCGCAGGCGACACCGCTGAGTACGAAGTCGAGCCGGTCACGTTAAACTACTTGTTGACAACGTTCAACTTGGCCCCTGCGCCGTAAACCATCAGCCGCATTGGCCGGTGGCGCGCACCTGCCGGCGGCCTTGTAGAACAGCCGTTTGGTTGTCACGGACGAGTTTCACAGCCTACATTGAGGATGACAAGAGTAGACCCATGAGTGAGAAAATTCGACTTCTAATTGTAGACGACATCCCCGAAACTCGGGAGAACTTGAAGAAGCTGCTCTTTTTCGAGAACGACATTGAGATTGTGGGTGACGCTGGGAGTGGCTCCGAAGCCATTGAGATGGCCCGGCGGCTTCAGCCTGATGTCATCCTGATGGACATCAACATGCCGGACATGGATGGCATCACCACCATTGAGCGCATTTCGTCCGAACTGCCCCACGTGCAGTTCATTATGATGAGCGTGCAGGGGGAGACCGACTACCTGCGGCGCTCCATGCTGGCGGGGGCGCGGGAGTTTCTGGTCAAGCCCTTCACGGCCGAAGAGTTGTGCAGCAGCATCCGGCGGGTGTACGCCTTGGCCGAACGCCAGCGGCCGGCGGCGCCACCGACCGCGCCGGTGCAGGCTCAGGATGGGGCGGCCACGGTTGCCCCCTTCCTCTCGCCGGCCTCGCCCGAGAGCGCCGTCGAATCGGATGGCCGCCGGGCGAAACTCATCTGTGCCTTCGGCTCTAAGGGTGGAGTGGGCACCAGCACGCTGCTGGTCAACGTGGCCGTGGCCCTCCACAGCCAGCAGCCCAACGCGCGCGTGGCCGTCGTGGACGGTGACTTGCAGTTCGGAGATGTGGGCGTGCTGCTGAACCTGGAGACCACCCATTCCATCGTTGACCTGGTGCCCAGCGTCGAGGAAGCCGATGCCCAGTTCGTCGAAAGCCTGATGGTAACTCACACTTCGGGCGTCAAAGTTCTCACGGCCCCCTCTTCTCCTGCCGATGCCGACCTGGTAACCCCTGATGTGCTCAAGAAAGTCTTTGCCCTCTTGCGCGCCAATTTCGACTACATCCTGGTGGACACCCGCACCAGCTTGAGTGAACCGGTGCTTTCGATCCTCGACGAGGCGGACACGATCCTTCTGGTCATCACGACGGAAATCCCGGCTATTAAGAACGCCAAAGTGTTCTTCGACGTGGCCGAGCAGCTTGGCTATCCTGAGTCCAAAGTACAACTCGCTCTCAACAAGTACAATCCTCGCGACAGTATTGGAGTTGAGGCCATCCAGGGAAGCATTCGGCATCCTGTTTTGGCTACCGTGGCTGAGGACATACGCTTGGCGCGGAACGCGGTTAACCAGGGGATTCCGTTTGTCTCCAGCCATCCCCGTGCGCAAATCTCCCAGGATATCTTTCGGGTGGCCAGCTTGCTTTCCTCCCAGCAGGTGGAGCAGAAGAAAGAGGACGTGGCCCCGTCAAAATCCCAGCCTAAACCGAAAGGCCGGCCGTCACTCTTCGGGCGGCTTTTCGGAGGATCATGAGGGAGGTAAGGAGGAAGTGGTATGAGCCTACTCCGACGCTTAGAGTCCCGCCGAACAGAGGAGAAGTCGTCATCCGCGTTGTCCAAGCCTGACTCCCCACGTTTGCGTCCGCGACCTGTGGCCCCCGTGCGTGACACGCTTAAGGAGTTGAAAAACGAAATTCAATCCAAGCTGATCTCCGAACTGGACCCCAAGACTGACCTTACCAAGGGGGACGAGATTCGGGCTACCATCCGCTCCATGTTCGACGCTTATCTCGACTCCGAGGGGTTGGTGCTCACACGTGCCCAGCGGAACGCGCTCTTCGAGCAGATTGTAGCCGAAATTCTGGGCTATGGTCCCTTGGAACCCCTGCTGCAAGACGACACCATTTCGGAAATCATGGTCAACGGTCCCAAGCAGGTTTACGTTGAGCGGCACGGTAAGATCGAGAAAACCCCCGTCCAGTTCGAGGACGACGAGCACGTCATGCGCATCATTGACCGGATTGTTTCGCCCATTGGCCGGCGTGTGGACGAAAGTCAGCCCTACGTGGACGCGCGCCTGCCGGACGGCAGCCGCGTGAACATCATCATCCCGCCGCTGGCCCTCAATGGCCCGACAATTACGATTCGTAAGTTCTCCCGCGACCGGCTCACGGCCGAGGACCTGATTCGCTTCGGCTCGGTGACGCCGGAGGCGATGGAGTTCCTCAAAGCCTGTGTGGAGGCGCGCCTTAACATCGTGGTCAGCGGAGGCACGGGCTCCGGAAAGACGACGCTCCTGAACGTGCTCTCCAGCTTCATCCCGCCCGACGAGCGCATCATCACCATCGAGAACGCGGCCGAGCTTCAGCTTCACCAGGAGCACGTGGTCACGCTGGAAAGCCGTCCGCCCAACATCGAGGGGCGCGGCGAAGTGACCATCCGCGACCTGGTCATCAACGCTCTGCGAATGCGCCCCGACCGCATCATCGTGGGCGAGTGTCGTGCTGGTGAGGCCCTGGACATGCTCCAGGCCATGAACACCGGCCACGAGGGCTCCATGACCACCGTTCACTCCAACAGCCCGCGCGACACGTTGGCCCGCTTGGAAACGATGTGTCTTATGGCTGGCATGGACTTGCCCCTGCGGGCCATTCGTGAGCAGATCGCCAGCGCCATTGACCTCATCGTGTACCAGGAGCGCTTCCGGGACGGTTCCCGCAAGATCAGGTACATCTCGGAAGTGCAGGGCATGGAAGGCGACACCATTGTCATGCAGGACATCTTCGTCTTCCAGCAGACCGGTTTTGAGAACGGGAAAGTCATTGGCCGCCTGCGGCCAACGGGCGTGGTGCCGAAGTTCATTGACCGCTTCGAGGAGCACGACATCTACCTGCCACCTCAAATATTCGGCGCCAAGCGCATTTACTAGGCGAGACGAGGGGTACAGATGGTGGCGAATCCGCTGATTATTTCGCTTGTTTTCTCGTTGGCGATCTTCCTCATTTTCGTCGGGTTGACCAGTTGGCTGAACGCGCCCCGCGAGCAAGCGGACGAGCGCCTGGAGCGATATGCCAAGCGCACGGGAGGGTACACCTTTTTGCCCGACGACTACCAGGGCGACGAGGATGCCGGTCCCCTCCCCGATTGGCTCAACAAGCGCCTGGAGGAGCGTGCCCGGCGAAGTGGGTTGCTCGTGGAGTTGGCCCGTGCCGACTTGAAGTTGACGCCCGGCGAGTGGATGGCGTTCACGGTGCTTGCGGTGCTCGCCTCCATTCTGTTGGGGTGGATTATCTTCCGCATCTGGCTGCTGGCCCTTCTCTTCGGTGTGGTGGGATTCTTCATTCCGCGCTTCTACCTGCGATGGCGCCAGCAGCGGCGCATCAACGCGTTTAACAACCATCTGGCTGCCGCCATTGCCCAGCTTGCGAACGCCCTCCGCGCCGGATATAGCCTTATGCAGGGCATGGACAACCTGGCCCGGGAGATGCCCCCGCCCATATCCACGGAGTTCGAGCGCGTCGTTCGCGAAATGGCGCTGGGCCTCACGCTGGAACAGGCCCTGAACAACCTGCTGGAGCGCGTGCCCAGTGACGACTTGGACATGATGATCACCGCCATCAACATCCAAGCCGAAGTCGGCGGTAACTTGGCCGAGATCCTCGATGTCCTGGCGTACACCATCCGCGAGCGGGTGCGCATCCAGGGCGAAATACGGGTGCTTACGGCCCAGCAGATGTTGGCGGGTTACGTGTTGACCCTGTTGCCCATTTTCCTGGGCTTAGTGCTCTTCATGATGAACCGTGAATACATGGCGACCCTTTACGAGACGACATGTGGGTGGATCATGCTGGGTACGGCTGCCTTTCTGATCGTCTCGGGGTTCCTTGCCATTCGGAAGATCGTGCAGATTGACGTGTAGAGGAGCGGAGTGTCATGCAAGCGGTACTCATTTCGGGCCTCATGTCGTTGAGCGTTTTGCTCATCGTGATGGGCATTGCCCTTTCTCGTCGGCCAGCCGAGGAGGTGGCCAGTCGGCTCGATCGCTACGGGACGCGCACGCCCCGCTCTATTCAGGAGTTGGAGTTGGAAGCGCCCTTCACCGAGCGCGTGATTCAGCCCCTGATTCAAAACATAGCGAACGTGCTGATGCGCCTGGCCCCTCAGAGGATGATGGAAAGCCAGCGCAAAATGCTGGAGATGGCTGGAAACCCCAACAACTGGACGCCGGCCGATTTTCTGGGCGTGCGCGGTTTTGCGGCCATCGTGAGCGCGGCTGTCCCGGCCGTGCTCATGTTCATGGCAGGAGCTTCTTTCCTGCGCGTGGTCTCCTTCAGCCTTCTCTTCGGCGTGTTAGGCTTCATGCTCCCGGTGCTCTGGTTGCGGCGACGCATTCAGGAACGCCAGAAGTCCATCATCAGAACCCTGCCCGATGCCCTCGACTTGCTCACCATTAGTGTGGAGGCCGGCCTCGGCTTCGACGCTGCTCTGGCAAAGGTGGCCGAGAAGTGGGACATCCCCCTCTCGCACGAGTTCGGGCGCGTCATTGCCGAAGTGCGGCTGGGAAAGAGCCGCCGCCAAGCCTTGCAAGACATGGCGGACCGGGTTGGTGTGGACGACCTGCGTAGTTTCGTGGCGGCCGTCAACCAGGCCGAACAACTGGGCGTCAGCATCGGCAAGATTTTGCGCGTGCAGAGCGAGGACATGCGCATCAAGCGCCGCCAGCGTGCCGAGGAGGAAGCCCACAAGGCCCCCATCAAAATGCTCTTCCCAATGGCTTTCTTGCTCTTTCCGGCCATCTTCATTATCCTCCTGGGGCCGGCCGTGCCCCGCATCATGGAGGCGTTTGGCAACATTTGAGGTTGGGGCTGTCCAGACATGCGCGTCGTCAACGTCACGCGCGGCACCGTGGTGTGTCACCAGGCGCGCCTGGCGGCTTCCTTCTGGGATCGCCTGCGGGGGCTGATGTTCCGGCCAGCTTTGGCGCCGGAAGACGGCCTGCTGCTGGTGCCCGAGTGGTCGGTTCACACCTTCTTCATGCGGTTCCCCATAGATGTGCTCTTCCTGGACCGAGACAACGTCGTGTTGGCCGCTTATGTTCGTGTGCCCCCCAACCGCTTGGGGCCGACACACCGGGGAGCCCACAAGGTGCTCGAGTTGCCGGCCGGCGCGGTCGAGCGAAGTGGAACGAGAAAGGGAGACCGGCTTGAGATTACACCTGGTTGACCGGCGGCTGTGGTGGGACCTCCGGCGCCTGCTGGCGGTTCTGGGTCGCCAGCTCCTCTTTCCCAGCAAGTGCGTCGGCTGTGGGGCGGCTGGACACGTGTTGTGCCCCACTTGTCTCGAGCACGCTGCCACCTTCGTCTCTCCCCGCTGCTCCCGCTGCGACAGCCCGCTCGGTGCGCCCGACGCTCACCTCTGTTCCCTTCCTCCTTCGCTGGACATGTTGCGCGTTGTGGGGCCCCACACCGGCATTTTGCGCCGGGCAGTCCACGCTTTGAAGTACGAGGGGCGCACCGACGCGGCCGACCCCTTGGGGCTGCTGCTGGCGGCCCGGTGGACGCACGTTGGGGAGCGGGTTGATGGCCTCATTCCCGTGCCCTTGGGCGCCCAGCGTTTGGCCGAGCGTGGGTACAACCAGGCAGAGCACTTGGCCAGGGAGATGGCGCGGGAGCTGGGCCTGGGCATATATCCTGCCTTTCTCCAGCGAGTGCGTGAGACGCGGCCCCAGGTGGGCCTGACGCGGGAGGAGCGCTTGCAGAACGTGGCGGGCGCCTTTCAGGCTTTGCCCGACGTGGAAGGGGGATGTTGGCTGCTCGTGGACGACGTGTGTACGACAGGGGCCACCTTGGGCGCTTGTGCGGCGGCCCTCAAGGCAAGGGGGGCCAGGCGCGTCTGCGCCATTACCCTCACCCGGGCGGCCGACGGCGTGCCGGTCACCCCGTTGCTCGACCAACTCGAAAACCGCAAGCGATGGTGAAAGGCGAAATTGACAGACCAACCGGTGTGGCTACTATACTACCTTAAGGGATGGAGCAAGAGCTAAGTCCGTGCAGGATGAGGGGTAAGGTCAAGGTGCTTGGTGTGATTGCCCGTGAGTGCCGGCCAGGAGAGAAGTCATGATTACTCGAATAGAGTTGAGTGGATTCAAGACGTTCCACGATTTTCGCTTAGAATTCTCTCCTTTCCAGGTCATCATTGGAGCAAATGGTTCGGGAAAAAGTAACCTGTTTGATGCTTTGCGTTTGCTCAGCTACCTTGCTGAGTTCGACCTCCGCACGGCTTTCCAAAAAGTGCGTGGAGAAGCCCATGAATTGTTCACAGTCATGCCGGACGGTGTTGTCGTTCCAGAAATGCGCTTATGTGTGGAAATCATGGTAGACAGGCGCATACGTGATAGTTGGGGAGCTGAGGAGACATTGAAGTACACGAGGATGCGGTACGAACTGCACATTGCAAGGGGACAGGATTCACGTGGCCTGGATCGGCTTTATGTTACCCATGAGTCACTCACAGCGATTCCCCGGAGCAATGATCCGTGGTTGTCGCAAAACATAACGAAGGAACGAGAGAAATGGATGCCCGCGCTCAAGCGGGGACGTCAAGCTCCGTTCATTTCGACGGAGGAGCGAGAAGGGAGGCGCACGATATTTCTTCACCAGGACGGAAGTGGTGGACGTAAGGCTTACGTGGCCGAGAAAGCGGAACGGACGGCCCTCAGTGGCGTCCTTAGTGCTGAGTTTCCCCACGCATTAGCGGCTCGCGAGGAGATGCGGTCGTGGAGATTGCTCCAGCTTGACCCCAGGGTGTTGCGTCAGCCCAGTTCTATGTTAGCCCCCCCCGAGCTTGGTGCTGATGGGAGTAATCTCCCAAGTACGTTGGCACGTATGGAGGCGGATGACCACCTTATTCTCCAAGACGTGTCACGAGACATGGCAAATTTCGTGCCCGGCCTCACGAGAATAGAAGTCGAAGCAGATG
>WFWG01000348.1 GCA_015491235.1 Ardenticatenaceae bacterium
CTACCATGCATGGCTGTCGCTGAAAGCACATGCCAAGTCGCTTGGAAAGACGCTCTATCAAGTTCACCGTGACTTGTTCAGTGTTTATTTGCGGGCAGAACTTCGTAACCCAACCATTAAGGCCTTTCAACCCACTTGAGCGAAAGTCCTAAGACATTGACAAGCCCTGGTTTCGGCGCTATACTAAGGTCAGAGTCCGCAACACATGGCAGAGGGGCCGATCACCATGCGACGAGAACGGGCCGTGAGGAAAGATGCACCCGCACCCAGGCTTTAAGCACGCCTGGGTGTTTTTGTTTTGTGGTTCCGCGTATCAACCGTGTTTAACCTGAAACGGGAGGGCATATAATGATGGACTCCAGCTTGATCAGCAAGATCCAGAAGGCCAAGGAGTACGCCGCGGAGCCTCATCGCATTCAGTTCCTCCGCTTTACGGTGCAGTTCGACGGCAAACACGATGGACACACGGTTACGTATGACGAGGGAACGTGGCATTGCGATTGCAACTACTTCCAGGGGCACGGTGTCTGCAGCCACACGATGGCTATGGAGCGCGTGTTGGACGTGATGCTGCCAGAACCGGCGACCAGCCCGTAATTCCCACCGCGCAAGGGCCGGGCGGGGCGCGGAAAAGCGCCCCGCCCCGTTTCGCCGCTTCCTCGCGACCGTTGCGCTTCACTTGAAGATGTAATATGTGGCCCGCTTGTCTCCCACTTTGATCAGAAGCCCTCGCTCCACCAGGTTGGCCAGATCCCGCCGCAACGTCTCCGGGCTGACGTCGGGTACCAGCTTCTGGTACTCACGGTTGGTGATACGACCGTGCTCGGCGATGTACTCGAGGGCCTTCTCTTGGCGCTCGTTCAGGCGCAGGTGAGCCCAGCGGCTGCGCGTCTCCTCACCCGTGCTCAACATGCGCTCGCCGTGGCCGTAGAGGGTGAGCTTGAAGCCGTTGGCGGTTTCCTCGAACTTGGGAGGCGGCAGGCCAGCTTCCTCCATCAGGCGCACCATGCGGTCAATGCCGTAGCCCAGCCGCTCGATGAAGCCCATGTCGCTGAGCACCTGCACGATCACCTCGTTGCGGCTGAAGCGCTCGTGCAGGATGTTTTCCAGCGTGACGTGGCCTGGCAGGCGGCCCGGGCTGTGCACCTCGATGCGGTCGGAGAACATGAAGACTTGGATCTCCGCGCCCCGAATGCTGTAATCGCGGTGGGCGACGGCGTTGACGATAGCCTCGCGCACGGCCTCGCGGGGATACTCCAGCGTCTCCTCCCGGATCAGCCCGCGCATGACCGCGCCACGTCGCATGTTGTCCACCAAGAACGCCTCGGCCTGCACGATTTGGCGGGGCAGGGGGCCATCAATCACTTGACGCAGGAAGGTGTCTCCCATTTCCCGCCCTGGGTAGCGGGCAATCAAAATCTGCGCGCTGGGCAAAAATTGCTGGGGGCTGCGCCCGAAGAGGAGAATGCCCGCATAGGTCACCTCCCCCTCCGGCGTGAGGCAACCGCGCCGGCGCAACACTTCCTCGGGTGAGAGGCCCACGAAGCGCTCCACGCGGCCTGCGTAGGCCAGCACCGCCTCCAAGTCCAAGTCGTCCAGCGTGGCCCCGCGCACGGGCAAGCTCTCGAACGTCACCTCACCCCGGGCCAGGAGCAACTGTCGCAAGGCGTTGGCGTTCAGGGGCACGTTTTCGCTTCCCCGTCGGCCCAGGAAGCGCCCACGCAGGCGATAGGCGTGAGACAGGCCAGGCGGCACTTCCACCACAACGAGGGTGTGGCCGTTCACCTCCACCGCCTTCGGCAACGGAATGGAACGTGTCAGGGGCGGCTCGGCCTGCCAGGCCGCGTCGAGGACCCGGGCGATGACTCCCTCGGGGTCAGAGACCCCCTCGGCCTGGCCCCGCCGCACGCCCAGCACCAGCGTGCCGCCCCGCGTGTTGGCAAAGGCTGTGAGCGTCTCAGCGATGGTGCTCTCCGAGGCACTGGCCGGCAGGAATGCCAGGCGTTCGCCTGGCGTTCGCTTGAGAAGCGCCAAAAGGTCCTTACTTTCCACAGAGCGGCCCTCCTGACACCTCAAGAATCTCAGCCAATCGCCACTCCAAATCGCCGACGGTTCTCTGCTTCTGCTCGGCTGTCGGGGTCTCCGTAGGAGATTGAGTCGGATGAACTGGCTGTTGATAGTTGCTCACCCGCCACCGGACGGTGCACGGTCCGGGCCCACCCATTTTCCCGCCTTGGGTGGGAGTTGCCAGGACCGTCACAGTTACTTCCCGGTCCTCCCGTTGGCGTTCCTTTACGACGTCGGGAGTGTACGAAACACTGTAAACCACCGCTCGCCCAACCTGTGACACCGGCAGAGGAAGCCCAAAACGCCCCTGCGGAAATTGAGGCTGCAATTGGGGCATCAAGAAGTCTTTGGCCTTCTCCTTGTCCACCCCCAGGTAAAGGTAAAAAGCCACCACGGCCTTCTCAGGATAAGGTGAGTCGGCCGGGCTTTCGGGCAGCCCAAATGCGAATTCCACCCCCTGCTCGGCGGGGTTACGCAGGCGTCCGCTCTCGTCCATGTACGTTCCCCCGCTGGGCAGATAAACCTGACGAATGGCAAGCTGGCTGCGCTCGAAGATGGTGCGGTTCCAGACCACGACTTGCGCTCCGTTGCGCTCGATGCGCAGGTTGGAACTGAAGTATCCCAAGAGCTGGAGACCTTCGCGGGGTTCCCGGGGCGCAATGCAGGGGTTCTGTACGGTGTCCCTGAAGCGGTAGATAGCAAGCAGCTTGCGGTTACCATCACCGCGAATAATGAGTTCCTTCGACGCCGAATAGGGGTCACGCTCGAGCTCCAAATCTTCCAGCGTGACGCTCACAGGCCCTTCGGCGAGATAATCGTTGGAGGGTGTGGGCAACGTGTAGGTCACGAACTCAGGGAATTCGCAAGAGACGGCGTCGTAGAGGAGGCCCAATGTAGGGGCTCCCACCCAGTTCGGGCCCCGGCTGGGGTCGAACCGGTAGAGCACCAGCCACTCGTCCTCGCCGTCGTCGTCCACGTCCAAGCGTTGCACCTTGACGACTTTTACGTAGGCCGCGTGTCGCTCCTCAATCAACTCCTTTAAGTCAATAAGCTCGTCCGATCTGGTTACTCCGCTGGCCCGCAGCAAGTTGGTCTGCGTTAGCAGGATGACCACCAGAATGGCCAACAAGACCAACCCTAATATCTTCAGGATCGTGTTCATGTTCCTTTCCTTACCTCTCCGTAACAAGTTCAGTAACAGGACTTATACCAATTGCGTTTGGTAACGT
>WFWG01000349.1 GCA_015491235.1 Ardenticatenaceae bacterium
GCGGCAGCCACGACGAGCGGGAGCAGACGCTCAACCAGATTCTGGTGGAGATGGACGGCTTCGACACGGACACCAACGTCATCGTGATTGCGGCCACCAACCGGCCCGACATTCTGGACCCGGCCCTGCTGCGCCCTGGCCGCTTCGACCGGCGCATCGTGCTCGACCGTCCGGACGTGCGCGGACGGCGGGCCATCCTGGACGTCCACGTGCGCGGCAAGCCCCTGGCGTCGGATGTGGACCTGGACGTGATTGCGCGGGGCACACCCGGCTTCACCGGGGCCGACATCGAGAACCTGGTCAACGAGGCCGCCATTCTGGCCGCCCGCCGCAACAAGCGGGCCATCGGCATGGCCGAGTTTCAGGAGGCTATTGAGCGCGTGCTCATGGGCCCGGAGCGCCGCAGCCGCTTGATGACCGAAGAGGAGCGGGTTCTGACCGCCTACCACGAGGCCGGCCACGCGGTGGTCATGTACCACATGCCCCTGTGCGACCCCGTCCACAAGATTACCATCATCCCTCGCGGCCAGGCGGGAGGATACACCATGTTCCTGCCAGAAGACGACCGCACTCTCTACAGCTACACCCGCTTCCTCGACCAGATGACTGGCATGTTGGGCGGGCGTGCGGCCGAAGAAATCGTCTTCGGCGACGTGTCCACCGGCGCCAGCGACGACCTGGAGCGGGTGACCAACCTGGCCCGCGCTATGGTCACCCGCTACGGCATGAGCGAAAAACTGGGTCCGCTGACCTTCGGCGACCGAGAGGAACTCATCTTCCTGGGCCGTGAGATTGCCGAGCAGCGCAACTACAGCGAAAAGGTGGCCCGGGAAATTGACGCTGAAGTGAAGCGGCTGGTCACCATGGCCCACCAGCGCGCCCTTGAAACCCTCAAGCGCCACCGCAACCAGCTCGAAGCCGTTGCCAAGCGGCTGCTGGAAGTGGAGACCATTGAGCGTGAGGAGTTCGAGGAACTCATGCGCCAGGTGGAAATGACCGAGTTGTCACTGGAAGAATAAGGCTCGAGCACATTGCGCCTTCGACGCAGGTGCCAGAAATGTTCGCACCATGCCGGGCAAGAGCAAGGTTCACTTCTCACGCGCGCGAGGCGGGCACAGAACGAAACAGAGAAATTGTGGCGTGCAGGGGCGGCGAAGCTGCCCCTGCACGCCACAATTTCTTTCCCTTTTGGGTGGGTGGGCGAGGATGGCGGCGCCGCACCACTTCTGTGCGCAGGCGACGTTACCAAACGCAATTGGTGTTACAACGGGAGAAGTTGGCTGCACGAACTGAGGGGTGGGGACTGGAGCAGTGGGGCATCATGTATCCAACCGACATCTCGCCAACCACAATCAGCGTTGGCAGCACCTCGTCCGAACGATTGCTGAACACCTCGAACGGGCCGGCGAACCTCGCGCTTTCTTCAACGCCCTCCTGCCCGTGCTTCTCGAGTTAACTGGTCTGGAAACCGGCTGGGTCTTTCTGGCGAACGGTGAGAAGTGGGAACTGGCAGCCGTTCACGGAATTCCCGTGCCACCCCAACCTGACGCTCACCCATCCTGTCGTTGCTGCCAGCTTGCTGAGGAGACGGAGGAGAAGAGCACGCTCATTTCGGACTGCGACTACTGGCACGCTCACGGCTATCCGCACCTGCAGCGTCACGTGAGCGTGCCCCTGCGGATTGGAGGCCGCACACTGGGAGTCCTCAATGCTGCCTGGCCCGGCAAACCGAATCCCCCCTCGTGGACGCTCGAACTGCTGGAAGCGGCTGCCCCCCTGCTGACCATTGCCCTGGACCAGATCGAGCAGCGGAGGGCTGCCCGCCGACAAGCAGAGCGCCTCGAACGCTCGCACCGGCTGCTCCACGTCCTGGAAGCGACGGCTGTTCAGGTGCGCGATGCCCTCAACCTGGATGAGATTCTCAGCACCGTTGGCGAGAACCTGAAGCAGGTGGGAATTCGCTGTGCTGTGGCCCTGGTGGGACCAGACGAACGCACCCTAACGTTGCGGTACACCTCCGCCGGGCGAAGGCAAATGAAACATCTGTCGGCTGCACTTGGCCTGCCGGACGCCGCTTGGACGGTCCCCTGGTCTCCGGACTCCTGGTTTTCCGACGCTGCCCCTGACCAGGCTGTGCTGGTGCGAAAAGGCGTTCTCCTCCTGCAGCGCGCGTTCCCCCACATTTCCCGTGAAGTCTGGAGTCGTATCCTGGAACGGACGAACAGCGGAAAAACGAACGTCCTCTATGCCCCGCTCCGGGCGGGGGGAAAGGTGGTCGGCCTGCTTTTCGCCTGGGGCCCGGAATGGGAGGAGGACGACCTGGCCTCGTTTGCCCTCTTCTGTGCCGAGCTCGGGGCCATGATTCGCGCTGTTCAGCTTGGCGAGCAACTGCGGGCACAGCGAGTGCGCGAACAGGGGTTGCTGCTGCGCCACGCTCGCGCTCTGCTGAGCGCGGACGACGAAAGCGCCATCGTGCAGGCGACGCTCGAAGTCGTCAGAGAAGCGCTGGCCGTTCCCTTTGCTGCTCTGCTGGTGCCCGGAACGCCGCCTGTCCGGTCTCTGTTCGCCGCCGGCGAGCAGCCCCAAGCACCTGTGGGACGAGTGCCCGTTGAGGGCTCGTGGGAAGGGCACGTGTTCGTGCAGAAGGCGCCGGCCTGGTGGAGCGGCCAACCCCACGCGCACGCACCGCGCATCGTCGCTGCTGCCATCGCTCCCCTGTTGGGTACACGTGCGCCCTGTGGTGTCCTGTGTGCCTACTCTGACCGGCCGCGCACCTTTGAAGAGGGGGAGATGCACCTGCTCACCCTCATCGCCGGTCAGGCCGCCACGGCCCTGGAGCGCCTTCAATCTCGCCGGGCAGCCGTCCGCGCGGAAGTCCAGTTTCAGCGGCTGTTCGACAGTGTTCCCGTGGGCCTCTACCGCTCCACGCCGGATGGTCGGGTGTTGAGCGTCAACCGGGCACTTGTGGAGATGCTCGGGTATCCGGACCGCGAGACGTTGCTCAACACGCCAGCTTCCGCGTTATACGTGGACCCCGCCGACCGGGAGCGGTGGAAGGAGAATGTGGACCGGCAGAACATCGTGCGGGATTTCGAGATGCGCTTGCGCCGGTACGATGGTTCGCTCATCTGGGTGCGGGACACCGCACGGGTGGTGCGGGACCAGGCGGGCCGTGTGCTCTACTACGACGGCATTGTGGAAGACATCACCGCCCACAAGCAAGCCCAGCAAGAGCGTGAAGCCCTGCTGGCCATTCTCGAGCAAAAGGCAGCCTACCTGGAAGCCCTGAATGCCGTCATCGTGGCAGCGGCCGAGGCGGACGACTTGGCCTCCCTGCTCGCGACGGCCCTGGATCACGTGTTGCAGGCCCTGGGCCTGAAAATGGGCGGTATCTGGCTGGCCGGAGAAGCAATCGTGGGCGGCCTGCCGGAGGAATTCGGCGCGCGCGTGGCGGCGGCGATTCGGACGGCTGGGCTTACCCTTTCCGCCCCCGTCATCGTGGAGAACTGGCACACTGTGCCCCCTGACGCGCCCCACGTGGCCTTGAAGCCGGTCATGGCCGAATTTGGCGTGTGGGCCTCGGTCAGCGTGCCGATTGGTGACGGCCCGGAAGGGGGCCTCAACGTGGCTGCTCCCAGGCCGCGAGGGTGGCGAGAAGAGGAAGTCACCTTCTTGGTGGCCGTCGGGCGGCAACTTGATGCGGCCGCCAAGCGAATACGACTGTTCCAGGAGGCCCGGCAGCGCGCCAGAATGGCGACTCGGCTGGCCAAACTAGCCGGAGCGCTCAGCCGTCCCCAACGGGTCAGCGAGGTTCTTCCTGCCATTGGGCAGGGAATTCGGGAGTTGAGCGGGGCCGACCGGGTTGCGATCTACATGTTTGAGGATGACAACACCGTTACCTGCCCCTGGTTCTACGGACTCTCCCCGACGTACATTGCCGCCGTATTACGCGAAGCCCCCCGGCTCCCCGGCTGGCGCCTGACCGTCCACACGGCCCCTGTGTTCGTTCACGACATCGAGGCATTGCCAGAGGAGAACCCCTTGCGACCCCTCGCGAGGGCTGAGGGCTACCGGGCCCTCGCCCTGTGGCCCTTGATCTACGAGGGGCACACCGTTGCGGCGCTGGGGTGCTACTACAACACCCCTCGCCGGTGGTCCAGGGCGGAGCAAGAAATTATCGAGTCCTTCTGCCGCCAGGCGGCGTTGGCCATCACCAACGCGCGCTTCTTCGAGGCCGAGCAACGCCGGCGCCAGACGACGGCCGAGTTGCTGGAAATGGTTCACCGGGTTGGGGCCTCACTGGATTTCAATGAAGTCCTCATCCGCATTGCCCGCCACACAGCCCGCATTTGCCGGGCTCACCGGTGTTCCATCTTCCTCCTGGAAGAGGGGGAGGATGGCCTCATCGCCCAGCCTTTCATGTCTCAGTTCGCCGACGGCCACCTGGACGTCGGGCTGTGGCGGCGCTTCAAAGCTGAAGAGAGCCTGCCCCTGAAGGACTTGCCATCCCTGGAGCCGGTGGTGCAGCAACAGCGCGCCCTCATCATCAACGATGTGGATCAGACTGAGCCCGCCCTGCGCGCGTGGGTTGCGGCCTATGGCATCAAAAGCCTGTTGGTCGTCCCCCTGGTTACGCACGGGCAGATAATCGGCGTCATGGTTCTCGACCAGGTCGAACCCAACCGCTATTTTACTTCCGAGCACGCCGACCTGGCCATGACCATCGGTGACCGTGTGGCCGCCAGCATTGAAAACGCTTCCCTCTACACCGCCCAGCAGCAGCTTACTCGCAAGTTGACAGTCCTCCACCGAGTCACCGCCAGCTTGTTGAAGACGCTCGACAGAGAGACGCTGGTTGAGCGGGTTCTGGAGGGCGCACTCACGCTGATGTCAAAAGCAAGGCGGGCGGCCCTGTTGCTCGTGGAGACCTCGTCCGGCGACATCTACGTGGCTCACTCGCGCGGGTACGGGTACGGGAACCTGCCCTCCACGCGCCGTCTCCCGGGCACTCAGGCCGCCCTTCAGGCTATCCGTGCCCGACGTCCGGTTTTCGTCCGTGTTACGGACGCTCATCTTTCTTCTCCGAAGCCTCCCTCTGCCGAAGGCGCTTCTGGCCCCACGCTGGCCGTGCCCCTCATTGTAGAGGAGAATCCACTGGGGGCGTTGCTGCTCGAAGGGGAGGCTTTTGAGGAAGAGGACATCGAAGTGCTGGCCGCCTTTGCGGCCACCGCCGCGGCCGCGCTTCACAACGCTCTGTTGCACGCCCAAGTGCAGGAACTGGCCATGACGGACGCCCTGACGGGGATTTACAACCGGCGGGCCCTCTTCCTCCTGGGACGGCGGGAGGTGGAACGAGCCAAGCGCTTTGGGCGTCCCTTGACGGCCATCATGTTCGACCTGGACCACTTCAAGCGCGTGAACGACCTGTACGGCCACGCGGTGGGGGACCAGGTGCTTGCTCAAGTTGCCCGGCTGTGCCAGGGAGAGCTGCGCCAGACAGACCTGCTGGGCCGCTACGGCGGCGAAGAATTCGTTGTCCTGCTGCCCGAGACCAGCCTCTCCGACGCCTGGCAAACAGCCGAGCGGTTGCGCCAGCGGGTAGCCCGCACCCTGATCGAAACCGACCGGGGCCCCCTGCACATCACGGTCAGCCTGGGCGTGGCCGCCCTTCCTCGGGCCCAGTTGAGCCTCGAAAAGCTCATCGAACAGGCCGACCAGGCCCTCTACGCGGCCAAACAGGCTGGCCGCAACTGCACTCGCATCTGGCCAAACGACGCTCTTGACGAAGAGGTGCGAGAATGACTCTCTCTTCGCAGACCCGAGGTTCCGAGCATCAACTTGTGGTGCTCAAGACCATTGCCGAGCATCTCAACCGCTTCCTGGATCTCGATTCCATGCTGGAATCTGTGCTCCCCCTGGTGCTGGAACTGACGGGGCTGAACGCGGGCTGGATCGTGCTTCGAGAGGAGGGGGGCGTCTTTTCACTGGCTGCCGCTCACGGCTTGCCACCAGGGTTGGAAGCCGAAGGGCGCGCCGCTCTCAGGCAGTCTCCATGCCGCTGTCAGAAGCTGGTGGCCTCCGGGGAGCTTCGTGAGAGCATTCGACTGCTGCCGTGCGAGCGGCTGGAGCGGCTCTACCAATCGCTACAGGGCGAGTCGCTGGCATCCGTGCAACGGCTCACCGGCGGCCTGGCTGCCCACGCTACGGTTCCCCTGCGCAGTGGCGAGGAGGTGCTGGGGATTCTGAACGTGGCTCACCCCGAGGGGCGCTCCCTGAGCGAAGAGGAGTTGACCCTGCTCACCCTCGTGGGCAGCGTGATCGGCACAGCCATTCACCGCGCGCGGATCTACGCGCGCCACCTCCAGCAGACCGTCGAACTTGAGCGGACGAACCGCCTGTTGAACGCGCTGGTGGAGATCGCTTCCCAGGCCGGGCTTTCCCCTGAACCGGATACTGTGCTGGAAACTGTTGGGAACCAGCTTCAACGGCTGGGCATCACCTGCGCGGTGGGGCTGGTAGACCCGCACGACCAGTCGCTGGAATTGCGGTACACGAACCTTTTTCAACACAGGCTGGAGCGGCTCACCCGTTTGATCAGCATATTCCCCAGCATGTTTCGCGTTCCACGCGAACGGTACTGGCGCCCTGAAATCTTCGAACAGGGCCAGTGCGTCATCGAACGTGACCCTCAGGCCCTTCTGGAGCGGGCTTTTCCGGGGCTTCCAGGCGTCGTGCGAAAACAGGTGGCAGCCACGTTGGGCTTCAACGCGAACACTTCCTTCCTGCACCTGCCCCTGCGGGTGGAAGAGCGCATCATCGGCGTGTTGAGCCTGTGGGGACGCGACTGGCAGGAGGCCGACATTCCGGCCTTTTCGGCTTTCGCCAATCAGGTGGCGACTGCCCTTCACGTGGCCCAGCTTTACGAGCAACTCCGCGCAAGCCGCGTCCGCGAACAAGAAGTGCTCCTGGAGTTGACCAGCGCACTGGTTGGGCTGACCGATCCGGAGAGTGTGCTTCAGGCCGCCGTCCACGCCGCCCGCCGTGCCCTCGGCGTCGAGTGGGCCGCCTTCTGGGAGCCTGTGGCGGCTGGCAAGCACCTGATGTTGCGCGCCAGCGCCGGCGGAGCACCTCCGCCGGCGGGGCCGTGTCGGTTGAACGCGGAGTCGTCGCCGGAGGGGCAAGCCTACCGTACCGGCGAGCCCTTTCAACAGGTGGGGGCCTCGCCCTCCTGGCCGCCAGCCGTCCGTGAGCGGGGCCTGGTGGGAGCGCTGCTGGTCCCTGTGCCCGGCGACAGGCAACCCGCGGGTGTGCTGGGGGCCTACGTTACCGAAGCGCACGAGTTTACGCCTGAAGATCAGCGCCTCCTCTCCCTGATTGCGGCCCAGGTCGCTGTGGCCCTCCGGCGCACGCAGGCCCACCAGGCCCTTCAGGCCAGCGAGGCCCGCTACCGCGGCCTGTTTCACGGCGTTCCGGTGGGCCTCTTCCGCTTGGCCCCCGACGGTCGCTTTCTGGAGGCCAACGACGTGCTCCTCGAGTTGCTGGGGGAGGCCGACCGTGACGCGCTGCTTGCCCGTCGGCTCGAGGACGTTCTGGTCGGGGCGGAAGCGTGGCAACGAGTGCAGGCGCTGGCGGCGGGGGAGCCCGGCACGCTGGACCTCGAAACCCCTGTCCGCCGGGTTGACGGCTCGACCCTGTGGGCTCGGCTGGTTCTGCGCGCTGTGCCGGACGCTGAAGGGGAAACCCACCACATTGAAGGCAGTCTGGAAGACGTTACCGACCGCCACTGGGCGGAACAGCGGTACCGACGGCTGTTCGAGGAAGCGCCCGTCATGTACATTATCACCCGCAACCAGGGAGGCGTGCCCATCATCGAAGACTGCAACCGGGCGTTCCTCGACACCCTGGGATACGAGCGGGACCAAGTGGTCGGTCGCCCGCTGGGTGATTTCTACACGCCGGCCTCCCGCGAGGCCCTTTTGGAAGGCGGCGGGTACGCGCGGGCACTCAACAACACGTTCACGACGGAAGAGCGCCAGCTCGTCGCCCGAGACGGGCAAGTCATCGAGACAATGTTGTACGCCGTCCCTGAGCTCAACCCGGCCGGAAAGGTGATTGGCACGCGGGCCGCTTTCGTCAACATTACCCCCCTCCGGCGGGCTGAGCGAGCCCTACAGCGCGAGCGAAACCGGCTGGCGGCCCAGGGGCGCATCCTGGCGGCTATCCTGGATCCCACGCTCGAACTGGACGCCCTCCTCACCCTGATCGTGCAGGAGGCGATTGCGTTGCTCGGCGTGGAGAGCGGCGGCGCCTACATCGTGCAGGGACAACACGCCGTTCTGCGAGTCTGGCATGGCATTTCGGACACGTTTCGAGCGCGCGTGTCGTGTTTTCCCGTCGAGGCGGCTCCAGCGTGGCTACGGGAACCTCAAGTGGTGCGCGAGCGCCTCAGTGAAGAGGGGCGCATTCACGCGAACACCAAGGCCGAGGGCATTCAAGTGTGGGCTTCCATTCCCCTGCACCTGCCAGTCCCCACCGGCGAGAGCCCAGCCTGGGTGGGCACCCTGATCGTGGCCAGCCGCCGCTACGAGGCGCTGGAGGAGGCTGACCTCCAGGCCCTTCAGACCATGGGCACCCAGATGGCCCTGGCCATTGACCACCACCGCACATTTCGCCAGGCGCAGGAGCGCTTGGCCCGGCTCCGGGCACTGCACGAAATTGACCGGGCCATTTTGCAGCATCTTGACCTGGAGGACGTACTCCGCACCCTGTTGGAGCACATCCCGCCCCAGTTGGGCGCTGACGCGGTGGGAATCAGCCTGCTCGACGCGGATCGCCAGCACGTGCGCCTCTTCGCCATGCGCTTGCCCAACGGCACCCTAATCCACGAACAGGCCTTCGACTTGGCCAACAGTCTGCTCCACTGGTTCGTCGAGCGCCAGGAACCGGTCGTCATTCACGACCTTGCCACAGACCCGCGCGTGCAGGCGTACCGCTCCGACATTCGTGGGTGGCGGCTGGTCTCCTACCTGGGGGCTCCTCTGGTGGTGAGAGGCGAGACCGTGGGGGTGTTGCACATCCTGACCACCCGGCCCAAGGTCTTCTCGGACGAAGAGGTGGAGTTCTTCCGCACCATTGCTGGCCAGGCGGCCATCGCTATTGACAATGCCATGGCCTTCGCCGACCTTGCCCAGCGCGCGGAGGCGGTGGAGTTCATGCTGGCTGCCCAAGCCGACATTGCAGGCGCGTCGCCCGACCGATTTATCACCACCATGTTGGCTGGCATGTCTCGGGCAACCTCCAGCCCACAGACGGCTTTCTTCCGCCTGGACGAAGCGGCCCAAACGCTGGTGCTGGACGCCACAAGGGGCCTTTCAAAGGACGCTCTCAAGCGACACGAATTTCACGTGGGAGAAGAGGAGGGCCTGGTGGGCCTCGTGGCCCTCACCCGCCGCTCGCTTTACTTGCCGGACGGGCATGATGACTCCCGTTGGCTGGCTGCCTTTCCCGCCGCGCGATCCGCCTACCTGGTTCCCGTTCAATCCGGACAACGGCTCTTTGGCGTGGTGACTCTTCTGGCCGCAGAGCCCCACGCTTTCCCTGCGCCCCAGCGCTCGCTGGTTGACCTGTTCGCCTACTACGCCGGCACGGCCCTGGAAAATGCCCATCTGCTGGCCGAAACCCGGCGCCACGCGGACTACTTGGCCACTCTCAACACCATCATTGCGGCCGGAGCCAGCGCCACGGAGTTGCGCTCCCTGCTGGAAACAGTGCTCTACCACACGCAGCACGCCCTGGGAGTAAACGGCGGGGCCATCTGGGCTCCCGACTATGCTGTTACAAACGGAGTCCCGCCCGAGATTGGCCTGGCCGTTCAGCGGAGAGCGCAGCGTTACGGGCTGGACATTCCCGGCCCCATTGTGGTTTCCGACTGGGAGGCCCTGCCGGACGACGCGCCCTCGGCTGCCCTGAAGCCGGTCATGCGGCAATACGGCATCCGCGCTTCCCTGACCGTTCCTCTCGTTCACCGTGGCCGGCGGGTGGGAGGCATTAGCCTGGCTTCCTCAGTGCCGCGGGTCTGGAAGCCAGACGAGGTTGCCCTGGTGGAAGCGGTGGGGCGTGACCTGGGGGGCACTGTGGAGCGCCTGCGCCTCTTCCAGGATGCACAGGAGCGAGCTGAGCGCATGGAGGCGCTGGCTGCGCTGGGAGAAATGCTCAACCGCTCTCTCACCGAAGAGCAGGTGATCCGGGCAGTAGGCCGCGGGGCCTTGGCCCTGTCGGCGGCCAGCAGGGCGGCTGTCTACGTGCGCAACCGCGACGTGTTCGTCTGTGCCTGGTACTCCGACCCGCCGCCGGAACCCAACAACCAGGTTGCCCATTGGATGTGGAACATTCTCAACCGTTCCCCTGTGGAACGAGGGGAGCCAATTCTGGTCCCTGACGTGGAGGCCTGGCCGGAGAAGAGCCTGCTGCGCCGGACGATCGAAGCTGAAGGGGGAAGGGCGGCTGGTCTGTGGCCGCTGGTCTACGAGGACGAGGTCATCGCTGTGGTAACCTGCTACTACACGGCCCCCTACTTGTGGTCAGAGGTTGACCAGGAGGTGTTCCGTCATTTCAGCCGGCAGGCAGCAGCCGTCCTGATGAACGCCCGCCACTTGCAGGCCGAACAAGTTCGCCGCCGGGAATTGGCCGCCCTGTACGACATGAGCCGCCACTTGGTGCTCAGCGACGACCTCCAGACAGTCGCGGAGACCATCGCGCGCGAGGCCCTGGCCTTGGTGGGCGGCACCTTCTGTCGCCTGTTGACGGTCGAGGACGATGATACGTTCCTGTGTCGAGCTGCCCGGGCCGCCGTCTGGTTTCGGCACTCGCTGGACAAGGGCGAGCCTGCTCCCCCGGTGGTCAGTTCGTTCTACCGGCATGTGCTGGCACAAGACCAACCTGTGGTCGTCCACCGCGACTCACCAGACTTGGACGCCGTAACGCGCACGGCCTTGGGGCTGGATGCTGTCAGACAACTCTGTTTGGTGCCCCTGCGAGTCGGCCGGGAGGCGATTGGCTTGCTGGTCTTCGGCGAGGCCCGCAGCGCCCTTCGCGCTCCCTTTGACCAGGAGAGGTTGCAGCGCATCGTGGCTGTGGCCGACCAGGCTGCCAGTGCGCTCTACCGTTCCCGCCTCCACGCCGAGTTGGAAGATGCCTACCTGCAAACAGCACTGGCCCTTGCCAAAGCCGTGGACGCCCGCGACACCTACACCGCCGACCACAGCGAGCGCATGGCCAAGTGGGCTGTGGCAGTGGCCCGCGAGTTGGGCCTCAGCGAGAGTGATGTCGAAGCCGTGCGGCTGGGAGCCTTGCTCCACGACATCGGCAAGATTGGTGTGCCCGACCACATCCTGCGCAAGCCGGGCCGACTCACCGACGAGGAGTGGACCATCGTCAAGAAACATCCCGAAGTTGGCGCCGAGATTGTGGCACCGGTGAAGAAACTGGCTCCCGTGGTGGCCATCATTCACTCCCACCAGGAGCGGTGGGACGGAACGGGCTACCCGGAGGGGCTGCGAGGAGAGGAAATCCCCATCGGAGCGCGCATTCTGGCCGTGGTGGACGCCTACAGCGCCATCACCGACGAGCGCCCCTACAAACCGGCCCGCACTCACGAAGAAGCGGTGGAGGAGTTGCGCCGCTGCGCTGGCACCCAGTTCGACCCCCGAGTGGTGGAAGTGTTCATCAGGGTGCTGGAAAGGGAAGCTTGACCACGTTGTCACAGGTCCGCCATGTTTGTTCCCCGCCTCATCCAATCAGGTGAGCGGCTGTGGCCTTGAAGGTGAGCAACACCGGCGTGCCCGGCTCCAGGCCGAATTCCTCCCGCGAACGGCGGGTGATGAGCACCACCAGGTCGAAGCCGTCACAGTTCACCGTGACGCGCACGTTGAAGCCAGCCGGCGTCCAGCGCGCCACGTGGCCCTGCACGGCGTTCCGCGCGGTCGAGGGGGGCAGCGCTGTGGTGCCGGGCCACAGGGTGATGTCCTCGGGGCGCACGGCCAGTCGCACCCGACGGCCAACGGTGTAGCCCGTGGCGGCCACCTGAAAGATGGTGTGGCCCACCCGCACGCTTACCAGCCCCTCGGCCTCTCCCACCACCGTGGCGTCGAGCACATTTTCGACGCCCACGAAGGCGGCTACCTCTTCGTCGGCCGGGCGGGTGAAGACACGCTCCGGAACGTCCACCTGGCGAATGCGCCCCGCCAGCATCACGGCCACCCGGTCGGCCAGCACCAACGCTTCGTTTCGGTCGTGGGTAACCATGATGGTCGTCTGGCCCGTCTCGCGCAGCAGCTCGAAGAGTTCGTCCAGCAGGCGCTGGCGGGTGGGAGTGTCCAGGGCCGCGAAGGGCTCGTCGAGGAAGAGCAGGTCAGGCTCGGTGGCCAGGGCGCGGGCCAGGGCTACCCGTTGGGCCTCGCCGCCGGAGAGAGCGTGGGCCGGGCGGTCCCTCAGGTGGGCAATGCCCAGGCGCCGCAGCCAGCGCTCCACGCGCGCCCGCCGCTCCGCGCGGGAGAGGCGTCGGAAGATCAGCCCTACCTCCACGTTGCGGGCCACGCTGGTGTCGAGCAACAGGGGAGCCTGCATGACCACGGCCAGCCGCCGCCGGTACCAGAGGGCGGTGGGCGGGGAAACTGGCTCTCCCCGGAAGACCAATCGCCCGGTCGCGGGAGGCCTCAGGCCGGCCAGGGCGTAGAGCAGGGTGGACTTGCCGGCCCCGTTCGGTCCCACGATGACGAGCGTCTCCCCGGCGGCCACGTCCAGGCTGGGCACCTCCACCAGCGTTCGCCCCCCTTCCACGACGCGCAGGCCTTCGATGCTCAGCAAGGGGTCACCCTGGACGGGAAGCGACCGCGCGGATGGCGGCTTATGCTTGGCTGTCCGGGAGCGTTTGGGGAGGAGTCTCATTTCAGTCGCCGGGCGCGCTGCTGGAGTGATGTCAGGACCAGTGTGACCAGCCAGGCCAGCAGGAAGAGCACAATGCCGAGGGCCAGCGCCAGGCCGAACTGCCCGCGGCTGGTCTCCAGCACGATAGCCGTGGTGAGGACGCGGGTCTGGTGGGCCACGTTGCCGCCCACCATCATGGAGGCTCCCACTTCCGAGATGGCGCCGCCAAAGCCAGCCATGACGGCGGCCAGCAGGGGCAGCCGGGCTTCCCACAGCAGCGCCAGCACCGCCTGCCAGTGCGAAGCGCCCAGTCCCAAAAGCTGCCACCGCAGGCGTGGGTCGAGCTGCTGGAGAGCCGCCAGGCTGAAGCCGGTCACGATGGGCAGGGCGATAAGAGCTTGGGCCAGAATCATGGCGGCTGGCGTGTACATGAGGCCCAGCGCGCCCAGCGGGCCGCTGCGCCAGAGGAGCAGGGCCACCACCAGGCCCACCAGCACGGGGGGCAATCCCATGCCCACGTTGATCAGGCTGACGAGCAGCGTGCGCCCCGGAAAGCGCCCCATCGCCAGCAGGGTAGCCAGCGGCACGCCCAAGACCACGCTGAGCACGGTGGCGCTGCCTGAGACGAAGAGCGTCAACCCGGCTATCTCCCGCACTTGCGGGTCGAGCGACAGGATGAGGTGCCACGCCTCCCGGACTCCCTGTGCGATGGTTTCCACGGGGCCTCCTACTTCCACATGTACCCGCTTCCTCTCACCGTGACGATGTGGGTTTCCGCGCCGGGCGCTTCGCGTTCCAGCTTGGCCCGCAGGCGGCGGACAAGCATTTCCAGCGCCTTGCTCTGCTCACTGACGCCCTCGAAGACTTCCCGGCGCAGGGCCTCGCGTGAGCATACCTGCCCCCGGTGGCGGAGCAGGCACCCGACCAGGCGCCGCTCTTTCTCCGTCAGCAGCACGCGGTGGCCATCAATGCGCAGGAAGGGGCCTTCCAGCCGGGCCGACTCCTCATTGTTTGGCTGGCTCTGCAACCACTCCTGAAAGAGATCACCGAAAACCTTCCATCCGGCCAGCGTTTCCTGAATCAGATCATATTGCTTCAGGCGGCGGAGGGTTCGATAAGCCGAGAGGTCGGGCGGATGCCCACGGGCGATGGTGCGCAGGAGCTCTCGCTCGTCCTCGGTCAAGTGTCGCTCCAGGCTGGCGAACACGCCCTCCACGTCCGGCCACATGGCCTCCCGCACCTCATCCCACGTGAGCTCGGGGCCTCTTCCCGCGTGCCACAGGTGCCACATGTGGGCACCCGCCAGCTTGATCAGGTCCGGGTGGCCGCCCGTTTGGGACAACACTTCCTCAACGAGTTGGTCGGGCCATTCCACTCCGCGCTGGCGGGCGGGGTCCACCAGCAACTGGCGCGCCTCGTGGGAGGGCATCATGCCGAGGAAACGGGTCCAGAAGATGTTGTAAAGGGGCGAGGTGGTCCTTTCAGTCCCCAACAACTCGTGAAGCTGACGGGCACTGGCCGTCACAATGGCTGTGGGCGTCTCGCTGGCCAGGCGGCGAAGAAAGGGGGCCAGTGCCCCTCCCCGCCACATCTCCCGGCGGTCAATTTCGTCGAGCAACAGCACCAAGCGGCCCACGCTCTCGGCCACGTCTTGAAACGCTTCCACTGCCGCTTGAACAGGGTCGTCGTCCTGGGCGGCGGCCTTCAGGTGTCGAGCCAGTTCCTCCAGCGTGGAAGTCTGTTCGCCATTTGGGGACACCCGGGCAAGCGCGCGGGCAACTTGGCGCGTGATCTGCCGGACCGAGTTTTCGGACGAAACCGTGCTCAGGTCCAGGTAGAGGAAGAGAGCTGGCTCGGAGGGCGCGTACTCGGAATATTTCTGGCGAGCGCCAGCGGGAGTGGCCAGAAAGCGCAGCAGCCAGGTCTTGCCGATGCGGCGCACGCCCACGATGGCACAACATTGCGGGGTTTCCCCAAGGGTTTGTTCCAGCAGCCACCTCACCTCCTCTTCACGCCCGTAGAACTCTTCCGGCTCCGGGGTGGGACGCCTGTTGGCATATGGATTCACAGGGGAGGCAGTCCAGCCGTTCATGCGTTTCTCCTCCTCGGTTCATGCCGTGGTGTGAACCAGAATGTTGAGTGGGTAGTGGCGTGCAAACCAGCGCCGGAAAAGGTCAACGGCAAAACTGTACAGGAAGCAACCCTGCCGCTCGTCCCACTGGCGCTGGAGGGTTTGACGGCGCACCAGCGTCTCCAGGGCGGCCTCAACACGCTCCGGGGGGAGTTCCACGCCGTGCTCCGCCAGCCGGCGTTGGACCTGCGGAGCCCCTTCCCCCCGCGCGTGGGCATAGGCTGGCGCGGCGGCCAGCGCGCTCAGCACCAACACCTGGTGGTGGTCGCCTTCGTTCCACAGGTGGCGGAAGGTCGCTTCGGAGATCGTCTCCACCAGGTGTTCAACGATCCGTTCCACATCCCGGCGCAGCACGTCCCGCCGTCGCTGATTGTTCAAGTAGCTGACCAACGAGGCGCCCAAAATTTGCAGGTAGAAGGGATGGCGCCCGGTGACGCGCACGATTTGGTCCAGCACGCCCCGGTCGAAGAAGACTTCTCCCCGCAGTGGACGGGAGATGAGCTCACGGGCGTTCGCCTCGGCCAGGGGGCCAAGGGATACTGTGGTGGTCACGTTGAGGATTTCGTAAATGCCGTCGTAATGCAGCAGGTCCACCACGTCATCGCTGGTGGCAAAGAGGAAAACCAGACGGGGCTCGTGCTGCATGAGGGAGCGCAGCCAGTAGAAAAACTGGTCGGCAGCCCCGTGGCGCTGAGCCCACTCGTGGAAGATGCCCAATTCGTCGAAGGCCAACAAGAAGGGCTTCTGGGCTTTGGTTCCCAGCAAGTGATCCAGGAACTCCACGAACGTGCCCACGGCGTCTTCTTGGAAAGCGTCGAGGGGAGGGATCATAACGCGCTGTTCGGTTCGCCTCTCGCGGGCCACGCGCCGCGCGATGCGACGAATGATCAGCGCCGGGTCACAGAACATGGCGTTTTCACCGCGAATGTCGGAAAAGTCCACGAAGACGTGGCGGTAGCGCCGACTAATTTCGGGCAGGGCGCGCAGATACTTTACCAGGGACGTTTTGCCGATGCGTCGGGGCCCCTGAACCAGCAAGCTCCCAGGTGGACTGGAACTCAGCAAGTGATCCCGCAGGACGTTCAATTCTTCCGTGCGCCCCACGAAGCGCTCCGGATCGTCCACAGGCCGCCCCGGGGAGAAGGGTTGGATCAACGGCGGCACGGGTGCACTCAGGTGTTCGCCCCGTTTAGGGCGCAGCGTGTGGCGTTGTTCGTTGACGCGCACTTCGACAACGCCCTGCACCTCCCAAAAGTGGTCGGCCAGACTGCGCACCACCACTTCGCTGTTCACCAGGGTGGTGAAGCGCACGACGCCCATAGTGTTTTCCTGATAGGCCTCCACCCGCAACATGTTCAGGTTGGCGTCCCGCACGATGCTCACAATGTCGTGCAGCAGGCCGACACGGTCATGGGCCCGGATGTAAAAGGCCACCTGGGGCGAGCGCCGGCGGTCGTGGCGAGTAACCAAACGCACGCGACGGGTGGGCGGAAAGGATGCCAGGCGCTCGCAGTCGGGGCGATGGACGGCGATGAACCCGTCGCCCACCAACACGCCCGCCAGTTCGGGCGCGGTGGCTTCGGGCGAGCAGCAGGACGCGAAGCGGAGCGAGCTGGGGTCCCAGCGGGGCACTCGCCGGGCGTCTTCGGGGTGAAGCTCGAAGGTGCGGGAGGGAGGAGCCTGCTCGGGCACATAGAGGATAAAGTTCACCACTTCGTTGGGGTCCAGTTCATCCACGGCAATCAAGCGATACAGCTCGTTCAAGTCGCGGTAGCCCATCTCGCGGGCCACGGCGGCGGCCCGGCTCTCGTAAGCGGCGTCGAGGAGGCGTCCCCGCCGTTTGAGGGCCTTCTCCAGGCGGCGCCGGCCGCGCACCTCCGGCCGACGGTTGAGTTGGGCCCGAATCTTGCGCTTGGCCGCCTCAGTGGTGGCCCATTGCTCCCAAATGGGGTTCGGATATTGCCGGGCAGGATCCTTTTCGATCTCCACCACGTCGCCATACCGAAGTTCTTCGGAGAGGGGCACCAGGCGACCGTTCACACGTGCCCTTCTGGCGGAACGGCCCAGGTCGGAGTGAATTTTGTAGGCGAAGTCCAAGGCCGTGGCACCGGCTGGCAGGGTGACGGCATCCCCCTGAGGGGTAAAGACCACAATCTCGTTCCGCTCTTCTGTGCGGTTGCGCAGGGAGCGCACTAACGCTTCGACAGCCTGCCGTTCCAAGAGGTGCCACTGTTCAGCCTCCGGCGGCAACTGGCCGGTTCTCCAGAGACGATAGGCAGCCCCGAATGTGATGCCCCGGCGGTCCAGTTCGTGGAGCCGGGGGGTGAGGAGGGCAAAGCGACAAATCCAGCTTTCCCTCTCCCGGCTGATGGCCACGCCGGTGCGCAGGGCCGCGTACCCGTGAGGGCGCGGGTCGGCCAGGTAGTCGTGGAAGTGGACCGTTGTCGGCGTTCCCAAGCTGTGAACGGCGCCGAGGGCCCGGTAGCAGGCGTCGAGGTCCTCGAGCAGGACGACGATGACGAAGAACCAGCGAGGGTCGAGGGCTTCAAGGCTGGTCTCTTCCGTCATTCCCGCCTGAAGGAGTCGTCGGTGCAGGTACTCGTAGTGCTGACGGTCGGGAAAGATGCGGACGATGGCCAGACCGGCGCGCTGGAGAGCCTCTTGGGTGCGCTCACACAGGGCCTCGACTTCTTCCCCGTGCTGGCGCCACCATTGGTCGGCCATTGTGCGCACAGTCTCGTACTCGTCTGGAGCACCGTAGTAGAGGCAGAGGTCTTCCATTTCGCGGTAGACGCCGTACAGGCCCATGCGGTAGACCAGGGGCACGTACACTTCAGCCGTGTTGCGCACCACGAGCTTCTGCTGGAGTGGGCTGAGCTCGGAGAAGTGGCGCATGTTGTCCAAGCGGCTGGCACAGCGCACCAGGATAGGGCGCACGTCGGTGAGCAGGGCCTCGAAGATTCGCTGGCGGGCTTTTGGGTCACAGGCGTAGTGGGCCACCGGGTCAATCGAAGAGAGGCGCACGCAGCATTCCACAATCTCGGCGACTTGCTCCGAAGGGAGAGGACCATACTGCCGGTGGAGGGCTTTGTCCAGGTCGTGGAGCAGCCCGGCCACCACCACGTCAGGCTCCAGCCCCCACTCGAACAGAATGTTCGCCACCCGCAACAGGTGGGTTAGGAAGGGGGAGGCGTCAGGGTTGAGTTGTCGGCCGTGGGCTCGCCAGGCAACTTCCCACCCCCGTTCCCACAGCGCGGCTGCTTCTGAGCCGTGCCGCTCGGCCAGCTTTTGGCGCAAATCGGCCGCCTGTGCTTCCAGCATATCCGGTGCCACCCTTTTCCTCCGTTTTGGCTTCTGGTGCCCGTGCCGCCGTTGTGAACGTGTAACTTCTTTGTGAAAATGAGGTAACAAGATTATAACAAAATTGTTGG
>WFWG01000350.1 GCA_015491235.1 Ardenticatenaceae bacterium
CTCCCGCCTGGCCGACCGTCCCCTGGTCACCAACAGCGACGCCCTGGAGGCGGTGGACGAGCTCTGCCGCCACCTGCTGGCCCTGCTGGCCGAGCGGGACTTCGACCCCCGCGCCGTGTCCGACGTCGTGCGCCTGGCCCTGGGGGACCACGAGTGGCCGGCGCCGGCCCGCGCCGACCTGGAGCGCGTGCTGACTTTCGTGTGCGAGCGTCTGGTGCCCGTGTTGCGCCGCACCGAGGACGAGATCGGCAACCTGCTGGCCGCCCTGGAAGGGCGCCACGTGCCCCCTGGCCCCAGCGGGGCGCCCACGCGGGGCAACGCCCACGTGCTGCCCACGGGCCGCAACTTCTACGGCCTCGACCCGCGCACCGTGCCCTCGGTGGCGGCCTGGCAGGTGGGCCAGGAGTTGGCCCGCGAGACCATCGAGCGCTACCGCCGCGAGACGGGCACCTTCCCGGAGAGCGTGGCCATCAGCATGTGGGGCACCAGCGCCATGCGCACCCACGGCGACGACATCGCCCAGGTGCTGGCCCTCATGGGCGTGCGCCCCGTCTGGCAGCGGGAGAACCGCCGCCTGTTGGGGGTGGAGCCCATCCCGCTTGGGGAGTTGGGCCGGCCGCGGGTGGACGTGACCGTGCGCATCAGCGGCTTCTTCCGCGACGCCTTCCCCCACCTGATTCGCCTGCTGGACCAGGCGGTGCAGGTGGTCGTGGGGTTGGACGAGCCGCTGGAGCAGAACTTCGTGCGCAAGCACTACCTGGCCGACCTGGCGACCTACCTGGCCCAGGGCCTGCCCCGGGAGGAAGCCGAGCGCCGCGCCCGCTACCGCGTCTTCGGCTCCAAGCCGGGCACCTACGGCGCGGGACTGCTGCCCCTCATCGAGCAGCGCAACTGGGAGACGGACGCCGACATCGCCGAGGTCTACGTCAACTGGGGCGGCTACGCCTACACCGCCGAGGAGCAGGGCACCGACGCCCGCGACGTCTTCCGCCGCCGCCTGGAGCGGGTGCAAGTGGCCCTGCACAACCAGGACAACCGCGAGCACGACATCTTCGACAGTGACGACTACTTCCAGTTCCACGGTGGCCTCATCGCCACCATCCGCGCCCTCTCGGGCCGCCAGCCCAAGCACTACTTCGGCGACACCCAGGACCCCGACCGGCCACGAGTGCGCGACCTACAGGAGGAAGTCTACCGCGTCTTCCGCACGCGGGTGGTCAACCCCAAGTGGCTGGAGCGCATCACCCAGCACGGCTACAAGGGTGGGTTGGAGTTGGCCGCCACGGTGGACTACCTCTTCGGCTTCGACGCCACCGCGCGGGTGGTGGACGACTGGATGTACGAGCGAGTGGCCCAGGAGTATGCCCTCAACCCGGAGATGCAGCGCTTCTTCCAGCGGAGCAACCCCTGGGCCCTGCGGGCCATCGCCGAGCGCCTGCTGGAGGCCGCCCAGCGCGACCTCTGGGCCGAGCCCTCACAGGAGACGCTGGAAGCGCTGCGGGAGGTCTACCTGCAGGCGGAAACGTGGCTGGAGGAGCGGGGGGAGGAGAAGAGGCTGCAATGTTAAGAAGCAAAAAGCTTCAAAGCCTCAAGTTGTGGATTCCCGTTCCATTTGCTCCCAGTCGTCCACGGGCAGGGACATTTGGGCCAGCCGTTCCACGGCCTCCAGCCGCTGTGTGGTTGTGTAAACCTCCGAGGCTTCGAGGATGTCGCGAATCAAATCGGCAACCGAAACGCCCCGGTCCCGGGCGACGACTTGCAGTTGCTCGTACCAGTGGGGTGATTGGGCGAGTTCGTCTGCCCGTTGGGAGTACACGATTTCGTCCACCCGTTCACTGGTCGTCGAATCGCCAGAGGCGATTGCGCCGAAGAGGCGTCGGATTGGGTCCTGTTCCAACGTGCGGCGCCACGCGATCCACTCATCAATCACTTGGGCGAGCACCTGTTCGAGGCTCTTCCCGGCAGCTTCCGCCTGCTCCTCCAGGTAGCGCCACTGCTCGTCGGACAGCGCCAGGGAGACGCGGCGGCTGCTCGCCTGCTGTTCCGTCGCCTCATACGTGGCGGCCTCTTCCTGCACCACATGGCGCTCGCCGCCGGGCTGTTGGGCAGGCTCCTGCGGGTAAGGCATCAGGAGCAAGACCCCGCCCCGCACCTCCACGCGCAACCGGTCGCCCGGCTGAATCTTCAGGCGTTCGCGCACTTCGCGGGGCAGGGTGATTTGATGCCGGCGGCTCACTTTTACGGTAAGCGGCTTGGACATGGGGGTCCTCCCATGATGTGAAACTCGTGCAGGCTTTGGACTTGCGGAAATTATAGCACAGAAGGGGCAAAATGACGATCGAACAACTTCCTGAGCACGAAACTGAACATGCGCAGCAATCCGGGGGGGAGGGGGTGAGGTACCCCTTCGCCGCCATCGTGGGGCAGGAGCAACTGAAGCTGGCCTTGCTGCTCAACGCCATCAACCCGGCCATCGGTGGGGTGCTCATCCGGGGCGAGAAGGGCACCGCCAAGAGCACCGCTGCCCGCGGCCTGGCCGAGCTGCTGCCGCCAATTCGCGTGGTGCCCGGCTGCCCCTTCAACTGCGACCCCGACGCCCCGTGGGCCGATTGCCCCCACTGCAACGCCCTCGACGAGCGCCCCGTCGCCGAAGTGCCGGTGCCCTTCGTGGACCTGCCCCTCGGCGCCACCGAGGACCGTGTGCTGGGCACCCTGGACTTCGAGCGCGCCCTGCGCGAGGGGCGCCGCGCCTTCGAGCCGGGCCTGCTGGCCGCTGCTCACCGGGGCGTGCTCTACATTGACGAGGTCAACTTGCTGGCCGACCACCTGGTGGACGTGCTCCTCGACGCCGCTGCCATGGGCGTGAACACCGTCCAGCGCGAGGGCGTGGCCGTGACCCACCCGGCGCGCTTCATCCTCGTCGGCACCATGAACCCGGAGGAGGGCGACCTGCGCCCCCAGCTCCTGGACCGCTTCGGCCTGATGGTGGAGGTGGCCGGGCCGCGCGACCCCCAGCAGCGCGCCGAGGTGGTGCGCCGGCGCATCGCCTTCGAGGCCGACCCAGAGGACTTCGCCCGCATTTGGGCCGAGGAGCAAGCCGCCCTGCGGGCCCGCATCGTGGCCGCCCGGCAGCGGCTCCCCGATGTGGTGCTCGACGACGCCATGCTCACCTTCATCACCCACCTGTGTAGCCGCTTTCGGGTGGACGGCCTGCGGGCCGACATCACCCTCCACAAGGCGGCCCGCACCCTGGCCGCCTGGGAGGGCCAGGCGCGCGTCACCCCCGACCACGTGCTGCGGGCGGCCGAGCTGGTGCTGCCCCACCGCCGGCGCCGCCAGCCCTTCGAGGAACCCGGCCTCGACCCGGCCCACCTCCAGGAGGCGCTCCACGAGTGGGAACAAACGGTGCAGAACCCGCCCAACGAGCCGCCGGGTGACCACCAGCCGCCGGAGGGGGAAGACCCGTCAGCTCCAGATGGGGGCGGGCGTGAGGAAGTCTTCGACGCCAGGCCGCCCCAGCCGGTGCGTCCCCTGCGCGTGCAGGCTGAACAGGCCAGGCCCCGCGCCACGCGGGGGCGGCGCAATCCCACACCTACCAGCGGCCACGGCCACTACGTGCGCGCCGTGCCCGACCCCGCGCCGGCCGACCTGGCCCTGGACGCCACCGTGCGCGCGGCCGTGCGCCGGGCGGCCGCCACGGGCCAGCCGCTGGCCGTCACGCCGGCCGACCTGCACCGCAAGGAGCGCGTGGGGCGGGCCGGCACCCTTATCCTCTTCGTGGTGGACGCTTCCGGCTCGATGGGCGCCCGCCGGCGCATGGAGGCCGTCAAGGGGGCCACGCTGAGCCTGCTGCTGGACGCCTACCGCCAGCGGGACCGCGTGGGCATTGTGGCCTTCCGGGGGCTGAAGGCCGACCTGCTCCTGCCTCCCACCGACAGCGTGGACCTAGCCGAGCGCCAACTGCGCACGCTGCCCACCGGCGGCCGCACGCCCCTGGCCCACGCCCTCGTCCTGGCCCGCCAGACCCTCCAGCGCGCGCGCCGCGCCGACCCGGACGTGCTCCAGTTGCTCGTGCTCCTGACCGACGGGCGGGCCAATGTCCCCCTGCCGGAGACCGAGGGCGACCCCTGGGAACAGGCCCTCGAGGCCGCCCGCGCCCTGGCCGCCGACGGCGTGCCGTCCCTGGTGCTCGACACCGAAACGGGCTACGTGCGCGTGGGCCGCGCCAGCCGCCTGGCCGAGACGCTGGGTACCCAGTGTCTGACCCTGGACGATCTCTCGGCCGATACCCTGGCGCTCACCGTGCGCCAGCGCACTCCCCGTTTCCGCGTCGAAACCGAACGAAAGGAGGAGACCCCGTGACCGACGCGCTTTTGCTCGTGGGCCACGGCAGCCGTGACCCGGAGGGCGTGGCCCAGTACCGGGCCTTCGCCCGTGCTGTGGCCGCGCAACTCGATATAACCGTCCACCCTTGCTTCCTGGAGTTGGCCGACCCGCCCATTGCCGTGGCCCTGAGGCGGGCGGTTGAGGAGGGCGCCCGCCGGGTGATCGTGTTGCCCCTCTTCCTGGGGCCGGCCGGTCACCAGAAGAACGACGTGCCCACCCTGCTCAACTGGGCGCGGGCGACCTGGCCGGAGGTCACCTTTGCCTACGGCGCGCCCTTGGGGCCCCACGCCCGGCTGGTGGAGGCCCTGGCCGACCGGGTGCGCCGGGCGGGGGCAACGGCTCCTGGGGGCGTCCCGCCGGAAGAGACGGCCATACTCGTCGTGGGGCGGGGGAGCCGGGACCCGGACAGCAACTCCGACGTGTTCAAAGTGGCCCGCCTGCTCTGGGAGGGGCGGCCCTATCCGTGGGTGGAGGTGGCTTTCTACAGCCTCACCGGCCCCCGCGTGGCCGAGGGGATCGAGCGGTGTGTGCGCCTGGGCGCCCGGCGCGTGGTGGTGGCGCCCTTCCTGCTCTTCACCGGCGGCATTCACAAGGGCACGGTGGAGCAGGCTCGTGAAGCCGCCGCGCGCCTGGGCGTGGACCTGCTCTGCGCGGAGCCGCTGGGTGCCCACGAGGGCGTGCTGGCCGTGGTGGAGCAGCGCTACCGCGAGGCCCTGGATGGCACGGCCACCATGACGTGTGACCTGTGCAAGTACCGCCATCGCATGGCGGGCTTCGAGCACGAACACGGCCTGCCGCAGGCGTCGGACCACCGCCACGGGCTGCGGGGCGTGGCTCACGTCCACGACCACCACCATCACGGAGAAGATCATGACCACGGTCACTGAGGGGCCGGGTGCCCGCATTGCGGCTCGCTCCTTCGAGATCGTGCGCCGGGAACTGGCCCGGCGAGGGCTGTGCGCGTCCCCGCCGCTGGACGCCGTGGTGGAGCGCGTGGTCCACAGCACGGCCGACTTCGAGTACGCGGCCTTGATGCGCGCCTCGCCCGGCGCGGTGGAAGCGGGCGTGGCCGCCCTGCGACAGGGGAGTCCCGTGGTCGCGGACGTAAACATGGTGCGCGTCGGCATCAACGCCCGCCAGGTGGCCGCCCTGGGAGGCAAGGTGGTGTGCTTCGTGAGCGCCCCTGGCGTGGAAGAGCTGGCCCGCCGGGAGGGCATCACCCGCAGCGCGGCCGGCATCCGCCGGGCGGCCGAGTTGGGGCTGGTGGACGGCGGCCTTGTGGTGGTGGGCAACGCCCCCACGGCGCTGGAGGAAGTCATCCGCCTGGTGCAAGACGAAGGCTGCCGCCCGGCCCTCATTGTGGGCGTGCCGGTGGGTTTCGTGGGCGCGGCCGAGAGCAAGGCGGCGCTGGCCGCGCTGGAGACGGTGCCCTGGATTACGGTGGAGGGCGTCAAGGGGGGCTCGGTGGTGGCGGTGGCTGTTGTCAACGCGCTCCTCCAGTTGGCCTTGGAAGGGTTGAGGGATAAGGGATGAGCGAGTATCGGGTGCCACCCCGCAACAAGCGCGGCTCGCGCACCGGCTACACCACCGGCACCAACGCGGCGGCGGCGGCCAAGGCCGCCACGCTGGCCCTGCTCACGGGGGAGTGGCCGGAGCAGGTGGTGGTCGCCCTGCCCATCGGCGAGACCACCACCATGATGCCCGTGGAGCGGAAGGCAGGCGAGGGGTGGGCCTTCTGCTGCATGGTCAAGGACGCCGGCGACGACCCCGACGTGACCCACGGTGCCCTCATCTGCGCCCGCGTGCGCCTGGCCGAGACGCCGGGCATCACCCTCAAGGGAGGGGAGGGCGTGGGCGTGGTGACCCGGCCCGGCCTGGGATTGCCGGTGGGAGAGCCGGCCATCAACCCGGTGCCCCGCCGCCAGATTCGCGAGAACGTGACCGACGCCGTGCGCCAGGCGCGCCCCGAGGGGGAAGCCTTTTTGGAGCGCCAGGGTCTCGAAGTGACCATCAGCGTGCCGGACGGCGAGAAGCTGGCCCAGAAGACGCTCAACCCCCGCCTGGGCATCCTGGGGGGGATTAGCATTCTGGGGACGACCGGCAAAGTCTACCCCTACAGCACAGCCGCTTGGCGGGCCAGCGTCGTTCAGGCTGTTGAGGTGGCGGCCCGCAACGGCCTCGACCACCTGGTGCTCACCACCGGCGGGCGCTCGGAGCAGTTTGCCATGCGCCTTTTCTCCCACCTGCCGGAACTGGCCTTCGTGCAGATGAGCGTCTTCACCGGCGACGCCCTCAAAACGTGTGTGCGGGAAGGTGTAAAGCGTGCCACCATTGTGGGCATGGTGGGCAAGCTCATCAAGACGGCTCAGGGCCACATGACCACCCACGTGGCGGGCAACCAGGTGGACTTCGCCTTCCTGGCCCGCGTGTGCCGTGAGGCGGGAGCTCCGCCTGGCCTGGTGGAGGCCGTGGCCAATGCTAACACGGGCCGCCACGTGCTGGAACTTTGCCAGGCGCGCGGCTTCATGGCGCCCATCGTGCGCGTGGTGGAGTTGGCCGCCGACGCCTGCGCCGAGTTCGTGGTCCGACAGCGGGGCACCATGCGCCTGGACGTGGTGCTGGTGGACTTCGACGGCCAGGTGCTGGCCCGCGCGGCACGAACTGTGAGCGGCCCTCCTGCCGAAGCGCCAGCCGACAGCCGCGCCCTGGTGGAACGCCTGGCCGTGGGCGAAGCGGGAGAGGAGTGGGACGATGAGCGCGCGGTCCAACCGTGACGACCAACCGAACGCTTGCCCTGTGCTGGTCGTCGGCGTCACCGGAGCCGGCGCGGCCAGCCTGCCCCCCGACGTGGCGCGCCGCGTCCGCGAGGCCGACCTGCTCGTGGGGGGGCGGCGTCACCTGGCCATGTTTCCCGGCGTTGGCCGGGAGCGCCTGGCCTTGACGAACAACGTGGAGGAAGTCGTCGAGCGCCTGCGCCTGGCCCTGGCACGGGGCGAGCGGGCTGTGGTGCTGGCCTCCGGTGACCCGCTCTGCTACGGCATCGGCGCCACCCTGCGCCGCTACCTGGCGCCTGACGAATTGGAAATCGTCCCGGCGCCCTCGGCCTTCCAGCTGGCCTTTGCCGCGCTGGCCGAGCCGTGGCACGACGCCCTGTTGCTGAGCGCCCACGGCCGCCCGATCGAGGACGTAGTGGCGCGGGTGCGGGGCGCCCGCAAGGCCGCCGTGCTCACCGACCCGCGCGCGGCCACGCCGGACGCCCTGGCGCGGGCGCTCCTGGAGGTCGGGCTGGACCCGACTACTCCCTGCGCCGTCTGCGAGAACCTGGGCGCGCCGGACCAGCGCGTGGTGCGCGGCACGCTGGAGGCGGTAGCTGTCGGCCAGTTTGCGCCCCTCAACGTCTTCGTCGTCTGGCCGGGCGGTGACGGTGTGCCGCCCCTGCGCCGCCAGCGCCGCCCCCTGCCCGACGAGGCCTTTGTGACCGTGGGGGGGCAGATCACCAAACGGGAAGTGCGCGCGCTGGCCGTGGCGCTCCTGGACTTGCAGTCGGGCGAAGTCATGTGGGACATCGGCGCCGGCAGCGGGGCGGTCAGCATCGAAGTGGCCTGCTGCCACCCGGACGTGGCCGTCTACGCCGTGGAGCGTCGGCCCGAAATGGCCGCGTGCGCCCGCCAGAACCTGGAACGCCTTCCCGCGCCCAACGTGCGCCTGGTGGTGGGCGAAGCGCCGGCCGCCTGCGCCGACTGGCCCGACCCCGACGCCGTCTTCGTGGGCGGCACGGGGGGACGCTTGGAGGAAATTCTGACGTGGGCGTGCGAGCGCCTGCGCCCCTTTGGGCGACTGGTGGTCCACCTGATTGCCGTGGAGCACCTGGTGCGCGCCCGGCGCCTGCTGCCCGACGCCGATTTCGTCCAGGTGGCCGTCGGTCGGGGGGAGGACATCATGGGTGGGTTGCGCTTCCGAGCCCTGAACCCGGTTTTCGTCGTCACCTGGCGCAAACCACCCCCGCCGCCGTAGTAGGGGCGCAGCGCTGGCTGCGCCCGCAGCGTTGCTGCGCCCGCAGCGCCCTGCCGCGCCCACGCACAGCGCCGCTGTGCTGTGCCCAAGAAACGCGATGGAGGGAGAAACCGTGAGCGTGCGCCTGACCGCCGTGGGCGTTGGCCCCGGCGACCCGGAGTGGATTACCGTGAAAGGCCAGCGGGCCCTTGCCGGGGCTGATGTGATTTTTGCGCCGTGCAGCGAGGGCAGCGAGGAGAGCCTGGCCCTGCGCATTGCCCGTCCCTGGTTGCGCACAGACCAGCGGGTGGAGGTGCTTCCCCTCCCCATGACCCGTGACCGACGCCGCCTGGAGGCTGCCTGGCAAGTGGCGGCCGGCCGCATCGCCCACGTGTTGGGCGGCGTAGCGGCTGACCGCGGGAGTGCTCGTGGGGCCTACGTGGTGTTGGGCGACCCGCTCTTCTACGGCACCTTCACCTACATTTGGGACGCGCTCAAACAGGCGCACCCTGAAGTTCAGGTGGAAGTGGTTCCGGGAATTCCGTCCTTTGTGGCCGCCGCTGCCCGCGCCGGCCTGCCGCTCGCCACCACATCTCAACGGGTAGCCGTCTTGCCGGCCACCTACGAGGCCGACCAGCAGGAGCTGGCCTCCCTGGTGGCGGCGTTCGACACGGTGATCCTCATGAAAGTGGGGCGTGCCTTGCCGCGCGTGCGGGCAGTGCTGGAGGCCCTGGGGATGGCCGACCGGGCGGTCTACGCGGCCCACGTGGGGTTGCCTGGCGAGCGCCTGGTGCGCGACGTGCGGGCTCTTGAAGATGACGAGGCGCCCTACCTGTCCCTCGTCATCGTGCGAAAGGGGGGAACATGAAGGCAAACGAGTGGCGCGTTGTGCCCGGCACCGTGTACATCGTTGGCGCGGGCCCCGGCGCCCCCGACCTCATCACCCGTCGGGGGGCGACCGTGCTGGAACGCGCCGACCTCGTCGTCTACGCCGACAGCCTGGTGGACGCGCGCCTGGTTGCCCCCGCCCGCCAGCGGGGTGCCCGCGTGGTGGGCTCGGCCGCGCTCACGCTGGATGAGATTGTGGCCCTCATGGCCGAGGCGGCCCGGTCCGGCCAGGTGGTGGCCCGCCTGCACAGCGGCGACCCCTCGGTTTACGGCGCCCTTCACGAGCAGATAGTGCGGCTGGAGGCCCTGGGCGTGCCGTGGGAAATCGTGCCCGGCGTGCCCTCCTTCGCCGCCGCGGCCGCTCGCCTCGGCGTTGAACTCACCGTGCCCGGCCTCGTTCAGACCGTGATTCTCACCCGCACGGCCGGCCGCACGCCCATGCCCGACCGGGAGCGCCTGTCGGCTCTGGCGGCCCACGGGGCCACGCTGGCGATTCACCTGAGCATCACTCGCGTTCGCCGCGTGGTGGAGGAGTTGCTGGCGGGCGGCTATCCGCCGGAGACGCCCGTGGCCGTGCTCTACAAGGTCACCTGGCCCGACGAACAGGTGCTGACCGGCACCCTGGCGGACATTGCCGACAACGTCCGGGCGGCCGGCTTCACCCGCCACGCCCTCATCCTGGTGGGGCCGGCCCTGGGCGCCCGCCGTGCTGCGCCGGAGGCCCGCAGCCACCTCTACAGCCCCACCCACGCGCACCGCTTCCGACCAACTCGGAAGAGGGGGGGCGCGGTGGAGCGGCGCGGAACCGTCGTGGTGGCCGTCACCCGGCAGGGGGCGGACCTGGCCCTCCGGCTGGCCGACGCCCTGGGGGCCGAGGCGCGCGTGCCCGCCTCCTTCGCGGCCGGGTATCCGGAGCGGGCCTACCAGGGCTCCGCCGTGGCCGAAATTCGGCGCTGTTGGTCGCGCTACCGGGCCCTGGTGCTGGTGATGGCTACGGGCGTGGCCGTGCGGGCTGTGGCGCCCCTGGTGCGCCACAAGGCCGAGGACCCCGCTGTGGTCTGCCTTGACGAGGCCGGGCGGTACGCCATTCCGCTGCTGGGCGGCCACGCGCAGGGGGCCAACGACCTGGCCCGCCGGGTGGCCGCGCTCACCGGCGGCGAGGCGGCCATTACCACGGCCAGTGACGTGCAGAACCGTGTAGCGCTCGACCTGGTGGGACGCGAGCAGGGGTGGCAGGTGGCGCCCGGCAGTCGCCTCAAGGAGGCCATGGCCGCCCTCGTCAACGGCCAGACATTGGGCCTCTTCGTGGACCCGCTCCTGCCGGAGGGCGTCCGGGGAACGGCTTCCTCGCTTCTGGACGACCCGTGCATCGTGCCGGTGAGCGCCGTCGAGGAGCTGAAGGCCGACGGCCTGGCGGCCGGCCTCGTGGTCACGGGCCGCCGGGTGCAGCCGGAGGGCCACGTGGCCCTGGTGGTCTACCATCCGCCGGTGCTCTACGTCGGCGTGGGATGTCGGCGCGGTGTTTCGGCTGACGAGGTGCTGAAGGCGGTTGAGCGCGTTCTGGAAGAAGCCGGCCTGGCCCGAGAGAGCGTGGCGGCCCTCGCGACGGCGGAAGCGAAGCGGGACGAAACGGGCCTGAAGGAGGCCGCGCGCCTGCTGGGGGTGCCCTTGCTGGTGCTGCCCCACGAGGTCCTGCAACGTGTGCCGGCCGGCGTGTTGAGCCCCAGCGCGGCGCAGGAGCACCTGGGCCTGCCCGGCGTGGCCGAACCGGCGGCGCTGGTGGCTTCGGCCGGTGTATTGTTGGTTCCCAAGCAGCGCGTGGGGCGGTGCACGGTTGCCGTGGCCGTGGGGGAGGGAAACAGATGAGCGGCGGAATGCTGGCACTGGTCAGCCTGGGGCCGGGCGACCCGGCCTACATCGTTCCGGCGGCTCAGCAGGCGCTGGCTGCTGCCGAAGTGGTGGTGGGTTACCAGGGCTACCTGGAGCAAGCCCGCCCCTTGTTACGGCCCGGTCAGGAGGTGCGAGCCTGGCCCATTGGAAGTGAGGTGAAGCGGGCCGAAGAAGCTGTCACCCTGGCTGAAGCTGGGCGGCGGGTGGCCGTCGTCAGCGGCGGCGATGTGGGCATTTACGGCATGGCTGCGCCGGTCTTCGAGGTGCTGCGCCAGCGCGGGTGGGATGGCAGGTGCCCGGAGGTAGCTGTCTATCCGGGCGTGACAGCCTTGCAGGCGGCAGCCGCCCGGCTGGGGGCCCCGCTGGGTCACGACTTCTGCGCCATCAGCTTGAGCGACCTGCTCACGCCCTGGCCGGTTATCGAACGCCGGCTGGTGGCCGCGGCGTGGGCCGACTTCGTGATTGCCCTCTACAACCCGCGCAGCCGTCGCCGTCCAGACCACCTGCGCCGGGCGTTGGGCATCATCGCGCGCTACCGCCAACCGGAAACGCCGGTGGCGTTCGCCCGCAACGTGGCGCGGCCCGACGAGTCAGTGCGCTTGACCACCTTGGCGGAGGCTGATCCGGCCTGGGCTGACATGCTCACGCTGGTCATCGTGGGAAACAGCGAGAGTTACGCGCTGGCCGAACGCATGGTCACGCCCCGCGGCTACACGGGGAAACCTGCCGGGGCGGAGCCATCCGCCCCGCCTCATCCCGGCGTGGAGACGGTCTACCCCGTGGTGCTCACTCGCGTGGCCGGGGCGCCTGTGGTGGTCGTCGGCGGGGGCCAAGTGGCCGAGCGCAAGGTGCGCGGCCTGCTGGCCGTGGGGGCCCGCGTGCGCGTCGTCAGCCCGGAGGCCACGGAGGCCATTCGCGCGTGGGCTGCCGAGGGGCGGCTGGTGTGGGAGCCACGCCCCTACCGCAGCGGCGACCTGTTGGGCACTCGCCTGGCTTTCGCCGCCACGAACCGGCGCGAGGTCAACGCCCAAGTGGCCCGCGAAGCCGCCGAGTTGGGCGTGCTCTGCAACGTGGCCGACGCCCCGGAGGAGGGTGACTTCCACCTGCCGGCCGTCTGGCGCGGCGAGGGCGTGGTGGTGGCCGTGAGCACGGCTGGCGCCGATCCGGCGCGCGCGCGTGCCGTGCGCGACCGGCTGGCGGTGGTGTTATCGGAAACAGATGCCGAGGGCTGATTTGCCCCTGGAGCCTCGGGTTCGCGAACCTGGTGGGCGGACGGCCTATCGCGACGGACAACATCTTTCGAGGAGGGAACTATGAGCAGAGTAACAAGTCGTGCCGACGTTGGACGCCTGACGGCGACGCCGCTGGCACAGCTTCAGGCCAGCGTGAACGCGCAGGTGGCTTTGGTGCTCATTACAGCCGCCCTGGTGTTGTGGGCAATATTGTTCAGCAACTACCCACTCGTCCACGACACCTTCCACGAACTGCGCCACAGCCTTTACTTCGTGCCGTGCCACTAGGAGCGTGCTGTTACCGTTCGTCCGCGCCGCTCCTTTGGGCGTAAAAGGGAGGGCCGTCCGCCTGCCAGTTGAGCCGGGCCTGCCGGGCCCCGTGAGGCCTGGCAGGTTCCTGCTCTGCTCATTTTCGCCGTCCGCACAACACCCAACGGCCCAAGTCCTGCCATTAGACGAGGCAGGAGCACAATTGCCCAAACGTTAAAGGAGGGAAAGAACGATGCGTATCAGGAGAACAGCGTTGGTCGTAGTCCTCTTGGCGGCCTTACTGGCGGGAGTCTGGCCGGGGCAAGCGGCGCCTGCCGCGCAGGTTTTGGTCGAGACTGACCCGCCTGCCCCGGCTATCGTGCCCGACGACACGTTGGTCACCACGCGCTTGCGCGTGGTGGACGCCAACGGGATGCCCGTTCGTGGCGCGCGGGTGGCCCTGCACCTGGACACCCCGCCCCGCCCCAAGGTGATAACCACCGACTTCCCTCACGTCGAGGGCACGACCCTGATTGACCTGGAAACGGTTCTGCCGGACGGCGAACTGCGCTTCCAGGCTGTTTACCCCATTCGGGGCACCTACACCTTCCCCGCGCGCGTTACATTGCCCGACGGCCAGATTGTCGAGGCCACACCCACTCTCTCGATTCGTGAGAACCCGGCCGAGGTGCGCAACATGCTGATCATGGTGGGATTGCTCTTTGCCTTCGGCTTCGTCTCCGGCTTGATTGTCGGCAGTGGCCGCAAGCGAGCAGGGGTTGCGGCGTTGGTTTTGGCCGCCTTCTGGCTGACAGGCAGCACGGCGCTAGCTCACAACCCCTCGGGCAAGGAGCCGTCCGCCCAGGCCGGGCCGGTGACGGTTACCGCTGAGGCCGACGGGCTGCGGGCCACGGCCACGATTTCGCCGGGCAGTGGTGCTGTGGGCCGGCTGAACGAAATTGTCGTTCGCTTGACGACAGCCGGCGGCCAGCCAGTGGCGGGCCAGATCTCCCTGGCCGCCATCCACCTGGAGGACAACGTGCCTATCTACCGGTTCGACGACCTCCCGCTGGACGATGACGGCACCGCCCGCGTGGCCGTACAGTTCTTCGACGGCACGGAACACGAGTTGCGCTTCACGGCCCGCGCGACCGACGGCCGCGCGGTGGCGTGGCAGGTGCCAGTGGAAGTGGTGGGGTTTCCGCCCCCCTTGAATGTCAAAGTGCGCATGTGGCTCCTTCTGCTGGCCGTCGTTGCCCTGGGACTCTTCCTGGGCCTGTGGGTTTCCGGCAGGAGAGCTGACAGACAACTTGCCTCGTCCGGCGGCTATCAATACTCGACCGCCCACCGCAACTGATGCGAATGCCAAAGAGTGGTGACAGGTGAAAATCATGGGTACACGGTCGAAAAGCCCACGCAAGGGGCTGCTCATCGTCAACACGGGACACGGCAAGGGCAAAACCACAGCGGCTTTGGGCTTGCTCCTGCGGGCGTGGGGGCGCGGTATGCGCGTCTGCGTCATTCAGTTCATTAAACACGAGGGGGGAAGCTGGGGCGAGGTCAAGGCCGCCAAAAAGCTGGGCATCGAGTGGTACAAGATGGGTGACGGCTTCACCTGGATGTCCCGCGATATAGACGAAACGGCGGCCAAGGCGCGCCACGGCTGGCAACTCGCCCAGGAGAAAATTGCCAGCGGCGACTATGACGTGGTGCTGCTGGACGAGTTCACCTACCCGCTGAAGTATGGCTGGCTCGACACGGGCGAAGTGATCGCTTGGCTGCGGGCACACAAGCCCCCCATGACCCACGTGGTCATCACAGGGCGCGACGCGCCGCCCGAGCTGATCGAGTTCGCCGACTTGGTAACCGAAATGCGCAAGGTCAAACATCCCTTCGACAGGGGCATCCGCGCCCAGCCCGGCATCGAATTTTAAACAAAAGGTTCCAAGGAGTGGTCCAACGGTGCTCGACACCATCGGCCTCAAGACTATCCGTGTCCGCCTGCCGGCCACCTGTGGCGAGTTGGTCCAGGGCACGCTGGGCGGCGAGCCGTGTCTGGTCTCGTGTCCCATCGGGTGGTACGGCGAAGTTGAAGTGAGCGTGACGGCCAACACGGGGTGGGAGACGCCAACAGCCTGCCCCAAGGTGTCGCAGGCCGTCAAGGTGGCGCTGGCCGACCGGGCGCCCGCTGGCCGAGCGGTCGGTGGCCGCGTGCGCGTGCGATCGGCTGTGCCGCGCGGCCGCGGCTACGGCTCCAGCACCGTGGACGTGGCGGGGACCCTGTACGGCGTGGGAGCGGCGCTCACGGGCACACCCCCCGATCCCGTCACCGTGGGGCGGCTGGCCGTGCTCGTGGAGCCCACCGACAGCACCCTGGCCCCCGGCCTGGCCCTCTTCGCCCACCGCACGGCCGCCTTTCTGGAGGTGTTGGGGCCGGCGCCGGCCCTTGAAGTGATCGTGCTGGACCCCGGCGGCGAGGTGGACACCGAGGCGTTCAACCGCGCGCTGAACCTGGCCGCCTTGAAGCGCCTGGCACCACAACACCGCGAAGCGTTCGCCCTGTTGCGTGACGGCATTGGCTCTCAGGATGCGGAAGCCGTCGGCCAAGCGGCGACCATCAGCGCCTTGGCGCACCAGGCGGTTCTGCCCAACCCGCTTGTGGAGGCGGCTTGTCGTCTGGCCCGCAAGGTGGGGGCCCTGGGTGTCTGTCGGGCTCACAGCGGCACGCTGGCCGGGCTGTTGTGGAACCCAACAGCAGGGGACGTGGACGATGTGGCGGCCTGGGTGGCCCGTCGTTTGGCCGGACGAGTTCAGGTGCGCGTCTTTCCGCTTGTGGGCGGAGGGCCCCGCTTCGTCGGTGAGGAGGAGCAGACGTGGTCCCAACCCTGGTGGTGGCCGGAACCCACAGTGGCGTAGGCAAGACCACAATCACGACTGGCCTCATGGCGGCCTGGCGGGCGCGCGGCCTGACCGTGCAGCCCTTCAAGGTGGGGCCTGACTACATTGACCCCACCTATCACGCCTTGGCCGCCGGCCGACCGGGGCGTACCCTTGACGCCTGGATGGTGCCCCCGGAGCGCCTGCCCGCGCTGGTGGCCCGCGCCGTGGCGGGTGCGGACGTGGCCGTCGTGGAGGGGGTCATGGGGTTGTACGACGGCTTCGGCTACGCCGATGAGACCGGCAGTACAGCCCAGGTGGCCAAGCTGCTGGGGGCGCCGGTGGTGCTGGTGCTCGACGCCCGGGCCATGGCCCGCAGTGCCGGGGCCGTGGCCCTGGGCTACAAGGCGTTCGACCCGGCCCTCAACCTGGCCGGCTTCATCGTCAACCGCGTGGCGGGCGAGCGCCACGGCAAAGGGGTGGCCCAGGCGGTGGAAGCGGCCACCGGCCTGCCCGTCTTCGGCTGGATTCCCCGCCGCCAGGCGCTTCACGTGCCGGAGCGCCACCTGGGGCTGGTGCCCACGGTCGAGCCGGGCCGTTGGGAGACCTTCACCAGGGCGGCAAGCGAGACGGTAGCCAGCCACCTGGACCTGGACCGCTTGCTGGAAGTGGCCCGCCTCGTCAGGCCTGCCGATGCGGGAGAACTATCTCCCCTGCCGGCCATCGAGCCCGTCGAGGGGGCGCCTGTGGTGGCCGTGGCCCGCGACGAGGCCTTTTCTTTCTTCTACCCTGAAAACCTGGAGTTGTTGCAGGAGGTCGGCGCGCGGCTGGCTTTTTTCAGTCCCATGCGGGATTCCGACCTGCCCCCAGGCACGGCTGCGCTGGTGCTCAGCGGGGGCTTCCCGGAGGTTTACGCCCGCCAACTCTCGGCCAACGCGGCCATGCGCCGGGCCATCCGCGCGGCATGTGAGCGGGGCCTGCCGGTCTATGCCGAGTGCGGCGGACTCATGTACCTGACGGAGGCCATCGTGGACCAGGAGGGCCACACGTATCCGATGGTGGGTGTCCTGCCGGGCCGAGCCGTGATGACCGGCCGCCTGACTTTGGGCTACCGCCTGGCAGAGGCCGCGGGCGAGAGCTGGCTCTTCCGGGAGGGCGAGCGCGTGCGCGGCCACGAGTTCCACTACTCGGCGTGGGAGGGCCGCCCTGACGACCTGCCGCCCGCCTACTGGCTTCTGCCCCCTGACGGCCAGGGCGAACCCCGGCCAGAGGGAGCACGGCTGGGCAACGTGTGGGCCTCCTATGTCCACCTGCACTTTTGGGCCAAGCCGGAACTGGCCCGTCGGTTCGCCGAAGCGGCTGTCGGCGCCAACTGAGCAACGGGAAAGGGGTGGGGAAATGGCGGGGCGCGTGTTGATGGTACAGGGCACCGCCTCCTCGGTGGGCAAGAGTTGGATTGTGGCGGCCCTTTGTCGCTACTTCGCACGCCGGGGCGTGCGTGTGGCCCCTTTCAAGGCCCAGAACATGTCCAACAATGCCGCCGTCTGCCCGGACGGGGCCGAAATCGGGCGGGCACAGGCCCTGCAAGCCCGTGCGGCCGGCGTTGAACCCTGTGCGGAGATGAACCCTGTGCTCCTCAAGCCCGAGGCTGACAGCCGCGCTCAGGTCATTGTGATGGGGCGCGTCTGGCGCACCCTGCGGGCCGGCGAGTACTACCGGCACAAGCGCGACCTGTGGCCTGTGGTTACCGCTGCCCTGGACCACCTGCGGCAACAGTACGAATTGGTTATCGTCGAGGGAGCTGGCAGCCCGGCGGAACTCAACCTGCGGGAGAGCGATATCGTGAACATGGCCGTAGCCCGTTACGCGGGGGCGCCCGTGCTGCTGGTGGGCGATATTGACCGCGGCGGCATCTTCGCCCAATTGCTGGGCACCTTCTGGCTCCTGCCGCCGGAGGAGCAAGTGCTGGTGCAGGGGTTTGTTGTCAACAAGTTCCGGGGGGACCCTGCCCTCTTCGAGCAGGGCGTGCGCATTCTGGAGGAGCGCAGCGGGCGGCCCGTGCTGGGCGTAATCCCCCACGTTGCCAACCTGGTGTTGCCGGAGGAGGACGCGGCTTCCTTGCCCGCCGCAGGGGGCGGACCAATTCTCCTGGACGTGGCTGTCATCCGCCTGCCCCGCATGGCCAACTTCGACGACGTGGACCCCCTGCGGGCTGAGCCGGGCGTGCGGGTGCGCTTCGTGGAACGGGTTGCTGACCTGGGACACCCAGACGCGGTTATCTTGCCCGGCACCAAGAGCACTGTGGCCGACTTGCACTGGCTTCAGCGCGCCGGCTTGGCCGATGCCATTCGGCGCCTGGCCAAAGCGGGCACAGCCGTGGTAGGTCTCTGCGGCGGCTACCAGATGCTGGGCGAAGTCATCCGTGACCCCGAAGGCGTGGAGTCCGAGGTGGAGCGGGTCGACGGCCTGGGGCTGCTGCCCGTGGAGACCGTCTTTGTGGGGAAAAAGGCCACTTTTCAAGCGCGAGCTCGCCTGCGGGGCGGGCCTGGTTGGATGGCCTCGCTGGCTGGCCTGGAGGTGCGTGGTTATGAAATCCACATGGGCCGCAGCCGGAGTCGCACCCCGTGGCTGGAAATTTCCAGCCGCAATGGCCAACCGGCCCACGTGCTCGACGGCGCTGTCAGCGCTGACGGGCGCGTGTGGGGGTGCTACCTGCACGGCCTCTTCGCCAATGACGTCCTGCGCCGGGCGTGGCTGGAAAGCTTGCGGGAACACAAGGGAGATGAGGAGGCGACTCCAGCGCCGGTGAACGCCGAAGCCCTCCTTGACGACTCCCTCGACCGGCTGGCCGATACCGTAGCCCGCTCGCTTGACATGGGCCGCCTCGAGGGGCTGGTGGGACTAAAATTAACAGCGGAGGCGTGAAAAGGTGCGACGCACTTTGGAAGTGCGTCGCACCTTCGGACATAATCCGCGCAATCCGTGGTTAATTTTTGTAACTTTGCATGAGTTGTGTCGTATGTTTTGAAGGCTGAAGGAGGAAATCGTGTTTACCTTTATTCTTGGGGGTGCTCGCAGCGGCAAAAGCGCCTTTGCCGAACAACAGGCCCGCGCAGTGGCTGGCGACGACGTGCTCTTTGTGGCCACAGCGGAGGCCCGCGACGAGGAAATGCGCCGCCGCATCGAGCGCCACCGCCGCTCGCGTCCGGCCCCCTGGCGCACCGTGGAGGCGCCCCGAAGGGTGGGCCAGGCGATTCGCCAGCACACGGCCGGCGCCCGCGCCATCGTGGTGGACTGCCTCACGCTCCTCGTCGCCAACGTCCTGGCCGAATGGGACGACCCGTGGGCCGAGGAGGCCGCCGAGGCTGTGCGCCGCGAGGTGGAGGAACTGGTGGCTGTCGTCCGCGCCGTGGACGCTCACGTCTTCATCGTCTCGAACGAGGTGGGGTTCGGGCTGGTGCCGACTTCACCACTGGGCCGGGCGTACCGCGACCTGCTGGGCGAGGCCAACCGGCACGTCGCCGCCGCCGCCGACCGGGTCTACCTGCTGATTGCGGGGATTCCCCTGCTCTTGCGGGACGGTATAGACACTCAACGGCGGTGAATTTTGGAGAAGACGACCATTCGGATTTGTGCACGTTATGAGGAGATCCGTCGAGCGAGGGGAGGAGGCCCGTGATGACCGAAGGAAGACCATTTCCGCGCCTGGTGTCGCTGGAACCCAGCGTAACGGCCACGCTCTTCGCGCTGGGCCGCGAGCACCTGCTGGTGGCCGGGAGCGAACACGACCGGCGCCTGTTGGGCGACCAGGTGGCCCACCTGCCCACCGTGCCTTCCACCTGGGCCGTGCGGGCCGAGGACGTGGCCCGCTTTCAGCCGGACCTGGTGATTGCTTCGGTGCCCTTCCGCGAACAAAGCCTGGCCGAGTTGCTCAAGGCCGGTCTCCACGTGCTCAGCCTCTACCCGCGCGACCTGGCGAGCGTCTACCAGACGATCCGCCTGCTGGCGGCCTTGACCGAGGCCCGTGAGGCTGGTGAACAAGTGGTGGCCGAGATGGAGGCCACGTTCGAGCGGCTGCGGCGGGAGGTGGCTGGCCGTCCTCGCCGGCGCGTCTACGTGGAGACGTGGCCTCGCCCGCTCATGAGCGCTCCCCTCTGGGTGGCCGAGTTAGTGGAGATTGTGGGCGGAGAGTTCGTGCCAGAAAGGCCTGGCTGCCAGGTAACGCCTGAGGAAGTCATCGCAGCCGACCCGGAGGTCATCGTGGTGGCCTGGCCCGGCGTGGACAACCCGCCCCTGGAGCGGGTCTACGCACGCGCTGGCTGGGAACAGGTGACCGCCGTTCGCCAGCGCCGCGTCGTGGCTGTGGACGAAATCGCCATCAACGCGCCGGGGCCGAACCTGGCGCGCGGTGCCCGCCTGTTGGCACAAGCTATCCACCCGGACGTTATCCCGGCGGGATGAGGATAAAACCGGCTGTGGCGAAGTGTTGGTCGAAAGCAAAAGCTTCGGTGATATTTCGCGTTCGCATTAGAGCAAAACTGAAGGCGTCAGCAAGGCTGAAATCTTGATCGTTATAGTGACGCAGAATTTCTTTGGCCGCTATTTCTAAAGGCAGATTCGGATGTACGATCTCAATTCTCGGACTTTCGTTAACACTTTCCAAGAACGTGATCGCGACTTGATATCCGAGTCTACGACGCAGGAGAATATACGCTTCAGCAATCACCAAATTTGTTGTGACCAGCAGGTATCCGTCCTGCAGCAGTCGAGAAAATATCCTTACAGCATCTTCATGACGTGCTTCATCAGCGTCAGCAATAGCAATCCATGCACTGGCGTCCACGAAGACTTGGCGTGGCATCAGCGGTTGATCTCCTTACTCGTCTCTTGGACAAGATACTCATCATGTCGTGTGCCGAGATCAGCAATGTTCGAGCGACCCAAGCCGATAATTTTCCAAGCTGGATCCTCTTCTGCCGGAACCTGAGCTAGCAACAGGTCTACACTGCGGCGAATGAGTTCCGACAACGAAACGCCCTGTTCTGCCGCCAATTTTCGCAATGCGCGATCTTGTTGCTCTTCTAAATATACTTGAATTGGCCGTTTTGCTAAAGTTGTCATTCACCTCACCTCGGACAAGTGTAGCTTTACAGGAATTACGCCGTTATGGCGAACAAACGCCTTGCCTGGCTCAATCTGCAGAAGCTGATTACATGATTATGGTTAATTATATATCACCAAAAATCACCACGTCAAAAGAGGAGGTGTTCTATGTCACTCGAATCACTCATTGCCCGAATTGGCCCCTTGGACGTTGAGGCCATGAAGGCCGCACAAGCCCGTCAGGATACGCTCACCAAGCCGGCCGGAAGCTTGGGGCGCCTTGAAGCGCTCTCGGTGCAAGTGGCGGGCATCACGGGCAACCCGCGCCCCCGCCTGCGCCACAAAGTCATTGTGACGATGGCGGGCGACCACGGTGTGGTGGCTGAAGGGGTGAGCGCCTATCCTCAGGAAGTGACGGCCCAGATGGTCTTCAACTTCCTGCGCGGCGGGGCAGCCATCAACGTGCTGGCGCGCCACGTGGGCGCGCGGGTCGTGGTGGTGGACATGGGCGTTGCCGCCGAGCTGGGCTGTCACGAGCGGCTGGTGGACAAAAAGGTGGCCCCGGGCACCGGCAACATCGCCCGCGGGCCGGCCATGACACGCGAGCAAGCTGAACAGGCGGTGCTCGCCGGGGCTGAAGTCGTCGAAGCCGAGCTGGAAAAGGGGCTGGACATCCTGGGCGTAGGTGAGATGGGCATTGGCAACACCACACCGTCGGCCGCCGTGGCCGCCGCGATCACCGGCCGCTCGCCGGGCGAGATCGTGGGGCGCGGCACGGGCGTGGACGACGCCGCGCTGGCCCGCAAGGTGGCCGCCGTGCAGCGAGCGCTGGCGGTCAACCGTCCGGATCCGCACGATGGTCTGGACGTGTTGGCGAAAGTGGGCGGATTTGAAATCGGCGGCATGGCCGGAGCCATGCTAGCGGCCGCGTCCCACCGTGTGCCGGTGGTAGTGGACGGCTTCATCTCCACCGCTGCTGCCCTGATCGCTGTTACCCTGGCCCCACATGTGCGTCCCTTCCTGATTGCGGCCCACCGTTCGCGGGAGAAGGGACACCGCATCATGTTGGACTGGCTGGGGCTGGAGCCAGTGCTCGACCTAGACTTGCGGTTGGGCGAGGGCACAGGTGCAGCGCTGGCCATTGGCGTCGTGGAGGCGGCCTGTAAAGTCCTCGACGAGATGGCCACCTTCGCCGAGGCGGGCGTGTCGGAGAGGAAGGAGTAAAATTCGGGCCGGTGCGGCGCACTGGCGAAAGGCGCGGCACCGGCACGGCTGACAGCGTTTTGCCCCGAAAGAGGGAGAGTTGTTCGTGCTGGCGTGAGGTGCGAGGACCTTGCCAAGTGCGTCGCACCTTGGCACCCTTGGGAAATTAAAGTGGAGGAGAGCGCGTGCGCCCTTTTTCTCCCCTGTTTGCCTTCCTCGGTGCGCTCCAGTTCTTGACCGTTGCCCTGCCCGTGGTGCGTCGCCCCTTCACGCCAGTAGAGTTGGGGCGCGCGGTGGGATTCTTCCCCCTGGTGGGGCTGCTGCTGGGAGGCGTGCTGAGTCTGCTAGCGTGGGGCTTCGTACGCCTCTTCCCGCCAGAAGTAACGGCCGCCCTGGTGCTGACAGCGTGGGTAGGGCTTACCGGCGCCCTCCACCTGGACGGCTTCCTGGACGCCTGCGACGGCCTCTTCGGCGGCCACGACCCGGAGGCGCGGCTGCGCATTCTGCGCGACGAGCGGGTGGGGGCCTACGCCGTGGCGGGTGGCGTGCTCCTGCTCCTGACCAAGTACGCCGCCCTGGTGGCAATCATGGAGTCTGCGGGGACGCGGCCACTTGTATCCCTGCTGTTGTCCCCGGTGTTGGGACGCTGGGGCATGTCCCTGGCCATCGTTACCTTCCCCTACGCCCGGCCAGAAGGGCTGGGACGTGCCATGAAGGACCACGCGGGGTGGCGCCAGGTTCTCCTGGCGGGAATTACAGCGCTGAGTGTTGCTCTCGTTGTCGCCGGCGGCCTGGGAATCGTTGCTTGGCTGCTGGCAACCGGTGCTGCCTGGCTCCTGGCCCGCTTCACCCTCCGGCGTCTTCCCGGCCTCACCGGCGACGTGTACGGCGCAACCTGCGAGGTGGTAGAGGTCGTGGTGCTCCTGGGAGTAATCGCCACTTGAACTCCTTTTGCCCCCTCGACCCCCTATTGGCGTGAGATAACAACCAAATCTGTCGCAGACAACTGCTATAATGGATTACAAAAATGGGGCAGGTGGTTTAGCGTGTTTGTTTTGCAACGAACGAGGTGGGTCATGCGCGTAGACATTCACCTTTGCCCTGCCGACGGTCAACAAGAAATTGTGCTCCCCATTCACTACAACGTTTTGCTTCAAGGAGTCATCTACTCCTCCTTGGACGCGGCGCTTGCACACCGCGTCCATGAGCAGGGTTGGACCGACGCTGGACGTCGCCTCAAACTGTTCACCTTCTCGCGGCTGAGGGGGGACTTTCGCCGTCGGGGAAAACACCTGGTCTTTTCAGGACGGTTGGTGTGGACGGTGGCTTCGCCAGAAGAGGAAATGCTCGAGTCGCTTGTCTTTGGCCTTATGCGGGCACAAGCACTGCGCGTGGGAGACGCCAGATTGGAACTCATCTCCGTTGAGGTGGCCATGCCGCCTTCTTATCGGCGCCCGGTGCTTCTCAAGGCCCTCTCTCCGATAACCACCTACAGCACCTTTGAAACCCCCGACGGCCGCAAAAAAACGTACTACTATGCACCTCAAGAATCCGAATTTGGCCGGTTGGTGTTGGAAAACCTGCGCCGCAAAATCCGGGCCTGGACGGGGGAGGACATCCCGCCCGACGGCGCGACCTTCCGGCCGGTGAAGGTGAGCAACCGCAACCTGGTGGTGGCCCGATACAAGGGAACGGTCATCAAAGGCTGGACGGGCATCTACGAACTGGACGCGCCGGAGCCCTACTTCCGCATGGCCTTGGACGCGGGCCTGGGCGCGAAGAACAGCCAGGGTTTTGGGTGTGTGGAGGTGTGGGAGAAAAAGGCATCACACAGTAGCACGGGGGACACGGTGGAACAACAGTAAAACGCTCTCTGTGTTTCCTGCGGCTTCGTGTGACACTTTCTACGCGAGGGCACAGAGAACACAAACGATGAAGAAATTCGTGTGTGGCTCCTTGTGAGAATTGATTTTGGAGGAGAAACGATGTTAGGAGGATTACGTGTCCTGGGGGAGACTGCTCTGGAATGGCGTCGTCCCCACGCTGACAGTGAAGAGGCAGCCTTGCTGCAAACATTGGTCAAAGTGGACGATTTAGGCCGCTACGCAGGCATCGTGCATCTTGACTTGCGAGCAGAGGGTGGTCAATGGCGGCTGGCCTCTCCTGAAATGCACGAAATGGACAGCGAGCATTTGTACCAAGCACTATGGGTGGGGCATGCCTCTCGTAACGTAGCGCAGGACAGAGTAACTGTCGCTACGTTAGACTATCTTATCTCCCAAGCGCTCCCTGCCTTGGCCTTGGGGCTGGAAAACGGGGCTTTGCGCGCAGAAATTGAACAAGCATTGGCGGAAGCGTACTTGGAACTTCCGGTGCAGAAGTCTTCGGATGAACGATACCGGTGGGTGTGGAATCTACCTACATTAGGCTGGGCAGACTGGGAATGGGTGCCTAAGGCCCGCCGCAAGGAACTGGAAGTCTTGGGGGCTACGCAGGGTACAGATGTCTTGACGTCTTCTCAACTTCAAGCCTATGCCCAAGATCAAGGTGCTAAGAAAGCTGTCGCCCTGATAGCCGCCATTTTGCAGGAAGGGATCCGGCAGGAACTCAATTTGGACAAGAAGGCCAAGTACCTTTACACCCTACACTTAAACGGCCGCTGGCTGGCCCGGGAACCCGCCTACCACCGTTACCTTTACGGCAACTACCTGAGCGATGTCTTCGAGAAGGCACGTCCCGGCCGCTGCCATGTCTGCGGCAAGCACCAAGCCGAGGTGACCGAGAACACGACCCGTTTTTGGTTCAAAGTGTACATCACGGATAAGCCCGGTTTTGCCAGTGGCTTTCGCAAGGTGAACTTCTACCGCAATTACGCCATCTGCCGCCAATGTTACCAAACATTGCTGGCTGGGGAGACGTTTATGCGCACTCGGCTGAAGGGCCGCCTGGGTCAGTTGTCCAGCCGGGTATACATCGTTCCTTTGTTCCACCGAACCACTATTCGGCCACCGGCTGCAGATCTAGAAGCCTGGGCAGGGTACGTGACCGATCGCTGGGAAGCAACGCTCACCTGGAATGGGTGGCAGGCATTCCAATCGAAACTCAAGGCCTACCAACGCTTCGAGAACACCAAGGCTTCTTACTTGCTGGATTTCCTGTTCATTCAGGATGATGGCCGATCCACCAAGTTGCAGGAGTACATCCGGGACGTCCCACCTTCCCGCCTGGATGAGGTGGATGAAGCGCGCCACCTGACCCGTTCCTTTGCCCAGCAACACCTCGCGCCTATTCGCACGGAGCGTTGGGATCCTTGGGATCTGGGGCTGAACACCATCTTCTACCTCTTTCCCATCGGCAAGCGCGGCCATGGCCAGCAGGCCTTTTTCCAGTTCCTGGAGGCATTGCTTTCCAACCGTCCTGTGGACTTTCGGGAATTGCTCCCCTTGTTCTTGGAAACTGCAAGCGTGCATCGCTTCCACAAGTATGGGGCGTATGTCCAGGCACCACAAAAAGACCCTGACGCAGCCCTACGTGTGTTTCTGGTTCAAACCCACTTGTTGCGGTACTACCTAAGTAAACTGCATCTTTTCAAAGGAGGACGATCTATGAGCGATATTAAACATGCAAACGAAGTGCGCAATTTAATTCCAGAAGATGTATGGAGTTACATGGATGCCCTGGAGTTGGGAACGGCTGAGCGGGCCTTGTTCTTGCTGGGTATCTTGGTCGGCGCAGTTGCTAGCGCTCAACAGGCCACAGGCTCGGTGCCCATCCTAAACAAGATTCATTTCCAAGGGATGGACACCAACAAGGTGCGGCGCCTGAGCAACGAAATGCTGGACCAACTCCGTATCTACCGTGCGCTAAATCCTACGACCCGTGACCTCTTCGCGGCCTCTCGGACACTTATGGATCAAGCAAAGGGACTTCTCTCCCCAGCCGAGAACACGTATTGGGTGCTGTCGGGATATGCGTTCTCCCACCTACAACGGTATGGCAACCCTAAGAAGACCACACAGGCTGATACTACCCAAATCACATCTCAAAAGGAGGATGAATCATGACCATTGAACGCAATAGTGAAATCTTGTTCCTGTACGATGCCCGGTTGTGCAATCCCAACGGCGACCCCGATGAGGAAAACCGCCCTCGTATGGACTACGAATCGGGGCGCAACCTGGTGAGTGATGTGCGCCTCAAGCGATATCTACGGGATTATTGGATTGCTTGGGACCCTAATGCCTGGACGGCCAAGCCATGGGAGTACGTTGTGCCCCAGGATGTTTGGGTGCGCACAGTGGGCGGAAGTGTCGTATCGGCCAAACAGCGCATTGACAGTTTGGCACAGGGATTTCTTCAGGAAACTGGTGGAAAGAAACGAAGTACCAAAGATGTAGCGAAAGAGGAGACCTTCCGGCAGTGGTTGTTAGAACGTTTGATTGATGTGCGCCTCTTCGGGGCAACCATGCCCATCGGTTCAGAAGAGGGCGCGGGCGGCCATATCACGTACACCGGTCCAGTTCAATTTTCATGGGGCTATTCCCTCAACCGCGTAGAAATTCTTCCCTCCTCCACGATCACTTCTCATTTTGCCGGTCGGGAACGGGGTGAGAAAGGAGAATATGGCACCATGGGCAAGGATTGGCGGGTCAAGTATTCCTTCTTGGCCTTTTACGGCCTGGTGAGTGCCTGGCGGGCGCGGGAAACGGGTCTCTTGGACACGGATGTCAAATTGCTGGGCCATTCGCTCATCAACAGCCTGCCCCTGATAGCAACCAGCCGCAGCAAGATCGGCCAGACCCCACGGCTCTACTTGCGGGTAGAGTATAAGGACGATGCCACGTTCTTGGGAGATTTCCGCACCCGCTTGCGATTGGGCAAGGATGAGGGGCTGGAGAGCATCGCGGACGTATCCTTAGATTTTAGTCCCCTGGTGGAATGGTTGAAGGGACATCAAGACGCCATTCAGCGGGCGGTAGTGTGGGCCCATGATGAGTTCGACCCAGGCGTGACCTTGATTACCACTCTAAAGAGAGAATTAGGGGAGGATGTGGTGCAAGACCTCGACGACCTAATGAATAAGATTCAAGCCTCCTCGTAAAGGAGGACATTATGGGACCGTTAGTCGCTTTTGATCTGGTGGGCCCTATGGCTCACTTCCGCAAGTTTTATACCAACTCATCCTCCCTCTCGTACCACGTGCCACCGCGCACTAC
>WFWG01000351.1 GCA_015491235.1 Ardenticatenaceae bacterium
ATGCAGGGCGTCCCGGCCGACCTGCCGCCCACGCCGCCTGCCGCCGAGCGCGAGCCGATAGACGCCGGCGTGCCGGTCTCCATCCCGGTCACTTTGTAAGTCCAATCGCCGACCGGCAAAACGCAGTCAAGGGACAAAGTCATGCGTGGCCTCTTCAAACAAGTCGCTCGCCAGGTCATCGAGTCGCTTACTGTTGAAGACTTAAAGGAGATCATGAACGACACGGTGGACACCGTGTTGTCCTACATGGAGCCGGACGAGCGCTTCGAGTTTTCGTACGAAATCGTCACCAACGCCCTGCACAAGATGCTGGAAGGCCTCACCTCCGAGCAGCGCCAGGAACTTCTCCAACGCATTCTCCCCGTTATCCTGGCTGAGTTTCCGCTGGATCAGCTCAGCCCCGAGGACCTGCTGGACGCCATTCGCGCCGGGCAGGCGCGCCGGGAATCGGCCTGAAAAACAGGGGCAGGTGGAGTTACCATATTCCCCCACATGCCCCCCTTCGGAAGAACGTCCACGTCATCGAGCCGCACGGGAAAGTGCCGGAACCCTCGTTCGGTCCTCACCTTCCCCCAAAACTTCTGGCACCGTGCGTTTATTTGTGCAAGCGGCCAACCGATAATAAGAGGTGAAGACCCGCATTCGGGTCTTGACTTGAAAGGAGCCCCTATGAGTGCTCTGGAGATTTCTCTGTTCGGAAGCATTCAGGTACACCGCGATGGGCATGAGGTGAAGCTTACCCGCACCACCCAAACTCTACTCGCCTACCTGCTCCTGTACCGACACCGCCCCCACCACCGCGACACTCTGGCCAACCTCCTGTGGGACGACCGCACCGAAGATCGCGCCCGCAGTTGCCTGAGTACGGCCTTGTGGCGGCTGCGCTGTGCGCTCGAATCGGAGGAAGCTCCCGCCGACGTGTTCCTGATCACCACATCAACCGGAGAAATTCAGTTCAACCCGGAGAGCGCCTACTGGCTCGATGTAGCCGTATTTGAAAGCCAGGTGAACCGCGCACTGGCGACCACTTCTCAAACGCTGACAGACACCGAGGTGGGAGAGCTCCAAAACGCCCTCTCCCTCTACACCGGAGAACTCATGGAAGGATTCTACGACGATTGGGTGCTGTGGGAGCGGGAACGCTTGCGGCTTCTCTACGTGAGTGGCCTCATGGGCCTGATGCGCCATTACAGGGACCTTGGCGCCTACGATGAAAGCCTCCACTGTGGTCGCCAGATTCTCCACCTCGATCCGCTGCGGGAAGAAATTCACCGGGAGATGATGCGCCTGTACCTGGAAAGCGGACAGCGGTCACTGGCGGTGCAACAATACGAAGCTTGCCGACAGATTCTGGCCGCCGAGTTGAACGTGGTGCCCATGCCGGAAACGCAGGCGCTGTACGCGGAAGTCGTGCAACAGGCTCCCCCTCAACACGCCAGTACAAGCGAACCGGCCTCCTTTCAACAAGCCCTTCACCAACTCCAGCAGGCCACACGCGCCCTGGAAGAAGCCCAGGAAGTGCTCCAACGGGCCGTGCAGCTTGTGGCACAATTTGTCCCCGCACACGACTCCGAACGGCACCCCGACAAATCCAGCTCCGGAAGTTGAATTGGGCGCATCTCAGACATCCTCGGAGAGACGAAACCACGGATTACACGGTCCGTGGCTTGTCTCCTTCGAAAATGTGACGCCGATGTGAGGCCAATGTGACGCCAGCGTGAAGCCGCCGTGGTACAATGCCCCCAACGCTGGGTGCCGTGGAACGCCGTCGCCACCCCTTTATCCCGCCCTTTTTGGCCTTCCAGGCACAAAGTCAAAGGCAATCGCCCATGACGGCTTCGCTGGAGGGAAAAACTCATGTCTTCATTGTGCGCCTCTGGTGTGAACCGCGGGAGATTGACGGCGCCCCACTTGAATGGCGAGGAGTCATCGAGCATGTGCCCACCGGCCGCCGCCACTTCTTCCGCGACTTGGACGACATCCTGGCTTTCATTGATCCCCATTTGCACGCAGTTGGCCGTACGTTCACCCTGTGCTGGCGCATTCGGCAGTGGTTCAAGAGGAGATGGAAGTAAACAGAGGGGGCGAGGACGTGAGCGTCAACATTCTGGTAGGACGCGACGCGACGCCATAACGGCTTCCAGCCCCTTCAAGTTTCAAGGAGAGACCTCATGCCTGCCACACTGACCTATCCGGGCGTGTATATCGAAGAAGTTCCCAGCGGCGTGCGCACCATTGTGGGGGTGGCCACCTCGATCACCGCCTTTGTCGGACGGGCGCTGCGCGGGCCAGTGAACGATCCCGTGCACATCCAGAACTTCGGCGACTTCGAGCGCACTTTTGGTGGCCTGTGGACTGAAAGCACCATGAGTTACGCCGTTCACCATTACTTCCTCAACGGTGGCACCGACGCCCTTATCGTCCGCCTTGTCCACACCGGCGATGCCGACCCGGCCAAAAACGCGGCCAAAGCGACGGCGACTGTGGGCGGGTTGGAACTGGAAGCGGCCAACGAGGGGGCCTGGGGCAACCGGCTCAAGGCCATTGTGGACCATGAAACAAAAGATCCAGCGGACAACAAGCTCTTTAACCTGACAATCCAGGAACTGGCCAGCACGGACCCCACGGCCGAGGTCGTCGCCTCGGAGACGTTCCGCAACGTTTCCACCGACCCGGCCTCGCCGCGCTTCGTCACAAGCGTGTTGGAGAACCAGTCGGTGTTTGTGCGCGCCACGGCGGTTCCGGAGTTCCAGCCGGCGGAGGCCGAAGCCACGTTCACCGGCGGCAACGACGGAGACGCCCTCGATTCCGGTGACTACGAGGGCAGCGAGGCCAACCGCACCGGGCTCTTTGCGCTGGACAAAGCCGACCTTTTCAACTTGATGTGCATTCCTCCCTTCACCCACAACACTCCCGTGGCCCTCTCCACCTGGTCGGCCGCGCTGGCTTACTGCAAAAAGCGGCGCGCCATGCTCATCGTGGACCCCGACCCCAACTGGAGCAGTCCCGACGCGGTGGTGAGCGACAGCCAGGGAGGCACGGGCCTGTTCACCTTGCGGGACGAAAATTCGATCCTGTACTACCCCCGGGTCAAAATGGCCGACCCGCTCCAGGAGAATCGCCTGGCCGAGTTTGCCCCCTGCGGCGTGGTGGCCGGCATCTTCGCCCGCACCGACGCGAACCGTGGCGTGTGGAAGGCCCCGGCGGGGTTGGACGCCGGCCTGGTGGGCGTGCGCGAACTGGCGTACAAGATGACCGACGGCGAGAACGGCAAGATCAACCCCATTGGCGTCAACGCCCTGCGCACCTTCCCCGTTGTCGGCCATGTGGTCTGGGGGGCGCGCACGCTGGAGGGAGCCGACGTGCTGGCGTCGGAGTGGAAGTACGTTCCCGTGCGCCGGCTGGCCCTTTTCATCGAGGAGAGCCTTTACCGCGGCACACAATGGGTGGTCTTCGAGCCCAACGACGAGCCCCTCTGGGCCCAGATTCGCCTGAACGTGGGCACGTTCATGCAGGACCTCTTTCGCCAGGGCGCCTTTCAGGGCACGTCGCCGCGTGAAGCCTATTTCGTGAAGTGTGACAAAGAAACCACCACCCAGAGCGACATTGACAAAGGGATTGTGAACATTCTCGTCGGGTTCGCGCCGCTGAAGCCGGCTGAATTCGTCGTCATTAAGATCCAGCAAATAGCCGGACAAACCGCAGCATAAGGAGGGTTTTATGGCGCAGTTCAGCGTCAACGCACACCGTTTTGATCCCTACAAGAATTTCAAGTTCCGCGTCAAGTGGGACGGCCGCTACGTGGCCGGTGTGAGCAAAGTGAGTGCGCTCACTCGCACCACAGAAGTCATCGAGCACCGTGAAGGGGGCGATCCCAGCACAGTGCGCGTCTCCCCTGGTCAGACCAAATATGGCGATATTACGCTGGAGCGAGGAGTTACCCACGACGTGGAGTTCGAGAAGTGGGCCAACAAGGTCTGGAACTACGGCTCCGGGCTGGGATCAGAGGTCTCCCTCGCCGATTTTCGCAAGGATATCATCATTGAGGTCTACAACGAGGCCGGCCAGCTCGTCCTGGCTTACAAAGTCTACCGCTGCTGGCCGTCGGAGTACACCGCCCTGCCCGAACTGGACGCCGGAGCGAACGCCGTCGCCATTCAATCCCTCACCCTGAAAAACGAGGGCTGGGAGCGCGACTACGACGTGAGCGAACCAACGGAACCCTCGTTCACGGAACCGTCCGGGTAGGGGCCATCAGGCCACGAACGGGTAATGACCTATGGAGCACCTGTCGCCTCACATGTTGCTCGACCTGTGGGAAAGGGGCGCCACCTGGCCGGCCACGCAGCGGGCACTCTTGCTGCTCAGCACCGCCTTTCCGGAGGAGCCGCCCGACGCCCTGGCCCGCTGCACCATCGGCCAACGCAACAGGCTCTTGTTGGCTCTGCGCGAAAAGCTCTTTGGTCCTCACTTTGCGGGTGTAGCCACGTGCCCACAGTGCGGAGAGCGCCTGGAAGTGAACTTCGAGGCATCCGACATCCGAGCGCCCACTCCCGGTGATCCGGCGGAGCCGCGGGCGCTGGAAGTGGCCGGCTATACCGTACAGTTTCGACTGCCCAACAGCACAGACCTGGCGGCAATTCAGGGATGCAGCGACGTGGCCACCGCGCAGCAGGTGTTGCTCGAGCGCTGCCTGCTCTCGGTGCAACACGAGGGACACACCCTGTCGGCCACAGCGCTGCCAGCCGAGGTGGTCTCTGCCCTGGCTACAGCCATGGAGGAGGCCGATCCGCTGGCCAACATCCAGCTCGCGTTGAACTGTCCTGCCTGCGGCCACCAGTGGTCGGCTGTTCTGGACCTTCTGGCCTACATCTGGAGCGAGTTGGACGCCTGGGCCCGCCGCGTTCTGCGTGAAGTGCACTGCCTGGCGACGGCCTACGGGTGGAGCGAACACGACATCCTGAACATGCGACCCTGGCGCCGACAACTCTACATGGGAATGATCGGGCAATGAGCGCTTTTTTGAGCGACCTGGCAACCACGGTAATTCACCCTGAGACGAGTATCCGCCCCCGTCTACCCGGGCGGTTCGAGCCGCCACACGTGGCCCTCTCAGGCGGGATGGAAGTCGAAGATGAGGCGCTCCCCCCTCGGCCACCGCAATCGCCCGGTGGCCCGGCGGAGGCCGCGCAGGAGCAGCCCCAACTTCGCCCGCCGGGCACAGCGCCACCGGTGCAACCGGCGACCGTCGCGCCCCCCGTCCCACCGGTGAGTTCAGGGCCACCGGCCACCCCGCCACACCCCTACCAGGCCGCAACGACCGCCCCCGGGCCCGTATCTGCCCCGCCGAGTGAGGCCCCACAGGAGTCGCAAGCCGGGCAACCGGCAGCGGAGATCACACCCGTTGCAAGGCCGCCGCAGACTGATCGTCCGATCACGGCCACCCTTATCTCATCCCACCCGCCTGTGGCCTCACCGGAGAGGGACACACCGCGCCCATCCCGGGGACGCCGCCCCGGGCCATCTTCGCCCGCAACACGACCGCCGCTTCTTCCGGAGTCGGCTGCCGATTCGCCCACCGCTCGGCCACTCACCACTTCGGAGCGCTCCAACTCCCACCCGGCCAGTCGGGCTGTGGAGCCGCCTCGGCCGACATCGCCGCTGCACCCGCTGGCGGCCACACCATCCCGGCCACCGACGACATCACCGCCCCTGGAGTCGGCCGAGCCTCTCCTGGAGCGTGCGGCGCGCGCCGGGGAGACGACAACGGGTGGTTCGCCTTTCCCGGAGCCCATGTCAGATGGGCCACCACATCAGGCAGAGGTTGAGCCAGTGCCCATCATCCGCGTTACCATTGGGCGCGTTGAAGTCCGCGCGACCGCGCCGTCACCCCCGCCGCCCCCTCAGC
>WFWG01000352.1 GCA_015491235.1 Ardenticatenaceae bacterium
GCGGCAGCCACGACGAGCGGGAGCAGACGCTCAACCAGATTCTGGTGGAGATGGACGGCTTCGACACGGACACCAACGTCATCGTGATTGCGGCCACCAACCGGCCCGACATTCTGGACCCGGCCCTGCTGCGCCCTGGCCGCTTCGACCGCCGGGTGGTGCTCGACCGCCCCGACATGCGGGGGCGCCGTGCCATTCTGGACGTGCACGTGCGCGGCAAGCCGCTGGCAAAGGACGTGAACCTCGACGTCATTGCCCAGCAGACGCCTGGCTTCACCGGGGCCGACATCGAGAACCTGGTCAACGAGGCCGCCATTTTGGCCGCCCGCCGCAACAAGCGGGCCATTGGCATGGAAGAATTCCAGGAAGCCATTGAGCGCGTCATCGCCGGCCCTGAGCGCAAGAGCCGCATTATCAGCGAGCAGGAGAAGAAAATCCTGGCCTACCACGAGGCCGGCCACGCGGTGGTCATGCACCACCTGCCCCTGTGTGATCCGGTTCACAAGATTAGCATCGTGTCGCGCGGCATGGCGGGCGGCTACGTTCTCAGCCTGCCTGAAGCCGACCGCCACTTCAAGCGGCGGGCCAAGTTCATTGACGAGATGGCTGGCATGTTGGGCGGGCGTGCGGCCGAAGAAATCGTCTTCGGCGACGTGACCACCGGCGCCAGCAATGACCTGGAACAGGTGACCAACCTGGCCCGCGCCATGGTCACCCGCTACGGCATGAGCGAAAAGCTGGGCCCGCTGACCTTCGGCGACCGGGAGGAACTCATCTTCCTGGGCCGCGAGATCGCCGAGCAGCGCAATTACAGCGAAGAGGTGGCTCAGCTCATTGACGAGGAAGTCAAAGCGCTGGTCATGCAAGCCTACGAGCGGGCCAAGCAGGTCCTTCTCCAACATCGCGACAAGCTCGACCGGCTGGCCCAACGGCTCATCGAGGTCGAGACGATGAATCGGGCTGAGTTCGAGGCCCTGATGAACGACGAAGAGCCCCCACCCTCACAGGCATCTGTGCGTCCTTCGCCGGACAAAGGACCATCCGACCGACGCACAGGTGACGACAAAGCAAGCGGTGATCTCTCGTTTTCGCCCGTCCCTGTGTAGGAGTGTCAGGCAGGCTGCCTCATCTCCCCGTGGCCCCACCTTGTGCAGCCTGTCAAGGCCCGATCACAGCACCCACACAGTTGACGAGAACTTTGCGATCTGATACCGAAATGGCTCGGCGCCGAGCCGTACTCTGCTCAATATGGCATGAGACAGAGAGTGTAGGAGGCGCAGCGCTGCTGCGCCTTTTCACCCTGACGTGGGCCGTCGCTGATTGGTAACGTACCAGGAGAAGAAGGAGCACGTATGCGCTCTGTCGTTTTGTGGGGGGGAATGATAATCTTGGGGTTCCTTGCCCTCGTGGCCTGTGCAGCCCCCCAACAACCACAGCCATCACCCACGCTGCCCGCAGAAGAACCTTCTCCCACATCGCTGCCAACGCCCACACCTGACCGACTGCCCGCCGATGTCGTGCTGCGCCTTGTTGTTGAGGGGGGGCTGGCCGGCTTTTGTGAGGAACTCAACGTCACTGGAACAGGCGAAATGACGCTGACGAGTTGCCGTTTCCCCCAGATGAGCGGTCGCCTCACGCCGGACGAATACGCTCGGCTCGAGACCCTGGTGCGGCCGTACCGGTTTTACGAGGGCGGACACCGTGCCGCTCCCGACGTGGCCGACGACATGACCTTGTGGGTCGAAGTGTACGGGATAGGTGCCGAGCAGGCACCGGAAGCCGTTGTCCAGCAAGCCCTGGACTTCGCCCAACAACTCGCCACCCGCCTTCGGGAAGCTGCCAGCGCGCAACTTCCCCCTGTGCCGCCCCTGACGACATACCGCGAAATGGTCCGCACTGACCCACAACGCGCCCTTGAAGTGCTGGCCGCTGATCTGGAAGCCTACCTGTTCCAAGTGCCCGGCGGCCCCAGCGGCCTGCAGGACCCCAACGCGCAAGCCGCCCTCGTCGAGGCTCTGCGCCTTGAGGAATCCCCCCTTGAACCCACCGTCATTGTGAGGGATGCGGATGGGGATGGGCGTGATGACTTGGTGGTCGGACCCAGCGCAATGGGCGTGCCGGCCCTGGCCTTGCTGACCCGAGAGAGCGGCTACGAGAGTGTGCCTGTACCTGCTCCTAGCGCGCTTCCAGCCGACCTACTCCCCAGCGCGTGGGCACAGGTTCGCCGGGCCGATGACGTCAACGGCGACGGGAAGCCCGAGGTGCTGGTGGAGTACATCGTGGCCGGCGCGTCGGCCACGACCCGCATCGTTTTCATCGCGCAGTGGGCTGAAAACCGCTTTGGCCCCCTCCTCTCCCTTTCCGTCTCCAACTGGGGCGGACCGGCCGACTGGGAACTTTTGCCCGACGGGCGCATCCGCCTCGTTTGTCCGGCCTTCGGCCTCTTCGACCACAAGTTACTTCCCCATCCCAGCCAGCGGCGCACCTACGCCTGGGACTCCGAAGCTGGACGCTACGTGCTCAAAGCCATCGAGGAGGACCCGCCCCAGACAGTGCGCCAGCAAGTCAACGTGGCCGAAGCCCTGCTCCAGCAAGGCCGCTACGAGCCCGCACTGGAGGCGTACCGTCAGGCCGTGGAGAACACATCGCTTCAGCAAGAGGATGACGTGGAGTTCGACCTGCGCGCTTGGAGCGTGCTGCGTCAGGGCCAGATTCTGTTCGCCTGGGGCGACCCCACGGCCCGTGACCGCTTCCGGCAGGCAAGTGGGGGAAAAGGGCTGGCGGGCGAAATGGCTGCCCGGATCGAGGCTGCTTTCGAGAGCTCCAATCCGTTGGCCCCGGCCCTCACGTGGCTAACTTCAGAAACTCTCCAGCAACTCACAGGCCACCAGGAATCGTGGATTCTCACCGGTCCCTACGAAGCCTTGGCGCCCCAGCTCAGCCTCTCGGCCCTGTTGAACCGTCGGCCAGACCTGCTCGCACTGGAGAGCGCCGACCTAACAGCCGCCCTGCAAGACGCGGGCGTGCCGGTCAAGAGGGCAATCATTGCCAACTTGGACGAGGATCCAGCCGCACCGGAACTGCTCGTCGAACTGGAGATTCCCCTCTCACCCGTCGAATCCTATCGCTTTGTTGTGTTGATGGACCAGCGCGCCCCGGCGCGCGGCTTTGGCGGCGTGATCGTCACTCACGGGGGGCTGGCCAAGCTGGAGGGCCTGCTGGAGAGCGCGCCCCCCATTATCCAGGTGCGCGACGAACGGGGACGCCTGCGCCAGTTCACTTGGGACGGCAACCGCCTTCACCCGGCAAAGGAGACGCTGAGCGAGGTGAGCGGGTGGGATTTGTGCCGTGTGAGTGGTGGACCGTAGCCGAAAAACGGACACTCGCCTCGTTTATATCTACATTGGAAGACACGTAGCTTTTGGCGAGCTTTGTGAGGCGAAGAAGGAGCACCATGCGCCTGAGTTTGCTTTCTAACAAGTTGCGCGGCGAAAAGAGGACCTGGTTTGGTTCTCTGCCGGGCGCGCCATCCGTGGCCGGCAAAGAAAGCACAGCTTGGGCAGCCCTTCTCGCTGTAAGTGCGCTTGTTCTGGCCATCTCACTGGCAGGCCTTTACTTTGCCCTCAAGATGCCTGCTTCCTTGTCTGCAACGACGACACTGGTTCGTTATGAGCACAGGGGCCAGTTCTTTTACACCGTCCAACTCAAGCCCAATTCCCTCTTCGACGACAACGAACTGGAACCCGGCGGCATGTACATTGCTCGCCTGATCGACACGATCCGCATGAGCTATACCTACTCCTTTGACGTTGACCAACCCCCGAAGCAGGCCGATTTCGTCTACCAAGTTTCTGCTGATTACGGTTTTCCAGGCATCTGGCAAAAACGGTTGATTCTGGTGCCTCCGACAAAGGGGGACAGGGAGACTACACTCTCCTTCGTCGTTCCGGTAGCTGATCTGGTTGAGGCGTTGAACACCTTTCGGCGCGAAACAGGCACAAACCCGGGAACCCCCGAACTGGACATCGTGGTCCGCGTTGATCCGATCGTGGAGACCGAACCGGGCTTGATAACCGAGCCCTTTGAACACACCTTTGCATTTCGATTTGAGGGTGAGCTTGTTATTCCCGACGGCAAGCTGGAGAGCCGCCGGGAAAACGCCCTGACCCGCAAAACCACTCGGCGGAACGACAGGCGCACGGTACAACTTAGCCTCTCCCTCCTTGGCGTGCTCACCAGCATTTCCGCCCTTCTGGCCACCGGGTGGTGGTACGACCAGGCCCAGAAGAACCGCCCTTGGGTGGAACAGGAGCTCGAGAGGGCTCGCAAGCAAGCTGGAAACCTCCTTGTGCGTGTGGTTGCGCTCCCACAATTGGATCGCACAGTGGACGTGTGCGCGTTTGAAGACTTGGTTCTCCTTGCCGAAGAGACGCTGCACCCGATTCTTTGCGTGGTGGAAGACGACTGCGTCGTTTACTGCGTGGTGAGCGGTCTGAACCCGATTTGTTATCGGTTTGTCCGCCAGAACGAAGAGTTCGCTTAAATGACGCGAAAGAGGCGCCAACGGCGTTCCTCCTGTGATCTTAGTCTGTCTGGCGTGAGGTCGGATAATCAATGAGACCGCACTCCGTCCGGACATTCGGGAAAGCGACGGGCCTGTTCTTCCTGTTTCTCCTTGGCCTCGGTTTTGCGCTTCCCTCGCTTCTTGCCTCCGGTGAGCGCCTCTCGAAGCAGACCCAATCGCCGTCAAAGCCACCAGTGCGGTTCGCTGCCAAGGCTGGAGACCTGCCCGCACAGGAAGAATCGGCCAGAGGTTTCGACCTCCTGCCAGTTGCCAGAAAACTGGCGACGCCCTCAGCTACCGACTCGAAAGCTGCCCAGTCCCCCTTTGAGGGCCAAATTGCCTTCCGTTCCGACCGTGAGGGCGGAGGGCTCTTCGTCATGACGCCGGACGGTACTGAAGTTCAGTCGCTGCCGGACCCAGCCCTCTACACCCGCGCGGCCGATCGCGAACCCTTTGCCCCAGATAACCGCCGCCTTGTCGTGGCCCGCTTTGCCGACGGCCAGCGTGATCTCTGGATTCAAGACGTCCAATCCGAATGGAGTGAGCCGCTTCTCACCACCCCAGAGGACGAGTTCGACCCCGTCTGGTCACCCGACGGCGAAGCCATTGCCTATGTAGCTGTTGACGCTTCCGGCCAACACACCCTTTCCCTTCTCGACCTTACCACCGGCCAACGCCGCTCTCTGCTCTCCTGGCCTGACGCCAGCATCGGCCACCCTTCTTGGTCGCCGGACGGGAAGGCGCTGGCCTTCTGGTCTGACTACTCCACTGGCCGCCGCCAGATTTGGGTCCTCGAATTGGCGGGGGGGGAGCCCCGAATACTCGCCTCCAGCCCCTTCAACGACTGGGATCCGATTTGGCTCAAACCGCCGCCCCCCCCTCAGCCAACGCCGACTCCCGGCGGTCCCGATGATCTGCGCCTGCGCCTTTTGGTCGAGCAGTGCAGCGAGGAAAAGACCTTGCCAATCACGCTGGAAGCGGCCGACGTTTCCGGTCGTCACCCTGTCACCCGCGTTACCGTAGAAGCTGACGGCCTGCTCCTCTTTGACTCCGGCCCGATCCGTGAGTCGTCCTTGCTTCACCGCCTGCGGCTGGCTACGTTGGGAACCTCCTTCCGCGCTGAGTTGACAGCTCGAGCCTGGAACGACGGCTTCTTCACCAACCAGCCCAAGGAAGTGCGTGCTGTGGTGGAATGCCGCCCTCCACGCCGCGTCTCTTCCCGTTTAGTCATTCCAACACCGCCTATTCCATCACCCACTTTGACGCCCACCCCTACACCAACGCCCACACCGGCCGGTCCTACGCCAACCCCCATTCCGCCGGAAACGCTGGTGGACTCCATCCTCTTCTGGTCCGACGAGGGTGGCCAGGAAGCTCTGTTTCTCTTGGACCCTCGAACCCTTGAAGTCCAACGTTTCAACGTGCCCCGGGCGCAGGCCTTCTACAAAGAAGCCGTCCGCCAGGAACCATTCGCGCCAGACCACAACTTGGTGGCCTTTTCCCACAACGTAGAAGCCGAGGTGGACCTTTTTGTTTATAACTTGAAGAGCAACTGGGCCTGGCAACTCGTGTCCTCCCCAGCCCTGGAGTACGCGCCAGCCTGGTCGCCAGATGGTCGCACGATCGCCTTCACTGCCCGCCAAGAAGGACGAGACATCATCATGCTGGTGGATTTTCCTTCCGGCACTGTTCGCCCCCTTACTGCTGACCTGCCCGGCAACAGTCGCCATCCTTCCTGGTCGCCGGATGGCCGGGCCCTCGTCTTCGTGCTGGAGAGCGAGGGGCGCAGTCGGCTCTGGCTCATCAACGCCGACGGTTCCAACCCCCGGCCGATCAGCCCGGCCACGGCCAACGCCTGGAATCCAGTTTGGGTCAAGGAGCCTCCCAGGCCGCCTGACGTCGTCACGAGGCCGTTCATCGTGGTCACCAACACGCCCACGCCTGAGAACATCTACGTTGCCGCCACCCGCGTGGCCCTGGCAACCCGCCAGGCCGCCACCACCGGCACGCCCACGCCCACGCCGCCCAACTTGGTGACCGCTACCCCCACGCCCACGCCCATTGTGGTCACGCTCACGCCCACGCCGGGCAACCAAGCCACGGCCACAGCCGTGGCCGTTTTGGCCACCGTTGTAGCCGCGACCACCGGTACCCCTACGCCCTATCCTGAGGGAGCACGCATCGTCACCGCTACTCCTTCACCGACGCCGACGCCCACGCCATCTCTCACCCCAACGCCCACGCCGACACCGACGCCTGTGATCATCGCCCTGGCTGACTTGACGCCCACACCCCGCCGGCCTCCGCCCACGCCCACACCTACGGGCATCCCCGAGGTGCTGCGGGGCAAGATTGCCTTCAAGTCCGACCGGCTCGGCCAGGAGGCCATTCTGGTGCTGGACCCTGCCACCGGCGAACTCTCGCTCCTCACCAACCCGTGGCCCTACGAGTGGGCCAAAGCACGCGAGTCGTTCAGCCCTGAGGGGCGCCGCCAGGTCTTCGTGCGTTTCGTTGACGATAACGATGCCTTCCAGCTTTTCATCTTCGATTACGACCTCAACGCGGAAGTTCAGTTGACGCGCTTCGGGCGCGAGACGCGGGCCTGGGATCCGGCTTGGTCCCCACGTGGCGACCGCATTGCTTTCACGTCCAACGACACTGGCAACGACGAGATCTGGGTCATCAACGTGGACGGCACGGGCGCCGTCCACCTGACCGACAACACCTGGGAGTGGGACCGCCATCCCTCCTGGTCCCCCGACGGCTCCCAAATCGTCTTCAGTTCCAACCGCATCAGCGGCTGGCAGAACATCTGGATCATGGACGCCGACGGGAAGAACCCGCGCAACCTCAGCGGTTGGTGCGAGTGTAACGAGTGGGACCCGGTGTGGTTCAAATAGAGTTTGACAACCTGCTCACTTCCTGCTATACTCTCGACTACCATGAGTGGACGAAGGAAGACTGCCTACCCGAACCGAAAGCCTCGTCGCCCTCGCAAGCAACCAGACCTTGTGTCTGGGTAGTGGCGTTTGGGCGCGAGGCGCAGCGACGGGCAGAGTCCAACAGCCCTCCGGACACAAGGTCCGGGGGGCTTTTTTTGATAGGGGAGAAGCGACATGAGCACTCCGATTCGCGCTGGCATCGTGGGTGCCACCGGGTACACCGGCTTCGAGTTGGTGCGCCTGTTGAGTGCCCACCCTCACGTGGAATTGGCGTTCGCCGTCTCCCGCCGCGACGCGGGTAAATCACTTGGCGAACTCTACCCCACACCGCTCGACGTGCCGCTCCAGGCGCCCGACGAGGTTGACCCGCGTTCGGCAGATGTGCTCTTCCTCTGTCTCCCCCACGGCACGGCCCAGGAGTGGACCCGGCGCGGCCTGGAAGCGGGCGCCGTCGTGATTGACCTCTCGGCCGACCACCGCCTCCGCGACCCAGCGACCTACCGCCGGTGGTACGGCCTCGAACACGCGGCGCCCCACTTGCTGAGCGAGGCGGTCTACGGCCTGACAGAATGGAACCGCGAGGCGCTCCGGTCGGCACGCCTGATTGCCAACCCTGGCTGTTATCCCACCAGCATTCTCCTAGCCCTTGGCCCGCTTCTGAAAACCGGCCTTCTCGAAGAGGCCACAGTGATTGCCGACAGCAAGAGCGGCGTAAGTGGCGCGGGCCGCTCGCCCAAGGTGAGTTCGCTCTTCGTGGAAGTCAACGAGAACTTGAAGCCCTACAACATCGGCCACCTCCATCGCCACGTGGCCGAAATCGAGCAGGAGTTCGCCGTTCTCGGCGGCAGCCGGGCGCCTGCTAATTTGATCTTCTCCCCCCACCTGCTGCCCGTCTCGCGGGGAATCTTGAGCACTATTTATGTGCCCTGGCCGGTGGGATGGCAGGAAGGCGCCCTGCGGGCGCTCTACGCGGAGACCTACGCCCACGAGCCGTTCATCTGGCTCCTGCCGCCCGGCCAGACGGCCACCCTGGCCCACACCGTCCACACCAACCGCTGTGCCATCAGCTTGCACCCCGTGCCCGACCAGGGCCAACTTATCATCGTGAGCACCATTGACAACCTGGTGAAGGGCGCAGCCGGCCAGGCGGTGCAGAACATGAACGTGCGTTTCGGGCTGGACGAAACGGCCGGCCTGACGTAGCCTGCGGAGCACACCATGCTGGTCATCAAAGTCGGCGGGAAAGAACTGGAGAACGAAGATTTTCTCGCGGGGCTGGCCAAGGCTGTGGCCTCCCTGCCCTGGCCGCCTGTCCTGGTTCACGGTGGTGGCAAGGGCACCAGCCAACTCGCCGCGCGTTTGGGGGTGCCGAGCCGCTTCGTGGACGGGCTGCGTGTGACGGACGAGGCGACCCTGGAAGTGGCCGTCATGGGCCTGGTCGGCCAGGCCAGCACCCGCCTCGTGCTGGCGCTGGTCAACGCCGGCGTGCCCGCCCTCGGGCTGAGCGGGGTGGACGCCGGCCTCGTCACGGCCGAGAAGCTGGCCCACCCGGGCGGCGACCTGGGCTGGGTGGGCCGGCCGGTGGCCGTCAACGCTGGCCGACTGCGCGCGCTGCTGGAGGCCGGCTTCGTGCCCTGCCTGGCCCCCATCTCGCGCGGCGCCGACGGTCGGCTCTACAACGTGAACGCCGACCACGTGGCCCAGGCGGTGGCCGCCGCCTTGGGCGCCGAAGCGCTCGTTTTCGTCACCAACGTGCCGGGCGTGCTGCGCGAGGGCCGCGTCCTCCCGCGCCTGACGCCAGACGACGTGGACGCCTTCATCGAGGACGGCACCATCACGGACGGCATGATCCCCAAAGTGCGCTCCGCCTGCCAGGCACTCGAGGCCGGCGTGCGCGCCGTGGTGATCACGAACTTGAAGGGCCTACAGGCCTGGAAAGAGGAGCGGGAAGTCGGCACCCGCATTGTCGCTCAGCAAACGCACAGGGAGGGAAGTCCATGACGCTCACACCACAAGACGTGATTGCGCTGGAGCAGCGTTACATCGCCCCCACCTACAAGCGCGCCCCTATGGTCTTCGAGCGGGGTGAAGGAGTTTGGCTGTACGACACCGAGGGACGCCGTTACCTGGATTTCGTGGCTGGCATCGCCGTGAACGCCCTCGGCTACGGCCACCCGGAGATGTTGGCCGCGCTGGAAGCCCAGGCCCGCAAGCTCATTCACGTGAGCAACCTCTACCACACGATTCCTCACGTGCTGCTGGCCCGCGACCTGTGCGAAGCCAGCTTTGCCGACCGGGTTTTCTTCTGCAACAGCGGCACCGAGGCCAACGAGGGCGCCCTCAAGTTCGCCCGCAAGTGGGCCCGAACGCGCACCGGCAACGAGGACAAGTACGAAATCGTGACCTTCTCCAACGCCTTCCACGGCCGCTCGATGGGGTCGCTGGCCGTTACCTACAATGAGAAGTACCGCAAACCCTTCGAACCCCTCATCCAGGGCGTGCGCTGGGCCGAGTTCAACGACCTGGAGAGCGCTCGCCGTGTCATCTGGCACCAGACGGCGGCGGTTATCGTGGAGCCGGTGCAGGGCGAGGGCGGCGTTCAGCCCGCCACGCGCGAGTTCCTGGCCGGCCTGCGTGCCCTCTGCGACGAATACGGCGCGGCCCTCATCTTCGACGAGGTGCAGTGCGGCCTGGGCCGCACCGGCACGCTGTGGGCCTACGAGCAATACGGCGTCGAGCCGGACATTATGACCCTAGCCAAGCCCCTCGGAGGTGGCCTGCCCATCGGCGCCATTCTCATGAAAGAGGAAATCGCCAGCGTGTTAGCCCCCGGCGATCACGGCAGCACCTTTGCGGCCAGCCCGCTGATTACCGCCGTGGCGCGCACGGTCTTCAACACCATCAAGGCGCCTGACTTCCTGGCGAGCGTGCGCCGGGTGGGCGAATACCTGGGCCAGAAACTGCGCGACCTGGCCGCCAGACACCCGGCCGTGGTGCGAGAAGTGCGGGGCCGGGGGTTGATGTGGGGCATCGAACTGGCCGAAACGCGGCAGCCCGCCGACGTGGTGGAAGCCGGTTACGCCCACGGCCTGATCGTCGCGCCGGCCGGGCGCAACACTGTGCGACTGGTGCCGCCGCTCATCGTGCAGGCCGAACACGTGGACCAAGCCGTGGAAATCCTGGACCGCATTTTCGGCCAGATGGGGGAAACTGGGTGAAAGGGGGGAAACCCATGAGCAAATCGGGCACGGACTCTTCAACGCGCCGGAACGGCCACAACCGCACTGGCATTCTCGTCCGCAAAGCCCGCCTGAGGGACGCGGAACAAATCGCCCACCTGATCAACCACTTTGCCGCCCAGGGCCTCATGCTGCCCAAGAACATCCTGGAGGTTTACGAGCACATTCGCGAGTACGTGGTGGCCGAGGACGAGACGGGCCAGGTGGTGGGCTGTGGCGCACTGCGCCTCATGTGGCATGACCTGGGCGAGATTCGCTCGCTGGCTGTGGCCGAGACAGCCCAAGGGCGGGGTGTCGGACGCCGCATCGTGGAGCTGTTGCTGGAGGAGGCACGGGAATTGGGGCTGGCCTGCGTCTTTGCCCTCACCTACCAGGTGCCCTTCTTCGAGAAGCTGGGCTTCCGCGTGGTGCCCAAGGCCATCTTCCCCCAGAAAGTGTGGCTGGACTGTCAACTCTGCCCCAAGCGGCTCTGCTGTGACGAGACGGCCATGATCCTGGTGCTGGACGAAGAACGGACGGCCGCGGGCTTCAAGGAGTGGGCCAGGTTCTCCTTCGAGGGCGTCGGTGCCGGCGACAAGGCGGAGGCCGTCGCATGACGGAGCGTTCCTTTTCCGAGCGGCTGGCAGAGGCCCGCGCCCTGACCGAACAGGTGAGCCTGTTGGGTGATCCGTCCGTGCTGGAAGTGTTGCGAGAAGTGCGGCGGGCGGCCCGCACGCCCCAGGAGAAGGTGGAGGTCCTGCTGCTGGAAGCTCGCTGGCTTCTGCGATCAGGGCGAGAGGCGGAAGCCCAAATGGCCCTCGACACGGCGCAGGGCCAGGTGCCCGGCCATCCCGACCTCATGGCCGAGGTGTGCGCCCTGCGAGCTCACGTGCTGGCCAAGCGGGGCAAGCTACTGGCGGCCAACGAGTACGCCCACCAGGCCCTGCGACTCAACCCGGCCCACGTGGACGCCCGCCTGGTGCTGGCAGAAGTGGCCTTTCGGCTGAACGACCCCGCGCGCGCCGTGGCCCTCTACGGCGAAGTGATTCCCTTGCTGCCGGCCAACGAACGCCCTGCCGCCCACCTCGCCCTGGCCGAAGGATACCGGCGCATGGGCTTGCCGGCGCTGGCCCGGCTCCACGCGCGGCTGGCCCTTGAAGGCCACTTGACCACGCCCCAGCGCTGGAAGGCCATCTTCCTGCGCCTGACCAGCCTGCACCGGGCCACAGTTCTCGCTGTAGTTTTGGCGACTGTGATGTGGGGGGTGGCTGCTCTGCTGGGACGAGTGCCGTGGGGCATAACCGCGCTGGTGGTGGCCGGCGTCGTGGGGCTGGCGCTGGCCGTGGCCTGGTTCACCACGCCCGCCCCCCGGCGGAGCGCACACCCACAAAAGAACTCAAAACGAGGCGCTCAAATACCGCCCTCGTGAAAAGTGGCCCACTGAGCACTTTTGGCACCAACTTGGAAAGGAGCAACGCATGTCCCGAGGAATTCTTCAAGAAGCCGAGGCCGAACACATTGTCAGGCTCCCCAAGCGTGTCAAAGGCCCGAACAATTGGCAACAACGGGACGACGGCAACTGGTACATGGAAATGCCCGTCGAAGCACCGGAACAATGGCCACTCCGTCTTTATGGACGATTCAATCCCCGAACAGGCTGTTATACCTTTATTCTTTTCTGTGGTACACTAAATGTGCGCCGGCTCGATGTAGGGAAACGACATCACAACCCGGACTGTAATGATGTTGGGCCGGTCCACAAGCACACGTGGACAGATCGGTTTGGTGACAAGTGGGCCTACGAACCATCAGATATATCGAGCGCCAACTCGATTCGAGAGACCTTTTTCGCGTTTCTAGCCGAGTGTCACATTGCCTTTGAAGGACAGTTCAGAGAACCACCCCAGACTTACCAGAAAGGGCTACTGTAATGAAAAGCTGTGAAGAACTGCGAGAAACGATGCTCGCAACGTTACCCCTTCTGTTCGTTTGCCAAGAAGAGAACAACCGACTGAAAATTAGCACGCCGTACCTCTATCCAAACGGCGATTACATTGATCTTTATCTTGTCGAAACGCCTAACGGACTTTACCTTACCGATCTCGGCGAGACAATGGGATATCTGGCCGATTACAGCATTGCCCTGAAACAGTCCTCTAAGCGTCGCAAGATAGTTCATGATATCCTCCTCACTCATAACGTTGAACTCTTTCAGGGCGAATTGCGAGTTTACCTTGAAAAAGAAGAACAAGTTGCCCATGCTGTAGTACGTTTGAGTCAGGCTATCACCCAGATTAGCGACCTCGTATTCACTCTTCGCCTGGGAACACGTACAACGTTCAAAGAAGAGGTGGAAGAGTTTTGGGTTGAGTATGGAATCCCGTTTGAACGAGACTATGTTGTGATAGGAGGGTCTGGAGAATCGTATACGGTTGACTTTTACCTCTCTGTTCCGAAGCATCCGTGGCTAGTCGAAACACTTTCGAGCCAATCGCGAAGTTATGCCAATACGCTCGTGAGCCGAGTCATTCGCGTTTGGCACGACCTCCATCGAGTGGACGGACGTTACAGGTACTTGTCCCTCATTGACGATTCAGCCGACGTTTGGAAAGCGGAGTGGCTTGATCAATTGGCTGAATTCTCCGAAGTCATTGCCTGGAGCGAACGTGAAAAACTGCTGCAACTTCTGAAAGCTGCTTCCGGCCAGGGTAAGGCTTCATTGTAGGAAGATTAAAATTTACGACGTCAAATCTTGCTTTTGGAACTCACTGCCGCTTCGTCCCACGGCGAAGCGGCCTTTTGTGCGCCCGAACAAGACGTGTAAAATGTGGGGTTGAAGAATCGCGCGAAGACCCAAGGATACGGAGATTTGCCAATGTGGACGAGTAACGCGCCTCGCGCCCGGCTGGCCCTGGAGGATGGCAGCGTCTGGCACGGTTACGCCTTTGGCGCCCAGGGTACCCGGCTGGGCGAAGTGGTCTTCAACACCAGCATGACCGGCTACCAGGAAATTATCACCGACCCCAGCTACGCGGGCCAAATTGTGGTCATGACGGCCACCCAAATCGGTAACACCGGCATTAACACCGAGGACGACGAGGCCCGCCGGGCTTTCCTGAGCGGCTTCGTGGTGCGCGAACTCAGCCCGTGCGTCTCCAACTGGCGGGCCACGACCGACCTGAGCACGTGGCTTGCCAGCCAGGGGGTGGTGGGCATCGCCGACGTGGACACGCGCGCCATCACCCGGCGGCTGCGGGAAAAGGGCAGCCTCAAGGGCATTATCTCCACCGACGATTCCCTGACCGACAAGGAACTGGTGGAGCAGGCCCGGGCCTGGCACGGCCTGGACGGTGTGGACCTGGTGCAAACGGTCACCTGTGAGGAAGCGTATCACTGGGCCGAACCCGCGCCCGATGAGTGGGAGTTCCGCCAGTGGCAGCCGGCCCACCCCTACCGGCAGCGCGCCCCCTTGCCCTTCCGGTTCCACGTGGTGGCCTACGACTTCGGCATCAAGCGCAACATCCTGCGCCGGCTGGCGAGCCACGGCTGCCGTGTCACCGTCGTGCCGGCCCACACGCCCGCCGAGGAGGTGCTGGCACTGGCGCCGGACGGCGTGCTGCTCAGCAATGGCCCCGGCGATCCCGCGGCCATTCCCTACGCCGTGGAGGCCACCCGCCAGTTGCTGGGCCGGGTGCCCATTTTTGGCATCTGCTTGGGCCACCAGATTCTCGGCCAGGCCTTCGGCGGGCGCACCTACCGGCTCAAGTTCGGCCACCACGGGGGCAACCAGCCGGTGAAGCACCTGCCCACCGGACGAGTGGAAATCAGCGCTCACAACCACAACTTCGCCGTGGACCCGGAGACGCTCCCGCCCGACGTGGAGGTAACCCACGTCAACCTGAACGACGGCTGTTGTGAGGGGCTGCGCCACAGACACGTGCCCGCCCTGAGCGTGCAGTATCACCCGGAGGCCGGCCCCGGTCCCCACGACGCCGACCCCCTTTTCGCCGAGTTCGTCGAGATGATGCGCGTCTTCGCGCGGAGCCGGCAGGGTGAGGTGTAGGATGCTGAACCCCTTCAGCACGCCCGAAACCGTGTGGCGCCGCCTTCAGTCGGCCCTGGAGGGGCGCGTTCCGCCCATTGTCCGCGTGGCCTACGAGCTGGCCGCCCAGGCTCACGCCGGGCAACGCCGCTTCGAGGGCACGCCCTACGTGGTTCACCCCTTGCGGGTGGCCCTGATTCTGGCCGAGGAGCGCGGGATGACCGACCCCGAGCTGCTGGCAACGGCCCTGCTCCACGACGTGCTGGAGGACTCGTCGGTGACCTTCGGCCAGTTGCGCGACGTGGTGGGCGAACAGGTGGCCGAGTGGGTGCGCGCCCTGAGCAAACCGCCCGCCGACCAGCAGGCCAAAGCGGCCCGCGACGCGGCTTACTTCTCAGCCCTGTTGGAGGCCCCGCGAGAGGTGCGCCTCGTCAAGCTGGCCGACCGGCTGGACAACCTGCGCTTCGCTCACCTGCGGCAGGACCCCACCTGGAGCCGGGCCTACCGTGAGGAGACCCGACGCTGGCTCCTGCCGCTGGGCGAGCGCACGGACCGCTGGTTCGCCCGCCAGCTCGCTTCTCTGGTGGGAGATGAACAGCACCGCCCGTGGGAAGTGTTGGCAATTCGTCGTCTCTTTGAAGCCCAGCCCTGGCTGGCCGTCGAGTCGGAGCGTGTCGAGGTGACGCCGGACGCGCCGCCCGTAGAGGCGTTCTACCGCTTACACCTGCCGGAGTATGTCGTCGTGGTGCCCCGCGCGCCGGACGGTCGCCTGCTGATGCTCAAGGGCTACAAGCACGGCCCCCGGCGTGTCGTGTACCAGCTTCCGGCCGGCTACGTGGACCCCGGTGAGACGCCGGCCGCTGCCGCCCGCCGGGAGCTGGCCGAGGAGACAGGTTACCGGGCTGACACATTGCACTTCCTGGGTCAATTCGTGGCGGACGGCAACCGCGAGGCCGGCCATGCTCACCTGTTTCTGGCTGAGGGCGTGGTTCCCGATCCTGCCGCGCCCAACGACAGTGACGACCTGGAGCACTACGAGGTGATACTTCTCACCCCTAAGGAAGTGAAGCAACTGCTCGCCGACGGGCTGGTCGCCAGCTTGGGGATGGCGGCCGCCCTGGGGTTGGCGATGTGGTTCGGACAATAGAAAACAGGAAAGGAGCGCCATGCCCAAGCGGACGGACATCGAGAGCATCCTGGTGATCGGCTCTGGTCCCATTGTCATCGGCCAGGCCGCCGAGTTCGACTACAGCGGCACACAGGCCGTCAAAGCCCTCAAGGCCAAGGGTTACCGCGTTATCCTGGTCAACAGCAATCCGGCCACCATCATGACGGACCCGGAACTGGCCGACGCCACCTACATCGAGCCGCTGACAGCAGAAGTGGTGGAGGCCATCATCGAGCAGGAACGCCCCGACGCCCTGCTCCCCACGGTGGGCGGGCAGACGGGGCTCAACCTGGGCGTGCAACTGGCCGAGCAAGGCGTGCTGGAGCGCTACGGCGTGCAACTCATCGGCGCCAGCCTGCGCGCCATGCAACTGGCCGAGGATCGCCAGTTGTTTCGCGAAACCATGATTGCGGCCGGGCTGGAGGTGCCGCTGGGCCGGCTGGTGGGCTCGCTGGAAGAGGCGATGGCCGTGGCGGACGAGATCAAGCGCCAGACCGGCCGGCGCTACCCGCTCCTCATCCGCCCCTCCTTCACCCTGGGAGGGAGCGGTGGCGGCATCGCCTTCGACGAACAGGAGTTCGTGGACAAAGTGGAGTTCGGCCTGCGCGAGAGCCCGGTCCACACGGTGCTCGTCGAGGAGAGCGTGCTGGGCTGGAAAGAGTTCGAGCTGGAAGTGATGCGCGACCGCAAGGACAACTTCGTCGTCATCTGCTCCATTGAGAACGTGGACCCCATGGGCGTCCACACGGGCGACAGTATCACAATTGCGCCCGCCATGACCCTCACCGACCGGGAATACCAGCGCCTGCGCGACATGGCCCGCGCGGTCATGCACGCGGTGGGCGTGGAAACGGGCGGCTCCAACGTGCAGTTCGCCGTCAACCCGGAGAACGGGCGCACGCTGGTCATCGAGATGAACCCGCGCGTGAGCCGCTCATCGGCCCTGGCCAGCAAGGCCACCGGCTTCCCCATTGCCAAGATCGCTGCCCTGCTGGCCGTGGGCTACACGCTGGACGAAATCCGCAACGACATCACCCGCACCACCGTGGCGGCCTTCGAGCCCAGCATTGACTACGTGGTCACCAAGATTCCGCGCTGGGCCTTCGAGAAGTTTCCCGGCGTGGACCCCACGCTCGGCCCGCAGATGAAGAGCGTGGGCGAGGTCATGGCCATCGGGCGCACCTTCAAGGAGTCGCTGCTGAAGGGCCTCCAGTCGCTGGACTTGCCCCGCCCCTACTACCCCACGCCGTCTCACCGCGTGTGGGACGGCCAACTGGAGAGCCTGGGCACGCCCCGCGCCGAGCGCCTCTGGGCCATGTGGGAGGCCCTGCGCGCCGGTCACTCGCCCGAGGAAGTGGCCCGCGCCAGCACCATTGACCCCTGGTTCTGCGTGCAACTGGCCCAAATTGTGGAGCTGGAGCGGGCGCTGATGGGCTGCTCAGCGCCCGAGGCCGTGTCCTCCGCCCTGCTCCGCGCGGCCAAGCGGGCCGGCATGAGCGACGAGCACATTGCCTGGCTGCTGGCCGCCTCCAGCTTCGAGGAGGACGTTCCGGCCGAGCAGGTGGCCGGCCTGGCAAACGAAGTGACCGCGCGGCGCCGCGCCCTGGAGTTGACGCCCACCTACCACGTGGTGGACACCTGCGCGGCCGAGTTCGAGTCCTACACCCCCTACCTCTACAGCTCCTACGAGAGCGAGACCGAGGCACCTCCCACCGAGCGAGAAAAGGTGGTCATCCTGGGCGGCGGCCCCAACCGCATTGGGCAAGGCATCGAGTTCGACTACTGCTGCGTCCACGCGGCCTGGGCCATGCGCGACGCCGGGTACGAGGCCGTCATGGTCAACTGCAACCCCGAGACGGTCAGCACCGACTATGACACCTCCGACCGGCTCTACTTCGAGCCCCTGACGCCCGAACACGTGCGCCACATTTGCGAGCGGGAACAGCCCCTCAAGGGGGTCATCGTGCAGTTCGGTGGTCAGACGCCGCTCAACCTGGTGAAGCCCCTGGTTGAAGCCGGCATTCCCATCCTGGGCACCCCGCCCGACGCCATTGACATTGCCGAGGACCGGGGACGTTTCGGCGAACTCCTGCGCCAGCTCGACATTCCCAACCCGGCCTGGGGAATTGCCCACTCGCCCGAAGAGGCCCGCCGCGTGGCCCACGAAGTGGGTTACCCGGTGGTGGTGCGCCCCTCTTACGTGCTGGGGGGGCGGGCCATGGCCATCGTCTACGACGAGGAGCAGTTGGAGCGCTACGTGGCCGCGGCCTTCGAGGCGGCCCCGGGCCAGTCGGTGCTGATTGACCACTACCTGGAGGATGCCTACGAGGTGGACGTGGACGCTGTGGCCGACGGCGAACGGGTGGTCATCGGCGGCGTGATGCAGCACATCGAGGAGGCCGGCGTCCACAGCGGCGACTCGGCCTGCGTGTTGCCCCCCTACAAGATTTCCTTCTTCCACCTGAGCCAGATTCGGGACTACACCGAACGCCTGGGGCTGGCGCTGGGGGTGCGGGGCCTGATGAATGTGCAGTACGCCATCAAGGACGACATCGTCTACGTGCTGGAGGTCAACCCGCGGGCCAGCCGCACGGTGCCCTACGTGAGCAAGGCCACAGGCGTACCTTTGGCCCGCCTGGCCGCCTTCGTCATGGTGGGCCACACGCTGGAAGAACTGGGGCTAACGCGCGAGCCCGACGTGGACGGCTTCTATGTGAAAGAGGCTGTGCTGCCCTTCCGCAAGTTCCTGGGGGTGGACGCCGTGCTGGGCCCCGAAATGCGCAGCACGGGCGAGGTCATGGGCCACGGCCCCCGCTTCGGCGAGGCCTTTGCCAAGGCGCAACTGGCCGCGGGCGACCGCCTGCCGCTGGAGGGCACCGTCTTCATCAGCGTCAACGACTTCGACAAGAGCGCGGCCCTCAAGCTGGCGCGCGACCTGCACCGCCTGGGCTTCCGCATCGTGGCAACACGGGGCACGGCAGCGTTCATCAGCCGGGCGGGAATTCCCGTGGAGCCGGTCAACAAGGTGAGCGAGGGCAGTCCCCACGTGGTGGACCTCATCCGCCGGGGTGAAATCCACCTCATCATCAACACGCCCTACGGGCCGGTGGCCCACAGCGACGGGGCCGCCATCCGCACGGCGGCCATTCGCTACGGCGTGCCCTTGCTCACCACGTTGAGCGCGGCCCAGGCGGCCATCAACGGCATCCGCACCCTGCGCCAGCAATCCCGCTGGCACGTGCGCGCCCTGCAAGCAGTAAACAGTAAGCAGTGATCAGTAATCAGTTTTTACTGATTACTGGCCACTGATTACTGGTCACTGACAGGTCACTGACAGGAGTTACGCGGTTACCTTGGGCAGAAGGTTTTGCTCAGC
>WFWG01000353.1 GCA_015491235.1 Ardenticatenaceae bacterium
TTGTCTTTCAGCCAGTCGTCCACGAAGCAGTAGACGAAAATCATGAATTCGATAAAATCTTTCATGGGGGTCCTCCTCCTTCTTGTTTGGTATTGTCTGCTCCTATTTTAGGAGGAGGACTCCCTTTTTGCCACTCTGACCCCTTCAAAAAACTTGCACATGGGGTTTGCAAGTCACCATACTGGTTCAAAAATCTGGGTGGTTGATACCATGCCCTAATCCAAGTCAATTATAATAGGGGACCATGGAGCCAGCAAAAGGACGAAAAAAGCCCCTCCAGGTATGAGCAAGGAGCTAGCCCCCTCAGCGAACTTGGATCACCCGCTAATACGACTTGGGCAAGCCTAGCACTTTGTGAGCGATGTAGGCCAGGATGAGATTCGTGGAAACGGGGGCCACCTGGTAGAGGCGTGTTTCGCGAAACTTGCGCTCGATGTCGTATTCGCGGGCAAACCCAAACCCGCCGAAGGTCTGGAGGGCGGCGTTGGCGGCCTCCCAGGAGGCGTCGGCCGCCAGCAGCTTGGCCATGTTGGCCTCCGGGCCACAGGGCAGGCCAGCGTCGAACCGGCGGGCCGCCTCGAAACGCATCAGGTCGGCCGCGCGGACGTGGGCGTAGGCTTGGGCCAGCGGGAATTGGATGCCCTGGTTCTGCCCAATGGGACGCCCAAACACCACCCGCTCTTTGGCATACTGCGTGGCCTTCTCGATGAACCAGTAGCCGTCGCCGATGCACTCTGCCGCGATGAGAATGCGTTCCGCGTTCAGCCCGTCCAGCAGGTAGCGAAACCCTTGCCCTTCTTCCCCAATCAGGTTTTCGGCCGGCACCTCCAGCCCGTCGAAGAAAACTTCACAGGTGTGGTGGTTGATCATGGTCCTGATGGGCCGGATGGTGACGCCCTTTCCCACCGCTTCTCGCAAGTCCACCAGAAAAATGGAAAGGCCGTCGGTACGGCGCCGAACAGCTTCCAGGGGTGTGGTCCGGGCCACCAGCAACATGAGGTCGGAGTAGAGCGCCCGCGAAGTCCAGATCTTCTGCCCGTGAATCACGTAGCGGTCGCCCCGGCGCACGGCTGAGGTGCGGATGGCCGCCGTGTCGCTTCCCGCGTCCGGCTCGGTCACGCCAAAGGCTTGCAGCCGCAGCTCCCCACGGGCAATGGCCGGCAAGTACCGGCGCTTCTGCTCCTCGGAGCCGTGTCGCAACAGCGTGCCCATGACGTACATCTGGGCGTGACAGGCCGCCGCGTTGCCGCCGGAGCGGTGAATCTCCTCCAGGATGACGGAGGCCTCGGCCACGCCCAAGCCAGCCCCGCCGTACTCCTCCGGAATCAGAGCAGCCAGGTACCCGGCTTCGGTCATGGCCTCGACGAAGGCTTCCGGGTAGGCCTCCTCCTCGTCCAGCTTGCGCCAGTAGGTCTCTGGAAATCGGGCACAGAGCTTTCGCACGCCGTCTCGCAGGTCCGCATAGGGGTCCATTCGCCTCCTCCTCGTTGTGCCGTTCACGGGTGCTGGCGAAACGCCCGCTGGCCCTCCAGGTAGGCATCACCGCCGTAAATGTCGTGCACCACAATGGCCGGAAAGTCGCGCACCACCAGCTCACGAATTGCTTCGGTCCCCAAGTCTTCGTAGGCCACCACCCGCGCTGAGACGATGTGTTGAGCCAGGAGCACCGCCGCGCCGCCCACGGCGGCCAAGTAGACAGCTCGATGGCGCACCAGCGCCGCCTTGACCTCGTCGGAGCGGTAGCCCTTGCCGATGAACCCCTTCACGCCCCGCTCCAGGAGCGGCAACGTGTAGGGGTCCATGCGCCCGCTGGTCGTCGGCCCGGCTGGCCCGATGGGGCGGCCAGGTGGGGCTGGCGCCGGTCCTACGTAGTAGATAACCTGCCCGGCCAGGGGAATGGGCGATGGCTCCCCACGAGAGAGGGTCTCGACCAGTCGCTTGTGGGCGGCATCCCGTGCCGTGTAGAGGATGCCGTTTAGCCGCACCATGTCGCCGGCTCGCAACCGGGCCACGGCTTCGTCGTCCAAGGGCGTGGTAAGAACATGAACTTTCAAAGGAGCACCTCCGCCCGGCGAGGGGCCGAGCAGTTCAGGTTGACCGCCACCGGCAGGGCGGCGATGTGAGTGGGAGCCGCCTCCACGTGGACCGCCAGGGCCGTCACCGTGCCGCCAAACCCCTGAGGGCCAATGCCCAGTGCGTTGACAGCCTCCAACAACTCCTGCTCAAGCGCAGCCAAATGAGGTTCCGGGTTGCTCGTGCCCAGGGGGCGCAAAAGCGCCTTCTTGGCCAGCAACCCCACCGTGTCGAAGGAGCCGCCCAGGCCCACGCCCACGATGACCGGCGGGCAGGCGTTCGGTCCCGCTTGTTCCACCGTCTCAACCACGAAGCGCTTGACGCCCTCCAGGCCCGCCGCCGGGGGCAGCATGGCAAGGCGGCTCATCATCTCAGCGCCAAAGCCCTTCAACAAAACGCGCACCCGCACGTGGTGGCCTGGCACGATCTCCCAGTGGACGATGGGGGGCGTGTTGTCGCCCGTGTTCTGGCGTCGGATTGGGTCGTCTATCACTGATTTGCGCAGCGGGCGGTACGCCTCGCGCACAGCCTCATTGAGGGCCGCGTGCAGGTCGCCGCCGACAAAGTGAACGTCTTGCCCTACCTCCAGGAAGATGATCGCCATGCCAGTGTCCTGACACGTGGGCAACCGCTCCGCCTCGGCTAAGGCGGCGTTGTCCAGGAGAAGGGTAATAATGTCGCGGCCCAGGACAGCCGCCTCTCGCCGGTGGGCTTCTTGCAGCGCCTTCAGGTAGTCGTCCGGCAGGCGGTAGGCGGCTTCCGACAGCAAGGCGGTCAGCTTTCGCTGGAGGTGGGCCACAGAAATTTCGCGAACCACAGTGAACCTCCTGACACGGGCGACTCGTCAGTCGAAAAGAGGGCCTGTATCCCGGCGGTCATATTGTACTCGACCTGATACTGGCGGACAAAAGAATCGGGAACCGGAACGGCTTCGCTCGCTGCCCGCCCGGTTCCCGATACTTCCCTGTTCCCCTGTTTGCGCTTGCGCCGGCCCACTCGTGCCCCCAGAGCATTGCGGGCCTGTCGGCCACTCCGGTCAGCAAGCGATTCAAGAGGACACGTTCGGGCGCTGACCTTGGGTCAGCAGCCGCCGTCCCACCAGCCAGGCCGGAACCAGCACCACCAGCAGCGGACTGCCGAGCACGGCAGCCCAAATGGCCACGTCTACGGCCCGCTGCAAGACGGCCATCAGCACGCGCCAGGCTTCCTCGAAAGTGGCCCGGGGCGACCAGGCCGTGGTGTCCTGCCCCTTCAGCTCCAGGGGTGGTGGGACGAGTTCGACGGTGATGGTGGAGAAGGCCGTGCGTTGCTCCAGCGCGTTGCGCTGGGCTTTCAGCCGCTCCAATTCCTCTTCCACGTAGCGCAACTGCTCGTTGACCCGCAGGGCCTCCTCGACAGTGCGCGCGTCGTCCAGGAAGCGGCGGATGCGGTTGGCCGTGGCTTCCAGGTTGCGGATGCGTGCCTCCAGGTCCACGTACTGGTCGGTCACGTCCTGTCCGCTGGTGGACTCGTCCAGCACCTTCCCCAACCGGCGCACTTGTTCCAGTGCCTCTTCAAAGCGTTCAGCGGGCACGGCGAAGGCATAGAGGGCACGCGGGCGTTCGTTCTCGTACCAAGTGCGCGAACTCAACACGTATCCACCATACTGGTTGGTAAGCAAAGTGACGGCGTTGAGGGCGCCGAAGACATCTTCGGTCTCCAGGCGCAGGGTGGCGTTCTTGACGATCTTGCGGTCGAAAGGCGCTACGAGGTCGCCGCCGCCCGGCGATTCTTGTGGTGGTGCTCCACCGGCTACTCCGGGGGCCGTCTTACCCTCGAAAGCCGGCAACGCTTCGGCGCTCTTTTCGCTCTCCACCACTACCGTGGCTGCCGGCTGACGGGGGACACCAACGGAAAGTTCCCCCCGGCGAAACGGCTCCACTTCCCGTGTGGGAGCGCTCTTCCGCTCCGCACACGCCGAAACGAACAGGCCCAGCAAAAGGCTTAGCAGGATAACCAACGAAGTGCGCGTCCTCCGGCTCATGGTGCTCCTCCTACTGGTTACAATTGATGCTTGTAGCGAATTGGGGGAGGCCTCCCGTGTTCACCTTTGGAACGCTGCGATCTGGAGAAAAGTTCCCACGGGCGGCGAAGGAACAACTTTGCTTGACGTTCGCCGGAAGAACGTCCAAAATATACGTGATTGCGAAGCGGTGTCCAGGGCTGGAAAGAGCAGAAGGAGGAACCACCATGAGCGTGCCCTTCATTCCCGGTGAGACCGTTACCGTGCCGGAGATTACGTTCGCTGACCAGGTGCGCCTGCCGGCGTCCAAGACGGCTGTCATCGTGGTAGACATGCAAAACGATTTCGTCAAGGAAGGGGGAACGCTGGTGGTCCCCACGGCCATCGAGACAGTGCCCAACATTCAAACTCTCCTGGAGTCAGCGCGGGCCGCGGGTGTGCGGGTGGCCTACACGCAGGACACCCACTTCGAGGGCGACCCGGAGTGGCAAATCTGGCCCGAACATTGCCGCGCGGGCACGTGGGGCTGGGAGATCATTGACGAGTTGAAGCCCCGACCGGAAGATGTAGTCTGCCAGAAGAACCGCTACGACGGCTTCTACGGCACTTGGCTGGATCACTTCCTCAGCCACGTCTGGAAGGTGGAGCACCTGGTGATTGTGGGAACAGTTTCCAGCATTTGCGTGCTGCACACGGCCGCCTCGGCCGGGCTGCGCTGGTTCCACATCGTGGTGCCGGCCGATGGCATCTCGGCATTGACGGAGTTCGACCAAGCGCTCACACTGCGCCAGGTGTCGTGGCTTTACCTGGGCGACGTGGTACGCCACACGACGGACATCGTGTTCGAGTAAAAGGGCACAAAGGGGCGCCTTGTGAAGGCGCCCCGTCGTTATTCAGGAGTTTGCCATGCTCGCGTTCGTTCTGAGCGGTGGGGGCAATCGGGGTGCTCTACAAGTGGGGGCGCTCCAAGTGTTGCTCGAGTCGGGCATTCGGCCGGACATGCTGGTGGGCACATCCGTGGGAGCGGTCAACGCCCTCTTTCTCGCGTGTGATCCCACACCCCGAGGGGCGTATCGCCTGGCGGAGATTTGGCTCCAGGTGCGCAAGAACGATGTCTATCCGGGCACGCACCTCACGGCGCTCTGGAGCCTGGTGCGACGCCGGGAGAGCCTGTTCAGCAACGCCAACTGGTACCGGTTCCTGAGCCGCCACCTGCCAGCGCAGCGCTTCGGCGAGCTTCAGGTGCCCGCTTACGCCGTGGCCACGGACTTGGAGACGGGACAAATTCGCGTCTTCGGTGACAACCCGGAAGAGCACCTTATAGACGGCGTGATGGCCAGCACGGCCCTTCCTCCGCTCCACCCGCCGTGGCGTGTGGGCGGGCGGCGCTACATTGACGGCGGCGCCGTGGCCGACTTGCCGGTGCGCGTGGCCATCGAGCGCGGGGCGGACGAAATCATCGCCCTGAACTTGGCCAACCCCCTTACCCCCGGCGAACAGTTGCGCACTTTGGTTGGCATCGTCCACCAGGCCATTGGTGCCCTGATCATTCGCCACATTGATGCCGACCTGGAATACGCCCGTCTCCAGAACGTCAAATTGCGCACCATTGAGCTCCGCCACCAGCTTTCACTGCCGCCGTGGGATTTCAGCCACTCCGCCCAACTCATCGCGCTGGGCCGGGAAATCACGCAAGCAGCCCTTGAGGCCGAGCCCATGAAAGCGCTCACGTGGCGCGACCGTTTGGTCGCACGGGTAACGCGCGCCTCTGTGCCTGTTTTGTCCGTCGTCCAGAATGTCGTGGGGCGCCGTCTTGAAACCAGTTAGAGGGCGTGTCTTCCCGTTCCCCTGCCCGCTGCCCGCCAACAGGCTTGACAGACACCCTGAAACGCGGTATGGTGTAGGACTGCTGTGCACTTCGCCGACAGGGAAAAGGGGGAACTATGGAGCAGTGTTTCATTTGTGAAGAACGACGGCCCGAACAGGTCGAATTCGCCAACGCCGAGTGCACCAACTGTGGCCGCTACGTCTGCTACGACCACGCCATCCGCGTGCAGCGAGGAAGTTTCCTTTGTTTAGTCTGCTACGAGGCGAACGAGGCCTTTTACCGCCAGCACCGGCGGCTCATTCAACGCCCGCGCTACAACGTTCCCCGCTCGCCCGACGAGCATCCCAACACTCGCCGACAGCGGGCGCGCACCCCGGCCCCGGCCAGGCGCGGCCTGGTGGCCCGCCTGCGCGAGCGGCTGGGCTTGTAGCGGATGAAGCGAAGTGTGACAGGAAAAGCGAGTGAAGTACAGGTGGAGCCATGATAGGAGCGGTGCGCCTGGTGGACGCGGAGATGCTGAACGCCCTGCTCAAAGCTGGCGGTATCTTCGTGGCTGTGGCCGTGCTGGCCCGGCTGCTCCTTGTCCTAGCCGACCGATACCTTTGGGGGCTGACCCGTCGCACCCGCACCACGCTCGACGATGTAATCTTCAACGCGGTGCGAGGTCCCCTCTTTTGGCTGGCCCTGGTTTTGGGAGCCAGGCTGGCAGTCGCCTTCTTGACCTTCCTCGCGCCCGAGTGGCAACGTTTCCTCGACGGCCTGGTGTTTATAGCCGGTGTTCTGGCAGTCTATGTTCTCATCTACCGCCTGATTCGCGACGTGCTCAACTGGTACATCCAGAACGTGGCCCCCGAAACGGAGTCACGCTTGGACGACCTCCTGGTGCCTTACCTGCGTCGCGTGCTCCTGGTGGTGTTGACCGTGTTGGCTGGCCTGACGATTCTGGACCACTTTGGCGTCGAGGTGACCACCCTGCTGGCTACGTTGGGGGTAGGTTCCCTGGCCGTGGCTCTGGCTGCCCAGGCCACGCTGCGGGACGCCATTAGCGGAATGATGATTCTGCTGGACAGGCCCTACCGCATCGGCGACCGCATCTTGCTGCCAGGGCAAAACATCTACGGCGACGTGATTGACATCGGACTCCGTTCCACCCGCGTCTTGACGCGCGACAACCGGGTGGTCACAATTCCCAATTCCCTCATGACCGACGGCATGATCATCAACTACGCCTACCCAGATCATCGCCTGCGGCTCGACATTCCAGTGGGGGTGGCCTACGGCACCGACCTCGAGCACGCCCGCGCGGTGCTCCTCCGGGCGGTGCAGAGTGTGGAAGGCGTCTTGCGGGATCCGCCCCCGCGTGTGCTCGCCCGGGGGCTGGGCGACTCCTCCGTTGACTTCATCATCCGCCTGTGGATAGACTCGTTCGTTGACCGCACGCCAGTGATTGACCGCGTTTACCGGGCTGTCTACGCGGCCCTCAACGAGGCCGGCATCGAGATTCCGTTCCCGCAGCGCACGCTGTGGCACCGGTTGGAGCCGGACCAAGTGGCCCACTGGCAACGGGCCATCGTCCGACAAGCGCTTGAGGAGGACAAGTCAGAACCATGAGCACACCTCACCAGTTTGTGGGTTTCTCCCTGGCCGACCTGTTGGCGGCCGTGCCCGCCTACCACACGATGGCCGAGTTCCTCGGCGAAATTCGCGTGACCGCTATCACCAGCGACTCCCGCCGCGTGAAGCCCGGCGCCCTCTTCGTGGCCTACCCCGGCGTGTGGGTGGACGGCCACCGCTACATCCCTGATGCCGTGGCACGCGGGGCCGTGGCCGTTCTGGGCGAGCGGCCGCCAGAGGAATACGCCGACTTGCCTGTGCCCTACGTCCAGGTGCCCGACGGGCGCGAGGCACTGGCGTGGCTGGCGGCTGCCTGGTACGGGCACCCGTCGCGCGAGTTGCGCGTGGTGGGCGTCACCGGCACCGACGGCAAGACCACGACCACCGCGCTCATCGCTGCCGTTTTGGAGGCCACAGGTGCCCCCGTAGGCGTCATCAGCACCATTGGCGCCCGCATCGGCAACGAATGGCTGGAAACAGGCGCTCACGTTACCACCCCCGACGCCCTGGACACCCAGCATTACCTGCGCCGCATGGCCGATGCCGGTATGCGTTACGCCGTGCTGGAGACCACTTCCCACGGCCTGGCTCAACACCGGGTCACCAGCGTGGCCTTCGACGTGGCCGTGGTCACCAACATCACCCACGAGCACTTGGACCTGCACGGCTCAGTGGAGAACTACCGCAAGGCCAAAGCCAAACTCTTCGACTCCCTTGCTTCGGCGTACCGCAAGCCGGAGACCCCCAAGGTCTCCATCCTGAACCGAGACGACTCCAGCTACGACTACCTGCACCGCTACCCGGCCGACGTGGTACTCACCTACGGCGTGGAGCACCAGGCCGACGTGCGAGGGACGAACGTCGAGTACACCAACCAGGGCACGCGGTTTACGGTCGAAAGCCCCCTTGGCCGCTTCGAGGTTTTCACCCACCTTCTGGGAGCCTTCAACGTCCACAATGTGCTGGCTGCTGTGGCCGTGGGCGTCTCCCAAGGCGTTTCAGTCGAGCACATTCAGGAGGGGATCGCCCGCGTGAAGCGAGTCACAGGCCGCATGGAGCCCATTGACGAGGGACAAGATTTTCTCGCCATTGTGGACTTTGCCCACACCCCCGCCTCGCTGGAGCAGGCTCTGAAAGCTGCCCGCACCATGACCAAAGGGCGCGTCATCGTGGTCTTCGGCTCGGCGGGGCTGCGCGACGTGGCCAAGCGCAGCATGATGGGCCGCGTGGCCGCGCGCCTGGCCGACCTGGCCGTCTTCACCGCCGAGGACCCGCGCACGGAGGACGTCAACGAAATTATCGCCGAGATTGCGCGGGGCGCCCAGGCAGCCGGCGCCGTAGAAGGGCAAGACTACGTGTGCATTCCCGACCGGGCCGAGGCCATCGAGTGGGCCGTCCTCCAGGCACAACCGGGCGACGTGGTGATGGCCTGCGGCAAGGGGCACGAGCCCACCATGTGCTACGGCGAGGAGGAGTTCCCCTGGAGCGAGCACGAAGTGATGCGAGCAGCCATCCGCAAGCGGATGCAGCGGGCGTAGCATGATTGCCAGCCTGGAAGGGACGGTGCAGGTCAAGCGGGACAACTGGTTGATCGTAAACGTGGGGGGAGTGGGCTATCGCGTTTACGTTTCTCCTGCCGTGGCTGCCGAGGTTGGCGCAGAAGGGGATGTGATCCAGCTCTATACCCACCTGCACGTGCGCGAGAACGAGATGAGCCTTTACGGCTTTCGCACGCTGGAGGAACTGGAGCTCTTCGAGTTGCTCCTGAGCGTCAACGGTGTTGGCCCCCGGGTTGCACTTGCTTTTCTGGCAACCTACGACCCTGGCACGATTGTGAACGCCATTCTCAACGACCAGGCAGAACTGCTCACGCGCGTGCCCGGCGTGGGAAGGCGCACCGCCCAGCGCGTGGTGCTGGACTTGAAGAACAAAGTGCGTGCGCTGAGCGTGGCCGGGGTGCCGGCTTCCAGTTCGACGGATGCTGACGCCATTAGCGCGCTCACGGCGCTGGGATATAGTGTTCGGGAGGCCCAGGCCGCCCTGCAGGGGCTGCCGCCCGACCTTTCGCTGGAGGAGAAAATCTTTCGCGCGCTCCAGCGCCTGAGCGAGTAGGAGGTGGATTGGAAGATGAACGAAGTCTCAGTGCGCTCACACCCTGCCCCACAGGAACAAACGGTCAACACCCAGCGGCCGGAAATCTCCGTGGTGATTCCGCTTTACAACGAGGAGGAGAGCATTCCCGAGCTTTACCGTTCGCTCACCGAGGCGCTGGAAGCCTTGGGACGCCCCTACGAAATCATCATCGTGGACGACGGTTCCACCGACGGGAGCTTCCCCCTGCTGCGCCAATTGGCCGCCGAGGACGAACGGCTGAAGGTGGTGCGCCTGCGCCGCAATTTTGGGCAGACAGCCGCCTTTGCGGCCGGCTTCGACCACGCCCGGGGCGACATCATCGTGACCATGGACGCTGACCTGCAAAACGACCCGCGCGACATCCCCAAGCTGCTGGCCAAGATTGACGAGGGGTACGACATCGTCAGCGGCTGGCGGGTGAACCGACAGGACCGCTTCTTGGACCGCAAGCTCCCCTCCATGATTGCCAACCGCCTCATCTCCAACGTCACCGACGTGCGCTTGCACGATTACGGCTGCTCGCTCAAGGCGTACCGGCGGGAGGTCATACGCGAGGTGCGCCTCTACGGCGAGTTGCACCGCTTCATCCCGGCCTTGGCCAGCCAGGTGGGCGGCGCGGTGGCCGAGGTGCCGGTGAACCATCAGCCGCGCCGGTACGGGCGCTCCAAGTACGGCCTCAGTCGCACCGTTCGCGTGATTCTAGATCTCATCACGGTTTGGTTTCTGGGCTCTTATTCCACCCGTCCCCTGCACGTTTTTGGGACACTCGGGTTGGGGTCGTTGGGCTTGGGCATTCTGTTCGGCCTCTACCTGACGGCCGTCAAGTTCCTCGGCCATCAAGACATTGGCACACGGCCGCTTTTGCTCCTGGCCGTGCTGCTCGTCGTGGTGGGAATTCAGCTCATCACCATGGGCTTGCTAGGCGAAATGATCATCCGCACCTACCACGAGAGCCAGGGAAAGCCCATTTACATCGTGCGGGAGGTGCTCAACGGAAAAGAGGACAGAGGCGAACGGACCGCCCAATAATTATTCCTCGTCCTTCTCTTCCGTACCGGAGAGGGCTTCACCGGCATCCTCAGCGTAGGAGTAGACTTCAATGCCCAACCGCTCGGCTACGCGACGGGCTCTGTCGTCCACCATCGGAGATATAATGATAAGTCGGTCGGCCTTCGTGTTGTGGCGCTTCTCGTAGAAGCGGGCTTTGCGTTCGAACGCGTACACTTCGCTTTTGGTTACCGAGGACTTGATTTCTCCAATAATGAGCTTGCCGTTGTGAATAATTAGGTCGAGTTCGATCTGCTCGGGATATCTGAAAACTTCGCCTGTTTTGTCCTGCTCCTCGACGTGGATAACACGAAATCCTAACTCCTCCAAAATGCCGGCCAGCGCATTTCGGAAGGCAGCCTCCGTTTGAAGCCCCCAGCGGGCACCAAGAGCTCCTATATGCTGGTCATGCCTCCGCTCTTGGGCGCGGAATGCTTCTAACATCTTGTCGAACCGCTGCAAACTCTCCTGCCAGCGCCGATCCTGTTCTTGTCGCAAGGCTTCCAGCCGCTGAGTGTGCTCTCGCTCTAATTCTTCCAGCCGCCGCCAGTTCTCTTCCCACGCTCGCTTGCGTTCCTCTTCCAGTTTCTTCCACATCTCCTTGCGCTCCTGCTCCAGTTGCTCCCAGCGCCGCTGATTTTCCTCCCAGGCCTGCTTGCGCTCCTGCTCCAGTTGCTCCAAGCGTCGTTGATTCTCCTCCCAGCGCCGCATTTGCGCCTCTCTGTCCTGGCGCAATTCTTCGAGCAAGCGGTCGAAGCGACTTTCTGTTTCAACCCGACCGGCAGCGTATTCCGCAATCAACTCCCGCACGAACCGTTGCACCTCAACGTCCTGTTTCAAGATGTGGGGCAGTTCTTCCATGATTAACTGCTTGATCCGCTCACGCTCTGTCATGACGCGTACTCCTGGGCGGGGCACTTTAACAGCACGAGTTTCTACATTTTGGGGAATTATAGCCGCTTCTTTCGGTTGGAACAAGCGAGGGAACAGGGAGAAAAGACGCCCTGTCCCCTCGCCACGTTTATGCTGGTACCGGGAAGCGCGCGGCCAGTTGCTTGACTGCCGCGCGCACTTCGGCGTGAACCTGAGGGTCGTCCGGGTGGTGGAGGGTGCGGGCAATGAGTTCGCCCACCTGCCGCATTTCGGCCTCGCGGAAGCCGCGCGTGGTGAGGGCTGGTGTGCCCAAGCGAATGCCGCTGGTGACGAAGGGACTGCGGGGATCGAAAGGCACTTTGTTCTTGTTGACGGTGATGTTCACCTCGTCGAGCAGCTTTTCGGCTTGCTTGCCCGTGATCCCGATGGGCTGCAAGTCCACCAGCATCAGGTGGTTGTCCGTGCCGCCTGAGACCAGGCGCAGGCCGTGGTTGGCCAGCGTTTCGGCCAGCACCTGAGCGTTAGCCACCACTTGCCGGCCATACGCCTTGAACTCCTCGGTCATGGCCAGCTTGAAGGCCACGGCTTTGGCGGCAATGATGTGCATGAGGGGGCCGCCCTGGGTGCCCGGGAAAACGGCCTTGTTGATGACCCGGGCGTACTCCTCTCGCATGAGGATGAACCCACTGCGCGGCCCCCGTAGCGTCTTGTGCGTCGTGCTGGTGACCACGTCGCAATAAGGCACTGGATTGGGGTGCACGCCGGCCGCCACCAGCCCGGCGAAGTGAGCCATGTCGCAGACCAGGTAGGCGCCCACCTCGTCGGCGATGGCGCGGAAGGCCTCGAAATCCCACAGGCGAGGGTAAGCGCTGGCGCCGGTGAGAATCAGCTTGGGCTTGTGCTCGCGGGCCAAGCGCGCCACTTCGTTCATATCAATGACTTCCGTCTCGGGGGAAACGCCGTAGTGGACGATGTTGTAGAGTTGGCCGCTGAAGTTGACTGGGCTGCCGTGGGTCAGGTGACCACCCTGGTCGAGGCTCAGGCTGAGGATGGTGTCCCCCGGCTCCAGCAGGGCGAAGTAGACGGCCATGTTGGCCTGTGAGCCCGAGTGAGGCTGCACGTTGGCGTGCTCGGCGCCGAAAAGGGTCTTTACACGTTCGATGGCCAACTCCTCAACGATGTCCACGTACTCGCACCCGCCGTAGTAGCGCCGGCCGGGATACCCTTCGGCGTACTTGTTGGTCAACACGCTGGCAGCCGCCTCCTTCACGGCTCGCGCCGTGTAGTTTTCGGACGCAATCAGTTCCAGCTTCTCGCGCTGGCGACGTTCCTCGAGGTTGATCGCTTCAGCCAGTTCAGGATCCACCTCGGCCAGCGGGGCATCGAGTAGCCCCAGACTCTCCAGTTGATGTGCGGACAGCTCCATTGTTCACCCCTCACTTTCTCTTTGCCGGATTCTTGGCAATTAAAAGCGACACCACTTGCCGTTTCCGCCTGTGTCCATTTTAGCACCTGGTGGCAGACCAAGGATACCCGATGAAGCGGGTTGTGGCAAGTTTCTCCGCTGGCCTCTTTGCACTCGCCGGATGGCGTGGGGCGTGCTATAATGTAGACCAGTGTCTGTGGCAGGAACTCCGTGGAAAAGGAGCGGCGAAAACTGATTAAGGGAATTGCCAGGAGGCGGGCTCCATGCGCCACCCGTTTCTGACGCGCATTTCGCAGGGGCCATTGCTGGCCGACGGGGCAATGGGTACCATGCTCTACGCGCGGGGCATCTCGTTCAAGGAGTGCTTCGACGCCGCGAACTTGGATCGCCCCGACCTGGTGCGCGACATCCACGAGGCGTACCTGCTGGCCGGGGCGGAGGTGATCGAGACCAACACCTTCGGGGCCAACCGGTTCAGGCTGGAGAAACATGGCCTGGCCGACAGAGTGGCCGAGATCAACCGGGCTGGCGTGGAGATTGCCAGACAGGCCCGCCGAAACGTGCGCCAGCCGGCCTTCATTGCTGGTTCGGTCGGGCCGCTGGGGCGAAACCTGGCTCCCTTGGGCCGCCTGCGCCCGGAAGAGGCGCGCGAGGCGTTCGCCGAGCAAATCGCTGCCTTGGTGGAAGCTGGTGTTGACCTTCTTATCCTGGAAACCTTCAGCAACCTGGCCGAGTTGCTGGAGGCCGTGCGGGCCGCGCGCGAGGTGGCGCCGGGCGTGCCAGTCGTTGCCGAGATGACGTTCGGGCAGGAGGGCCTCACCAACCTGGGCTACGCGCCACAGGAGGTGGCTCAGGCACTCCGCCAGGCCGGGGCCGACCTAGTGGGAGCCAACTGCGGCATCGGGCCGCGCAATACCCTGGCTGCCGCGCGCGAAATGCTGGCACTGGCGGATTCGCCTCCCGTTTCGGCTATGCCCAACGCCGGATGGCCGGAGCACGTCGGAGGACGTCTCCTGTATCCCGCCACGCCAGATTATTTTGCCGACTTTGCCCGCGAGGCCGCCGAAGCCGGTGTGCGCCTCATTGGGGGGTGCTGTGGCACCACGCCGGATCATGTTCGGGCCATGCGCGCTGCACTGGACTCGTGGCAGGCCGGAGTCCTGGAACCGCAGGCTGTTCCTGCCCGCTCTCCCGTTCCCGCCATGTCATCCGCCGTGCCCGGGCCAACGCGCCTGGCCCGCGCTCTGGCTGCAGGCGAGTTCGTTATCACCGTGGAAATGGATCCGCCCAAGGGATGCGACCTGACCGACGTGTTGACGGCCGCCGCCACACTGAAGGGCGCGGGCGCCACGGTCCTCAACGTGGCCGACAGTCCACTGGCACGCATGCGCATGAGCCCTTGGGCCGTCGCCCACCTCATTCAGAGCCGCGTGGGTATCGAGACGGTACTTCACTTTCCCACGCGGGGGCGTAACCTCTTGCGCGTTCAGGGCGACCTGCTGGCCGCCCACGCGCTGGGCGTGCGTAACATCTTTGTGGTGATGGGCGACCCCACGGCCATTGGTGACTACCCAAACGCCACCGACAGCTATGACATCGTGCCCACTGGCCTCATGCGCTTGATCAAGGAAGGCTTCAATCGAGGACGCGACCACGCTGGAAACTCCATCGGCTCTTCGACGAATTTCCTGGTGGGATGTGCGCTGAACATGAACGCAGCCAACCTTTCCCGCGAGATCAAGCTGCTGCGCAAGAAGATTGCCAGCGGAGCCGATTTCGCCTTGACGATGCCCGTCTACGACCCGGGCGTTGTTCACCGCTTCTTGGACGCATACGGTGGGCCGGTAGAGATTCCCGTGCTGGTCGGCATCCTGCCCCTCTACAACGATCGTCACGCCCGCTTCCTGCACAACGAGGTGCCGGGCATTGAGATTCCGCCATCCGTCATGGAACGCATGGAACGCGCTGAAGACAAACCGGCTGAAGGCGTACGAATCGCCCAAGAGCTGATTTCGACAATCCAGGACCTGGTTCAAGGGATTTACATCATGCCTCCGTTTCACAAGTACGATCTCGCCGCTCAAATCATTCGCGCCGTGCGAGCGCCTTCTGTTTCGGTTTACTGACATGTGGCGAGCAGTGAGCAGGGATCGGTGGGCAGTGAGCCAGTGTGGCCGAGTTTCGCTACAGCGGTTTGGACAAGGAGGGGAAGCCGTGGAAAAACAGGCCCTTGTACGCGACCTGATGACGCCTAACCCTATCACTGTGCGACCCGACACGCAACTGGACGAGGCGTTGAGCCTGATGTTGAACAACAACGTGCGCCGCCTGCCCGTGGTGGACGAAGACGGACGCCTCGTGGGCATCGTGTCCGACCGCGACCTGCGCCTGGCGGCCGATTCCCCCTTCTTGCAAGAGACACCCGACGAGGTGCTGGAGCACCTTGCCCAGCACAGGGTGGGAGAAATCATGCACACAGCCCTCCACACCATCGAAGAGACGGCTCCTGTCGTCGAAGCGGCCAAGCTGATGCGGGTGGCGCGCGTGGGCGGCTTGCCAGTGGTAAACCGGACTGGGAATCTGGTCGGCATTATTACGCGCTCGGACCTGATAGATCACTTGATTCGCATCCTGGAGCCAGTGGAGACGGTGGAGGAGGAGTCGGCATAACGGCATTGTTAGGTGCATCCTGCGAAGCGACACACGAGAAAAGGGGGTGAAGACGGATGGCAAGAGTCTTTAACGTTATCGTCGAACGCGACACCGAAGGCTACTATGTAGCCAGCGTTCCAGAATTGCGCGGATGTCACACTCAAGCAAAATCGCTGGACGTCCTGATGGAGCGGATACGGGAGGCTATTGAGTTGTGCTTGGAAGTGGAAGGTGAAGAACTTCCGACTCAGGAATTCATTGGGGTTCAGCGTGTCTGGGTCAAAGCATGACGAAACTGCCACGGCTCAACGGGCGAGAACTGATTGCCGCATTGCAGTAGTCTGGCTTTGAGGTGATACGGGTGAAGGGGAGCCATCACTTCCTGCGTCATCCCGATGGACGGTGTACAGTTGTCCCTGTTCATCGGGGAGAAACAATCGGTCCGGGCTTGATGTCCAAAATTCTGCTGGTGCTCCGGTGGGCGGCAGGGGCTGGTCGTTAGGCTGACGCTGTTTGTTGCTTCATCTGCTGTTCCGAAGTAAAAAGTAAAGTGAATTTTTACCGCCGGAAGGGAAGCAGGCTATGATGCTTGACGAGATGATTTACCGCTATGCCCAAAAACTTCCTTACTCGCTCAAAAAGGAAGTGCTCGACTTTGTCCAGTATCTGCTCATGAAGGCAGAGCAACAAGAAGAACAAGACTGGTCTTGGTTCTCGTTGTCGTCTGCAATGCGGGGTATGGAAGAGGAACCGGTCTTATACACTGTGGAAGACATTAAGGTGAAATTTTAATGAAAAAAGCAGGGCAAGTGGTCTTATTTCGCTTTCCGCAAACTGATCTGGTAGAGGGTAAATTGCGTCCTGCTCTGCTGTTGGGAGAACTGCCTGGCGAGTATGACGACTGGTTGATCTGCATGATCTCGTCACAGCTACATCAATACGTTGATGGCTTTGACGAGATTATTGAAGAGAGCGATGAGGATTTTAAGCAGAGCGGATTGAAGGTTACCAGTGTCATTCGAGTTGGGCGGTTAGCGGTGGTATCGGGAGACATTCTTGTTGGAGCAATCGGAGAAATCTCACCAGGGCGCCTCAACCGCATAAGACAAACCCTGGCAAAATGGATATCCGGAGAAACAATCAACGGTTAACACCGCCTGCAGCGGGCAGCGGCTATGCCGCACACGAAAGCGGACACAAATTGCATAGAGTAGCGGGTTAGCTACGGCGACCTTGCAGTCACTGCCGCTGAGCCGGACGTTATGCTGCCGGATTCCCTTCCAACGGTGTGAGGGACAAATTGACAAAAGCAGAAAGGAGCAGAAAAATGAACGTCCGCACGATTTTGGCGACAAAAGGCACGCACGTTGTGACGGTCCGGCCGGAGCAGACCATCCGCGAAGCGGTGCGCCTGCTGGTTCAGCACAACATTGGCGCGCTTGTCGTCGTGAACGAGGCCGGCCAACCGGTAGGCATCATCTCGGAGCGCGACATCGTGCGTGCGGCGGCCCGCTACGAGGATCGTGACATCTGCACCATGCGCGTGGAAGAAATCATGACCAAAGACCTGATTACCGGCACGCCGCAGGACGACGTTCATTCGGTCGCTCACACCATGACCGAACGGCGCATCCGCCACCTGCCCATCATGGAAGGGGGCAAGTTGGCGGGCATCGTCTCCATCGGAGACGTGCTCAAGGCCCAACGTGACCTTTACCAAGGCGAAGTTGACACCCTGCAAACCCAAATCATGGCCGACAAAGAAGAGTAGAAAGGAGGTGTTCCCATGTCTTCAATCGGTACGGCCGAGCGCCCGCTCAGAGTCGCCGTCATCGGCTCGGGCCCGGCCGGCTTTTACACTGTCGAACACTTGTTTCGCCAGGATAAATATGTGGTGTTGGTAGACATGTTCGAGCGCCTGCCGACTCCGTTCGGCTTGGTGCGCTACGGCGTCGCCCCGGACCACCAGAAAATCAAGAACGTCACACGCATTTACGAAAAGTTGGCTCAACGGCCTGAATTTCGATTCTTTGGCAATGTGGAATACGGCAAACACGTCACTTTGGAAGACCTGAAACGCTATTACCACCAGATCGTTTTCGCCACTGGCACCCAGGGGGACCGCAAGCTGGGCATTCCTGGCGAAGACCTTAAGGGGTTCCACTCCGCGCGCGAGTTCGTGGCCTGGTACAACGGCCACCCGGATTACACCCACCTGGAGTTCGACCTTTCCAAGGAACGTGTGGCCGTTGTCGGCGTGGGCAACGTGGCCGTGGACGTGGCGCGCATTCTGCTCAAGACGCGCGAGGAGCTGGAAAAGACCGACATCGCCGACTACGCGTTGGAGGCGTTGGCCAACAGCAACGTGCGCGAGGTCTACATGCTGGGTCGGCGCGGCCCTGCCCAGGCCGCCTTCACGCCGCCCGAAATCAAGGAGTTGGGCGAATTGGCCGACGCTGAGGTGGTGGTGCGGCCCGAAGAGGCCGAACTGGACGAACTGAGCAAGAAAGTTTTGGAAGAACATCCGGACAAGGAAACCCTGCGCAAGCTGGAAATCATTCGCCAGTACGTGCGCGAGATGCCAACTGGTACGAAGCGTCGGGTGCTCTACCTGCGCTTCCTCGTTTCACCGGTGGAAGCTCATGCCAACGAGGCTGGCGAGGTGGACGGGCTGAAGCTCGTGAAAAACGAACTCTACATGACCGAAGCGGGCACGCTGCGCCCCCGCCCAACTGACCGCTACGAGGAAATTCCAGTCCAACTCGTCTTCCGCTCCATCGGCTACAAGGGCGCTCCCCTGCCGGGGTTGCCCTTCCACGAGCGGTGGGGGGTGATCTGGAACAAGAAAGGGCGCGTGATCGACCCGGAGACTGACCAGCCCCTCACCGGCCTTTACTGTGCTGGGTGGATCAAACGCGGGGCCACTGGCGTTATCGGCACCAACAAGCCGGACGCGCTGGAAACGGTCACGTGTATGCTGGAAGACGTGGAGGCGGGCCGCGTGCTCGACCCCGAAGCGTCCGAGCCTGAGGCCGCCGAGCGCCTGGTGCGCGAGCGCCAGCCTGACTTCGTCTCGTTCGAGGACTGGAAGATCATTGACCGCCTGGAAATCGAGCGGGGCAAGGCCGTCGGCCGTCCCCGCGTGAAGTTCACGTCGGTCGAGGAGATGTTGGAGGCCTTGAGGCGCGAAAAAGCAAAAGCGGCTGTAGGCTCGTAACATTCCTTGAAGCACGCAAATGTCATACTGCGGCGGGCACAGCAGCGCTAGCGCTGCTGTGCCTCTCCTGATACTGGCTGTTTACTGTTCACTGGCAGGACTTACGCGGTTGGGTGTTGTGCGAACGGCAAAAGCAGGGGGGGCCCCCTGCACCCCCGGAATACCGATCACTGAACGACGACGGTGAACGATGAGTGTGAAGAATCGTGCCACACCATATCTGGAGGCCCTGCGCCACCGCGCGATTGTCTACGACGGCGCCATGGGCACCTCCATTCAGAAATACAACTTGAGTGCCGGGGACTTCGGCGGCGCCCAGTACGCGGGGTGCAACGACTACCTGTGCATCACGCGGCCGGACGTGGTGGAGGCCATCCACCGTTCCTACCTGGACGTGGGGGCCGACGTGATCGAAACCAACACCTTCCGTTCCAACCGCATCACGCTGAGCGAGTACGGCTTGCACGACCGGGTCCTCGAGATCAACGAGGCCGCTGCCCGCCTGGCCCGCCGCCTGGCCGATGAGTACAGCACGCCCGAGAAGCCGCGCTTCGTGGCCGGCTCCATCGGCCCCAGCGGCAAGTTGCCCTCTTCCAACGAGCCTAGCCTCAGCGACGTCACCTACGCCGACCTGGTGGAAGTCTTCAAGGAGCAGGCCACGGGCTTGTTGTTGGGCGGAGTGGACGTGCTGCTCATCGAAACCAGCCAGGACATCCTCGAGGTGAAGGCGGCCATTGAGGGGCTCAAGCGGGCTATGGCGGAGACCGGCATCCGGGCCGCCATTCAGGCCCAGGTGACGCTCGACACCAACGGGCGCATGTTGTTGGGCACGGACATTGCCGCCGTGCTCGCCATCCTGGAGCCACTGGGGGTCGATGCCATCGGCCTCAACTGTTCTACCGGTCCCGACTACATGCGCGAGCCGATTCGCTACCTGACCAGCCACACGCGCCTGCCCGTCTCGGCCATTCCCAACGCTGGCCTGCCCATCAACGTGGACGGCCAGGCGGTTTATCCCATGCAGCCGGAGCCTATGGCCGAGATGCTGCTGGAGTTCGTGCGCGAGTTCGGCTGTAACATCATCGGCGGGTGCTGCGGCACCACGCCCGACCACATCCGGTTGCTGGTGGAAGGCGTGCAGGGGGTCAACCCTTGGACGCGCCGGCCAGCCGAAATTGACACCCGTCCCCGCGTGGCCAGCGCCATGCGAGCTGTCGAACTCGTGCAAGAGCCGCCCCCCACGCTGGTAGGCGAGCGGGTCAACAGCCAGGGGAGCCGCAAAGTCAAAGAACTCCTCCTGGAAGGCGACTACGACGCTATCGTCGAAGTGGCCCACGGCCAGGTGGCTGGCGGCGCCCACTTGCTCGACGTGTGTGTGGCGCTCACCGAACAGCCGGACGAGGCGGCCCGCATGCGCCGCCTCGTGAAGCTGCTCAGCCTGAGCGTGGAAGCGCCGCTGGTCTTCGACTCCACGGAGGTGGACGTTATCCAGACGGCGCTGGAAACGTACCCAGGCCGGGGCATCGTGAACTCCATCAACCTGGAAAGTGGCCGCGAGAAGGCCGACGCGGTGCTCGCCCTGGTCAAACAGCACGGGGCTGCTGTGATTGCCTTGGCCATTGACGAAGAGGGCATGGCCCACACGGCCGAGCGCAAGCTGGCCGTCGCCCGTCGCATTTACGAAATGGCCACACAGGAGCACGGTCTGCCGCCGGAGGCGCTCATTTTCGACGTGCTCACCTTCCCGGTGACCACTGGCCAGCCGGAACTGCGCCGCGCGGCCATTGAGACGTTGGAAGGCGTGCGGCTGGTCAAGGAGAACCTGCCCGGTGCCCTGACCCTTTTGGGAATTAGCAACGTTTCCTTCGGCCTTAAGCCGTCCGCCCGGGCGGTCATCAACAGTGTTTTCCTCCACCACGCCGTAGAGGCCGGGCTCGACCTTGCCCTTGTCAACCCCAAACATATCACGCCTTACGCCGAGATTCCGGCGGAGCAGCGCGAACTGATAGACGACCTGCTCTTCGACCGGCGCGACGACGCCCTGGCGCGGGTGATCACCTATTTCGAGAAACACGCGACCCAAGCGCAGGCGCGCCAAGAAGACGACCTCACCGAGGGGATGAGCGTCGAGGAGAAGCTCTACTGGCACATCGTCCACCGCAAGAAGGAGGGTGTCGAGGCGCTGGTAGATGCAGCGGTGGCCGCTCACGACCCGGTGTGGGTGCTGAACAACATCCTGCTCCCCGCCATGAAGGAGGTGGGCGACAAGTTCGGCGCTGGCGAACTCATCTTGCCCTTTGTCCTCCAGAGCGCTGAGGTGATGAAAAAGGCGGTGGCTCGCCTGGAAACGTACCTGGAGCGCGTCGAGGGGACCAGCAAGGGCACGGTGGTGCTGGCCACCGTCTTCGGCGACGTGCACGACATCGGCAAGAACCTCGTGGGCACCATTCTGAGCAACAACGGGTACAGGGTGATTGACCTGGGCAAGCAAGTGCCCGTCAACACCATCATTGACGCCGCCCTGGAACACAACGCCACGGCCATCGGCCTGAGCGCTCTGCTGGTGAGCACCAGCAAGCAGATGCCCATTTGTGTGCAGGAACTCCACAAGCGGGGGTTGAACATTCCCGTGCTCATCGGCGGCGCGGCCATCAACCGGCGCTTTGGCTACCGCATCCTCTTCATGGAAGACGGCCAGCCCTATCCGGGGGGCGTCTTCTACTGCCAGGACGCCTTCGAGGGGTTGGCCGTCATGGACAAGCTAGTGAGCGAGGAGCGGGAGGCCTTTGTGGCCCAGGTCACAGAAGAGGCCCGTCGAACCTTGGAGGCGGACCAGGCGCGGCGCAAGCCCCAGCAGGCACCAGAGACGACCGTGCGCGTGGTGCCGCCTGCACCTGACACTCCCACGCCACCTTTTTGGGGTACACGTGTGGTACCCCGTGAGGAGATTGACATTCACGAGGTAATCAGCTACTTCGACCTCGACACCCTTTACCGCCTCCACTGGGGCGGCCGGGGCAAGCGCGGCGAGGAGTGGGAGGAGTTGGTGCGAACGGTTTTCGAGCCCACTCTGCGTCGCCTGGAGGCCGAACTGGCCGAGACCGGCTGGCTCTCCTTCGGCGTGATCTACGGCTACTTCCCGGCTGCCGCCGATGGAGATGACCTCATCATCTTTGACCCGGAGGACCACGAGCGGCCTGTGGCCCGCTTCACCTTCCCGCGCCAGCCGGACCGCCAGCGCCTCTGCCTGAGTGATTACTTCATGCTGGCCGAGGAAGGGCGGGACGTGGTGGCCCTTCAGGTCGTCACCGCCGGACCGGAGGCCACCCGCCGAATCGAAATCCTTCAAGCGGCTGGCGAGTACACCGAGGCCTACTTCATCAACGGCTTCGCCGACCAACTCGCCGAAGGGCTGGCCGAGTGGACCAACCGCCTCATCCGCCGCGAGCTGAACCTGCCGTCCGAGCGGGGGCTGCGCTACTCGTGGGGCTACCCGGCCTGCCCCGACCTGGAACAACAGGCCGACGTGCTGCGCCTGCTGGGCGCCAAGCGCATCGGCGTGCGCCTCTCCAGCGGCTACCAGCTTATTCCCGAACAGAGCACCGCCGCACTGGTCGTCCACCACCCGGCAGCGATCTACTTCTCCACCGGCGTGGAGCGCCGGCGCCAAGAAGAGGCTGTGGAGGAGGTGTTGGGACGTCTCGACCTGAAATTAAGAAAGGGCGGTGACTAATGAGAGTTTACATGCGAGCGTTCGGGCCTATTGCTCACGCTGATATCGAATTGGGCGATTTAACAGTGCTGGTCGGCCCCCAGGCGACAGGAAAGAGCATTTTTCTGGCTACGTTCAAGTTGCTCCATGATGCCGGATTTGTGGCCCATCGCCTCAAGGCGTTCGATCTCGTCTGGGAGGACGATGTGACCCGCTTCCTCGACCTGTACTTCGGCGAAGGGCTTGGAGGAATATGGCAAGAAAACAGCACTGTGTCTGTTAACGGCAAAACTATCTCGCCTGAAAGCTTCTTGGCATCGTCGGAGAAAAAGGAGCGCGTGTTTTACATCCCCGCTCAGCGAGTTCTTGTGTTGCGTGATGGGTTGACGCGCCCGTTCGGCGAATACCGAGTAGAAGACCCCTTTGTTGTACGCCAGTTCAGCGATGTACTTCACCAATTGGTGCAAGCGGAATTTTCACGGCACAACCTTCTTTTTCCTCAACCGGGACGCTTAAAAGAGGCATTTCGGGACCTTCTTGACAGGTACATATTCCGCGGCTTTACGTTGCAAGCCGATCGTAAGTGGGGACCCCGTCGGTTAGTGCTAGTCCAAGGCGACGGAGACGCAAGACTCCCCTTCATGGTTTGGTCAGCAGGCCAAAGAGAGTTCGTCCCGCTTTTGCTGGGACTCTATTGGCTCATGCCAGCAGGTCGTGTCTCTCGTCGAAAACCTGTTGAATGGATCATTGTCGAAGAACCAGAGATGGGGCTTCACCCCCGCGCTATACATGGCGTGATGATGCTTCTTCTGGAACTCCTCCGTCGAGGATATCGCGTACTGCTTTCCACGCACTCATTGGCGGTGCTCGACATTGTGTGGGCATTTCAAGTTTTCAAGCGGTATCAAGATGAGAAGGCTGTTTTAGAGCTTGGGGGCTGGCCTAACCGTGCCGAATATTGGGAGCTTGCCCGTTCTGCGTTGGCAAGGACGTATAGAGTCTTTTATTTTCGCCCGGAAGGGGATGTTGTGGACATATCGAGCCTTGACCCCAGCGATGAGAACATCCACGTAGCCGGCTGGGGCGGGTTGAGCGAATTCAGCGGTTATGTGGCCGATTTGGTGGCCAAAGCCATCGAGCGACATGCCGCATAGGTGCATTGGGAGAACACAAATGGCCTTCTGTAACGAGATAGCCGCTTGGTCTCGATCGCTTTCGAGGGGATACAACAGAACGCTCTCTTTAAATTGCCAAAGTGGCTTGCAAGCTGTGGCGCAAAGGCACAAAGGACAAAATGGGTGCATTCGATGTGGTAACACCCGTTCTTTCCAGTTAAGCAGTGTGTGTTTGGATAGAGACTTGCGGCCTCTTTTCCCTCAGGAAGAGCGGTGGGACTATGGGATTGGCGTTGAAGATACCGGCGGAAACCTGGTGCGAGTTGTCTGGATCGAAGTCCACCCGGCTTATCCAAAGGAAGTCATAAAGATGTTGAACAAACTCGAATGGCTAAGAGACCTCAAAGCGAAATACCAGCGGTGGTCACGTCACCACCACGAGTATTATTGGGCCGTTCCGCCGGGAAGCGGTGTATACATTCCCAAACACGTGCCTCAGTACAAGAAGTTGAGGAAATCTCTACTCAAAGGCCCGCAAAAAGTCGTAAACGTGTGTTGATTTTTGGGGGAGGATTAAGGAAGTGAGCAAAAAGACACCGACGATCTCCGAGGCCCGTCAGGCGACCATTGAAGGCGTTGTCATCAAGCCCCTCGTCACCCACCGTGACGAGCGCGGCTTCTTCCGCGAACTGATCCGCGTGACGGACGAGTTTTTCGGCGAAGGGTTTGGCCAGTGGAGCCACAGCCGCATGTTTGCGGGTGTCGCCAAGGCGTGGCACATCCACTGGCATCAGGTGGACTGGTGGTACGTGCCGGTGGGCAACATCAAGGTGGCCCTCTACGACATGCGCCCTGACTCGCCCACGTACAGAGTCTTACAGGAAGTCTACATGGGAGATAACTACGATCCCATCGTGCTCAAGATTCCGCCGGGAGTGGCCCACGGCTGCAAGGTGCTCAGCGGGGAGGCTCACCTCTTCTACATCACGTCCAACGTTTACAACCCAGCCGACGAGGGACGCATTCCGCACGACGATCCTGACATCGGCTACGACTGGACGGCGCTGCCGCCCATCCGTTGAAAGCCAAGTATTTGCACTGCCCCGCTCGTCACCACCAGGCAACAGGAATACCCTTGACCAGCTACTTATGAGGCGGATAAATGACGATTGTTTTTCCATCTTCAGTTTGGCCCCAGAGAATAGGTTTCATGGGCGGGGGAGTGCGGTGAGTTTCGTCGTTGATGCTAACTGGTCCTAAAAGGGAGAGCAAAAGAAGCGCCACAAAGATCAAAACGAACAAAAGCGTCAACATGAACTGGCCTCCTTAAAGGTTATGCTTGACAGGCTGCTTCTCCATTGTACAATCTATCCACGACAAGTTTCTCCACTATTTCACTCGAGGAGGAAGAAATGGAAACACTGCTCGTTGTGCTTTTGCTCTATGTCTTTTTGCTTGTGGAAGGAACACTGGCTGTGTGGTTCGTCTTTCGGCGCAGCTAACGACCGGATGTGAGGAGCGACTTCGGCAGCGTGGACCGGCGTGCTGCAGGAGGAACCTCTGTTAAACGTGAGGGGGCGGTTGGTCCCCGGTGGGGCCCCCGGTCTTCAAAATCGGTGGGGCGTGGTGCTGAACCAGGCCCGGTGGGTTCGACTCCCATCCGCCCCCGTCCATGACGGCAAACAGGTGCGGCGCGCTCGAAAGCGCGCCGCACTTTTGACCGGATTCCTCATGAATAGTCGTAAAACCCCTTGCCACTCTTTCGTCCCAAGTGGCCAGCAGCAACCATACGGCGCAACAAGGGCGGAGCTGCGTATCTGGGATCGCGAAACTCCTCGTACATGGCGTCGGCTATGAAGAGAGTGGTGTCCAGCCCCACGAAGTCCAACAGCGTGAAGGGCCCCATAGGGTGATTCAACCCCAGTTTGATGCCCTTGTCAATGTCCTCCTTAGTAGCCAAGCCGTGTTCAAGCCAGCGAACAGCATCGAGCAAATACGGAATCAGCAGCAGGTTCACGATGAAGCCCGGTGTGTCCTTCGCCACGATGATCTCCTTGCCCAGCGACTCCCCAAAGGCGCGGGCTTTGGCAAGGGTCTCGTCGCTGGTCTCCAAACCTCGCACCAACTCGATGAGCGGCATGACCGGTACCGGGTTGAAGAAGTGCATCCCCAGCACCTGAGGACGGCGGTTGGTGACCGAGGCCATTTCGGTAATGCTCAACGAGGAGGTGTTGCTTGCCAAGATGGCGTGAGATGGCGTGATGCGGTCAAGTTCCCGGAAGACTTCTTTCTTCAGGTCCATGTTCTCCACTACCGCTTCAATCACGAGGTCACAGTCCCGGAAGTCTTCCATGTTGGTGGTAAACGAGAGTCGCGACCATGCCTGGTTATACTCTTCCTGGGAGAGTTTGCCGCGCTTAAGGGCACGGTCCATGCTGGCCTTGATGCGGGCACGGCCTCTTTCCATCAAGTCGTCGTTGACTTCGCGCACGATGGTCGTGTACCCATGCCGGGCACACACTTCGGCAATGCCGGAACCCATCAAGCCACATCCAACGACGCCGACCCTTTTGATCTCCATTGATCTATCCCTCCCTCTGAGTGTTCAGTGATCAGTTGTCAGTGATTCAGTAACAGGAGTTACGCGGTGACTTTGGAGAAAGATTTTGTCAGCCATATTCCGGGGGTGCAGGGGGTGGAACCCCCTGCCGGGGGGCGTGGGGGGTGTTCCCCAGCCTCTTTCTCTCCCAAATGCCGCCCTGCACCGCCACCATGTACGTCCTGTCAGTAATCAGTGGACGAAGAGAAGAAAGCCAGAACACAGCCAAATCGAACACCGATTACTGCTCACTGCTCACTGCTTACTGGATCACGGTCCCCAGTAAAATTCGCCGGTTTGACTAAGTGGGCTCAACGCCTCGCCCACAATTTCGTCCGTCAACATGCGAATGACGAGCACGTCCCAGCGCACCAACATCATTTGAGGTGGCCGCAACTCCTCGGGCAAGCGTAGAGAGGTACCCTTCGTGCGGAAGTATTCAGTGTACACCACGTCATCCTCTTCAAGGAAGCGCACACGGACGGCGTAATACTCGTCCTCTTGGAGCACCCCGGACGAAGTCCACATGAGCAACGGTGTCTTGGTGCCCGAAATGAGCGCGTACCGGCGAGGTTGCAAAAGGACGGGTGCCGGATACGGCGGCGCGGGCGTCGGCGTGAACGTGGGGAACGGTGTCGGTGTGGCAGTAGGCGTCGGCGTGCCCAAGGGGACCCTGAGCACCATGCCCGGTTCCACGCCACCTTCGGGTGTCAACTTCTGACTGTTCGCATTGACCAGATCGGTCAGGCTGATGCCGTATGCCTCGGCAATCGAGGCCAGCGTTTCGCCCTGTTGCACTGTGTGCTGAGTGTAGACAATCACGGGTGTCGGGGTGGGGGTGTAAACCGGCTGACCACTGCCGGTCTTGGGCGGAATGATCACCTTCTGTCCAATTTGAAGGGCACGTGGGTTCAAGCCGGGATTGGCCGCCAGCAAGTCGTCCACGGAGATGCCAAACCGGTCGGCAATGCGTTGGGGGGTGTCTCCCCGTTGCACTTCGTACACGATAGGCGTCGGCGTGGGCGGAACGGGCGTGGGTGTCTGGCGCTCAGGGGTATTTTCGGCTTCGCGCGCAAAGGTCAGGCCGGTCAGAGAAATCGGTGTGGGAGTGGGTGCCTCGGCGACGGGCTGAGGGGTTGGTGTGCGGGTTGGTGCTGGCGTCACAACTCCTTTGGGTATCACGAGCGGCTCACCAGCAATGAGTTGCACATCGGGCGAAAGGCCGTTGGCTGCCAGCAAGTCCCCCACCGTGATGCCGTATTGCTCGGCAATCTGGCTCAGTGTTTCTCCCTCTTGAACATAATGAATTGTGGCCGAATCGCCCACCTCTGGCACTTTGATGACAATGGGAGTGCTGTCAACCAGCCCCCCACCGCCAGTTGCCTCTGCCGTAGCGGTTGGTGTGCCGGGTCCAGGCGTAGATGTCGGTTCAGCGGGCGACGGTGTGGGCGTGGAAGGTGGCCGAACGGCAAGCGTTTCCGGTCCAGGAATAATAAGAGTCTGCCCCACCTGCAATCGGGTAGGTTCCACGTCTGGATTGGCAGCCAGTAATGCCTCTACCGTCACACCATACCGTGCCGCAATGGCCGCCGGCGTGTCGCCTTCTTGGACGGTGTAGCGTATCGGTGTCGGCGTGGGTGGAGGAGGCGTCGGCGTTGGCGTCCTCGTCGGAACAGGTGACGGCGTTGACGAAGGGTGCGGGGTGAAAGTGGGCATCAAACGCCTAGGGGCCGCCGTCGGTTGAGGCGTGCCGGTGGGAGAAGGGACGAGGAAACTCTCTGCTATCCAGGAATCCCGCAACGGGACAATTTTGGATTGGGCGGAACAGGCTGGTGTCAACAGGAACACAGCCAGAAGGACAGCAAAGAGTGCATACCGCGCATGTTTTGTTGTCGTGTGCTGGCTTTCTGGGAATCGAGACCATTGCGTCTGGCCGTTGGGGGCTGACGCTCGTGAGGCCTCGACTTTACAAGATGACGAACAGGTCTCGTTCATGGTCGTTTCTAGGCTCGCTTGGAACGCTCACATTTTCAGCGGCCTAATTATACTGGAGTCGAGTAAGCGGTCAAGCGGAAAAGGGGGGATGAGGATTTTCAATGCCGGCGAGCGTTCTTGGAGGAAAGAGACGTGCGCCTCCGGGGAAAGAGGCCCAGCACAGCCGCGACGAGGAGGCCTAGTCCCGTCGTTAGCGTGGCAACCCGGCGCAAGGGGGTGTCGGTAAAGCGCAGCACCACGCGGTGTTCGCCGGGCGGCACGTTGAAGGCGATGTGGCCATAAATCCCTTCGGGACGAAGGGGCAAGGGCTGCCCGTCGAGCCACCCCTGCCAGCCGGGATAGAAGTACGTCATGACCTCGATGGTAGCGGGTGTGGCCGCGCGGATTTCGGCCTCCACCACCACGCCCCGGTAGCGGAGTTGGCGCACCTCGGCCTGGCCGCTCAGCACGCGGAACTTCTGCGGCGGCTGGCCGGCCTCGAACTGGGCCAGCATAGGGGAGCTGGTGGGCTGCTGTTGCGTTGTCGCCAGGTAGCCGACCATGTCGGGGTGCTCCCGCTCGAAGTCGAAAAGCACGAGCACCGTCTCCTCGCGCGGGTTCGGCGGCGTGTACCTGGGCACCGTGTAGGGCAGTGCCACCAGCAACACCAGCGCGCTCAGGATGAACACAGGAGGAGCAACAACCAACCCGCGCCACTGTCGGGCGGCCCAGGCCGCCACAGCGCCCCCCATGACGGACACCACGGTAACCGCCACGGCCAGCAGGCGCCACGGGAACTGGATGAACTGCAAGGGCGGAAGCGCGCGCCAGGCCCAGGCACTGGCAGGCGTCATGGCCCAAAGCAGCAAGAGCAACTGGGCCGCGAAGAGCCAGACGAGCTCTCGCTGTCGTCGGCTCAGTTCGTCCCGCAGAGCCAGCCAAATGGCACCCGCCACCAGCCCCACGCCCACGATGCCAAGCTGGAACGACATGCCATCCTCAGGCCCTTCCACCGCGTAGCCGAAGCCCCAGAAGGGCGAGAGGAACTGGCCGGGGTAGACAAACTGCTTGTCGTACTGGTAATTCTTGCTCGTCCACTGCTCCAGGGCAATGTACTTCTGCTCAGCGACGTTGGGGACGAGGAAGCCGACGGCAATCCACAAGCCCAAGCCCACACCGCCAGCAATGCCCAGGGCAGGGCGCCACGGAAGCGCGCGGGCATCGCGCCACACGGCGAGCCAGCGGGCCAGCAGGAAGAGACCCAAGAAGGGCGTGAAGAGAATCGCCGTCAAGCTGTGGACCCAAATCAGCGCCCCGTAGGCCAGCCCGAAGGCCGCTACCCGGCGCCTGTCCGGCCGCCCGACCAGGGCGTCGGCAGCCAGCAGCACCCAGGGGAACCAGGCCAGCGCCCAGAACTCGGCCAGGGCGCCACGAACGTAGATGTCCACCAGGTGGTAGGGCAGGTACGTGAAAGCCAGCGTGGAGAGCAGCGCGGCCTGTCTTCCAAACCACCGGCGGGCCAACCGATACATGCCCGCCGCGCCGAAGAGGAAACCCACCACGTAGGCCGCCTTGACCGAGGCCACCACGCCCAGCCCAACGTAACGAAAGGATTGGACGATGTAAAGCGAAAGGGGCGAATAGAAGACGAAGACTGGATAGCCCCGCCCGAAGGCGAAATCCGGCCCCCAGCGGGGAACCAAGTATCCCTCGGCCACGCTCTGGAAGAACTCCACGGCATAAAAGAGGGCATGGCGCGAGTCGTGCGCTTTGAAGTAGAAGGGGCCTACCAGGGGCATCCATGCAAAGACCGTCAACGCCAGTGCCAGCACGGCCAACATGTCGAACTTTTGCTGCCAATGGCGTTTGGAAACAGCCCCTTTCATGATTATACTCCTTTCAGGGGAGACAACAGGTTCTGGACTGGTTTTGGCAGGAATACCCATGTCCGTCCAGTCTGCCGGCGAAAAGCCATTGCCTGTTTCCGTAAGGCGCCTCCTGGCCATCGTCACCATCCTGAGTGGGGTGCTCTTCGTCGGTCTCTCCCTCTGGTTTATAAAAGTGTCCTCGTTCCGCCAACCCTTCGACGAATTCCCCTCTCCCGTTGTGGAGGACTTTTACCGACTCGACGTGCCGTGCCCCCCGTGGATGGCTCCGAACCGCCGCCATTTCCTGTGTGTCCGTGACGATGTCCTTCACACTGGCAAGCTGGGCACAAGCGCAACAGTTCCCCTTCTCTCCTTGTCCGCAGCCGAAGGAAACGTGTGGGATGTGGCATGGTTGTCGCCCACACGAGCCCTTGTGCTCATCCAGCGATTGAAGGAGCCGCCAAGCGAATGGCTTCTCTACGAAGTTGATGCGTCCAGCGCTACTACCACTCCCGCCGGAGCCGTCCTGCCAGGCACTTCGCTCCAACCGCTTCCTGGCGGACTGGCCTACCGCTCGGCGAATGGTGACCTCGTTGTCCGCTTCGCCGACGGTCGTCAGACGGCCATTCCGCTGGGAGCGCCCTCCATGCTTCATCCCTTCGTGCTGGACGAGGCCCATGTGTTCCTCGACGAAAAGGAAGAACCCCGCTTTGTTGCCCGCCTCATTGCGGGCGGCGAGGCGGGCGTGCTGAGCCTCTCCAGCCTTCCAGACGGTTACCACACAGTTCTGGACATCCGTGCGGCTCGGGGAAACCGCACCTTTGCGTGGGCGCCCCGCCAGCCCCTGATGGCTTTCGTGACGCAGGGCCAGCAAGGGTTCCCTTCGCTCTTGTGGGCGTTTGACGCCGCGCGTCAAGCGCGACGCCTGGTGTGGGAAGCTCCCAGCCCGGGCACCATTGACTATCTCACCTGGCTCCCTTCAGGAATACTCCTGTTCGCCTTCCTTCCTTCGCCCTATGATGGCGGCCGCTCGACCACCTATTATGCCTGGAGCCCGGAACACATTCGCCCAACGTTTCTCTTCCGAAACGGCCACGGCCTTCAACTGGTGGACGAGAAGCACATTCTCGTGTACAGGGAAGCGCCCGAAGGCGAAGCACGTGCTGGCTTCTGGTTGGTGCGCCTGGCAGTTCGCCCATCACCCTGAGCGCGTCAGCCCCATTTCCCCGAGCAGGGCAATGTCGTTCAAGAGTTGAATGGCCAGCTTGCGGGCGCACTCCAGGTGAAGGACCGGCAAGTTCGCCACGAATTCCTCCTCGTTTCCGGCGGCCCGTGCGGCCTCGCTGGCTCGACGGGCCTCCCTGGCTGCCGCCCAATAGCCGCTTCGCTCCTCCACCACGATGACTGGCGTTTCGTTCACCGGGTAGAGGCACACAATGCAGCGCGGCGGTTGGGGAAGGTCTTGTAAATTCCAGATTGACATCTTCCACCCTCCTTATCTCCTTGGAACACCCTTTCGCCTGTTCCGAGCCTCCAACAGCAGCAACGCGCCCACAATCAACAGGCCCACCAGCGAGAGCACCTTGCCGACCCGCCGGGGGCGCGTGTCCTCGAACCGCACCAGCACCAGGTGGTGACCGGCTGGCACTTCAACGCGGATGTGGCCCAGCGTGCCGTGGGGGACAATTTCCAGCGGACGCACGACTTCCTCCGTCTCGGGATCGAGCAGATAGGCCCTCCAGCCGGGGTAGTACGCAATGTTGAACGCCAGCCGGAAGGGATGCTCGGCCCGGTACTCCACCAGTTCCCCCTGGCTGTTGGCCCACCGCGAGGCCACCTGGACGCCTTTGGGCAGCGCGCCGTAGTCCACGCGGCTGGTGACTTCCCCGCCCCGCACCCACACCTCGGCCAATGGAGACCAGGTGGGAATTTCGCGCACCCAGATGGAGGAGCCGGTCATCTCGCCGGCACTCTGCTGGAAGCGCATCAGTCCGGCGTAGCTCACCGGTCCCTCCGCTGGCGGGCGAATCTCAGCCTGCACGTAGGGATACGAGGCCGTCACCACCAGCAGGCTGGCCGCCAGCACCGCGCTGTCGGGCGCGCGCGCCAGGGCCAGCCCGCTCAAAAAGGCCAGCGCGAAGCCCGCGAAGACCAGCAGCCGCCAGGGAAACTGGACCGGCGACAGCAGGGGACCGAGGACGCTCCAGGCTGGCGCTGCCTGCTCCAGCATGAGCAGGGTAAACAGGACAAACAAGGCGACGAAGGCAAGGCGCATTCGTCGCCCCCACAGGTCGAGAGGAACCCAGAGCGCGGCAACCCCCAGCAGGAGGGGCACCACGCCGAGCTGAAAGGGGAACGTGTCGTCGGGGCCGGGCACGCTCACCCCGAAGCCCCAGCGCGGGTCGAAAAGTTGCCACCACTGGACGAAGTGCTCGCGGTACGAGTAGTACCCGGCCAGCCACTGGTCGGTGCGCACGTACTTGTACTCCAATACCCAGGGAAGCAGGAAAATACCACCCACGGCCATGCCCAGCGCCAGCGTGCTCCCAGCGGCCACGCCCAGCCGCAGCGCGGTGCGAGCGCGAGCAGGCCACCCCTTTTCCTCGAAGCTGCGCCAGGCCAGCACACAGGCCACGAAGGCCCCCAGCACAAAGGTGGCCTGAACAGTCAGCCCGTTGTGGCTCAGCAGCAGCCCCGTGTAGGCCAGGGCCGCCCACGCCACCCGCCCCGGCGTGGGGACCGTGCTCACAGCCAAGAAGCCCCAGAAGACCAGGGGCAACCACACCAGCGCCACGCTCTCGGCCAGGGCGGCCCGCACGTACACGTCGGCCAGGTGGTAGGGCAAGTAAACGTAGGCCACGCCAGCCACGACGCCCGCCCGTGGTCCGGCCACGTGGCGCACGAAGCCGCACATGGCCAGGCCACTGGCCAGCACGCTCAGCGCGAAGACCACCTTGACGGCGTCCACGAAGGAAAGCCCCATCAGGTGCAGGGCCTCGCCGACAAAGGAGGAGAGTGGCCCGTAGATGTTGAAGAAGGGGTAACCATACCCGAAGGCGAAGTCGGGCGACCAGCGGGGCCAGAGCACGCCGTCCTGCACAGCGCGGTCGAACTCGAACAGGAAGTAGACGCTGTGGCGGGCGTCGTGCGCCCCCCACCAGTAGCCCGGGTTGAGCGTGGGGCCGATGGCCGGCACGCTCAACAGCAGCACCAGCAGCGCGTAGGGCCAGTCCCACCGGCGGCTCACAGCGGCACCTCCAGCGCGTCCCCGCCGCCCGTGCGGGGCAGGCGTTCCAGCGTCTCGGCCAGGTAGACTCCCAAACGCAGCGTGTAAGGACCAGGCGGTGCTTCCGCCGGCAACGCGATTTCGTAGGATTGGACGACCACCTCGCCCACGCCCCAGCCGGACGTGGGACGCTCGCCGGCCAGCAGCAGCCGGTCGCCCTGGGCCACCAGCGAGCCGTCAGGTGCCACCACGTGAACGAAGGCGGTGTAATCCTTGCTCACGGGCTGCAGAAGCTGCCAGTACGCCTTCACGCGGACCACCTGACCGGCCACGGCTTGGCCCTCTCCCTCCACGCCCAGGAGCAGGAGAGCCGGGCCGCCGTCGGGCACCTCGAAGGAGGCCATCTCTGCGCCCAGGGGCACGTCGGGAAGTGCAGGTGGCGTTAAGAGGGAGTAGCCGCTCCACGCCACCAAAGCCACCAGCAGGCTCAGCCACGCCCATTCGGCCAGGGCGGGCTGAAGGCGCGGGAGTTGCGCGGCAACCAGCGTCAACACCACGCTCGCCAGGAGCACCAGGAAGGCGTGCCCGCCCACGGCACTGGCGGCCCGCGTCACTGGCGCCCACGGCACCACCGCCCAGGCAAGCAGGCCCAGCGCCGCCGCCCACCCCAACTCAACGGAAGAGAGCCTTTCGCGCAGCCGGTCCGCCGACCAGCGTTGCGCCAGCACTACCAGGGCGCCCAGCAGGGGCACGGCGCCCACCTGGTAGGAGCCGCCGCGCACCCACGCTTCCGGCTCCGGCCACGCGGCGCTGAACAACTGGAAGGGGAAAAGGGCGGAAGCGGGCGCGGCGCTTCGCCAGCGAAGGATTACGAGCACCAGCACCGCCCCGATCCACCCAAGAACTCCCTGGACTCGGTGAACGTGGGACCAACGCTTTCCCCCTCCCACGAGCACAAGCAGGGGCAGCGCCACTGCTGTAGTTGTGGGCCAGGTAATCAAGGCAAAGGCGGCCAGCATCGCCCCAATCAGGCGCTGCCACCTGCGGAGTCCGCTCGCACCCCACGCGGCCCACACGACGACCGCCCAGAACCAGATTTCCCCCGGCACGCCCCGGATGAAACGGGCCGAAATGTGGGCTGGCAGGGCGAAGAAGAGAGCTCCAGCCAGCACGCCAGGAGCCCACCCCCACGCCTGCCAGGCCAGGGCAGCTACACCGGCTCCTCCCAGCAAAATGGCCACAACCAGCAACAATTCGAGCGCCTGCCCTGGCGAGAAGCCCAGCCGCATCAGCCCACGGGCCAGCCCGTAGACCCACGCGGCGTCGGCGGCCACGGGCGTTGTGGGAGGGAGAGGGCGTCCCAGCACGCGCAGCAGGGGGAGCACGCCCATTTGAGTGGCGAGAAAACCAGGCCGGCCCAGGGGTGCCACGTAGACCAGTCCCACAACCCCGAGGAGCACGCCGCCTCCCAGGAGCGCGGCGCGCAGGCTGGAGGGGCCGCTCTCCGTTGCTGGTTCGGGAGCACGAGAAGGTCGTGTTGGGGTTGTGGGGCGTGTTTGGGAGATGGGTGCCTGTTGTGTCACGGTTTGACTCGCCGAGCCGAGCAGTGTTTCGACCCCTTCTTCACGCGGGTCCAAAGGTGCGGTACAATGTTCGGACGAAGTATAGCCCAAACCGGCACGGCTGCCAAAGGAAAGGGAAAATGGCCAAGGAAACTCAACTGCTCTTCACCACGAACCCGGGGCTGGAGGACATCGTTGCCCAAGAGTTCGTCGAGCGTTTGGAAGAGGCGGATTTAGAAGGCGGACAAGCCGAACCGAAGCCCTATGGACTGAGCGGGTACGCCCATGGGCGGGCGCCTCACCCGCTTGAGGTGCTTGAGCCCATCGCGCGCCGGATGCGCTCCATCTACCACATCCTGCGCCCTCTCCACGAGTTCCGCCTCCCGGTCGAAAACCCGCTGGCTGCCATTCGGGAGGAGTTGGCCCGCATCGAAATCCCCGAACTGCGCACGGCCCGCAGCTTCCGGGTGAGCAGTGAACGCATCGGTCAGCACTCCTTTAACAGCATGGACGTGATGCGGGAGGCGGGAGCCGCGCTGGTGGAGAAGTACGCTTGTGCTGTGGACCTAACGGGATACGAGGTCAACGTGCGGGTGGACGTGTACCACGACGTTTGTCTGGTGAGCGTGCAACTCACGCGGGAGCCGCTCGACCGCCGCTTCCCGCGCGCCTACCACCACCGTGCCGCCCTCAAGACGGTGGTGGCCTATGGCATGTTGCGCCTGGGGCGATTGGAGCCAGGACATGGTGCCTTGCTGGACCCCTTCTGCGGCTCGGGAACGATCTTGCTGGAAGCGGCTTTCGTCCTGCCGGGATACGAGTTGTTCGGGTGTGACATTGACCCGCGCGCGGTGGAAGGGGCCCGGCAAAACGCCACCCTGCTCGGCCTGTCCGACCGCCTGGACCTGCGCCGCGCCGACGCCCTCCGCCTGAGCGAGGTCTATGAGCCGGAGCGCTTCACGGCCATCGTCACGAATCCGCCCTACGGGGTGCGCGTGGGACGGGGCTTACACTTCTTCAGCTTCTACTCCCGCTTTCTGGCCCAGGCGTGGCGGGTGCTCAGGCCTGGTGGGCGGCTGGTGATGCTGGCCCGCAAGCGGGGCGCGCTGACCCGCGCTGTTCACCGGCACGGTGGGTTCCGCATTCGGCACGTGCGCATCGTCGAGACCAGCGGCATCTACCCGGCCCTTTTCGTGATGGAGCGGCTTCCCTAAGGGGCCTCTGGTCTACTGACCCTGTGCTTGATCCTGCAATCGCGCCAAGGCTTCGGCGGCTGGCCGGAAGTTGGCGTTGAACGCAACCGCCCGCTGGTAATCTTGCCGGGCGCCCTCCAGGTCGCCCAGCGCCTCGCGGGCCCGCCCACGCCAGAAGTACGACTCCTCCAGGTTGTCCGCCCCTTGAAGCGTTTCGGAGGCCAGGGCAATTACGTCGTCGTACCGCTCCGCGGCGAAGTAGGCCTCGTAGGGACCGAACTGGTACCACAACATGCGCCACGGCAACCCAATGGCCCGCGCGCGGTCGAAAGCTTCGGCTGCGGCGGCCGCGTCGCCCGCGCGGAGCAAGCTAGTGCCCAGGTTAAACCAGGCAAAGGGATTGTCCGGCGAAGCTGCCACTTCGGCGCGGGCCACTTGTAAGGCATGAGCCCACATGCGGCTTTCATCCAGCCGGAACCCCAGGAGCGCTTCCACCGCCGGCTGCTGTTCGGGCGAGTAGACCACCACATACGTGCGGTTGAAGACCTGCCACAGTTCGTCGAACTCGTCGTAGGGCAGGCGGATGAAGGGGCCGTTGTACGAGTCGTGGGCCACGAACTCACCGGTCGCCTCGTCGTAGCCGATGAGGAGGCGGTAGTGGCCCATGCCATTGCCCGGCTCCGGCTCGAACCAGGTCTCAGCAATGACGGGAAAGCCGGCGGCCAGCAGGGCCTTCAGCATCTCCAGGTCGCCTGCGGCGCCCACGTGGACCACGAACCCCAGCGAGCGGGCGTAGGCGGCCATCTCCTCCGGCGAGACGTTCTTGTCGTTGGGGTCCGGCTTCAGGATGGGTGCGATTTCGTACTGGGTCTCCTGACGCCCGTAGAAGCTGAGCGCCATGCCGATAGTCACCGGCCCACAGTTGTTCAGCCGCTGGTATTCGTGACGGATGCCTTCCAGCAACATCCGAGGCGGCAACGGCGCGGGAGAGGGCGTCGGCGTGGGCGTCAGTGTGGGCGGCGGTGGCGTTGGGCTGGGCGTGGGCGTCGGCGGCACTGGCGTGCTCGTCGCCGTAGGGGAGAGGAGGAGAGGCGATGGGGTGGGGGACAGGGCGGACAGTGTTGAAGTGCTTGCTTCTGTCGGGAAGAGAGAAGGGACCACAACTACTTGATCCTCGACTCTCCTGGGCTGACTTGCTTGGCACCCCAAGATGAGCCCCGCTACGACTGCCAGCAGCACCAGAGCCAACAGGACGAAGCCTTTACCGTGTTTGCCGAAAAAGCGGCGGGGTGCAGAGCTTTGCTCTTCGCGTGAACTCATAGAATTATCTCTCAGTCAGCAACTGAACGAGAGCAAAGAGAATGCCAACCAGCGCAGCCATCTGCGAGACCCAAAAGACGAACGCCCACCGAATAAGAGAAACTTTGGTCTGTCCGATTTCCTTGATCAGGTCAGCGCGCACCCGCTCGATTTCCAAGCGGTTCTCTTCGATCTTTTTCGTCAAGTCGGCCTGGATTTGGCCCATCTTCTCGGTCAGGTCGGCCTGGATTTGGCCCATCTTCTCGGTCAGGTCGGCGCGCACCCGCTCGATCTCCAGGCGGTTCTCTTCGATCTTCTCCATCAACTCAGTGCGCAGCCGTTCGATTTCCAGGCGCACCCGCTCGATCTCCAGGCGCAGCGCGGCCTCCACTTCGCGCACGTCCTGCTGGCGGGCCACGTCCTCTGGGGGCGTGCGAGCGACGATGAATTCCAGCACCACGAGCCCCTCGTCCGGCCCAAAGGCCCGTTGCAGAATGCGGGCGACTTCGGCGTAGCTGGGTGTTTCCGGTGGGTTTTTCGCCATAGGCGGCCTCCTTGCTCGAGGTGTACCCAGAGTATACCCTAAACGAGCGGAGGTTTCAAAACCGCGCTCCTCTGCTGGTCCCCAACAGTTTGGCCTCCTCCGCTCGCGGGGGCGCCAGGCTATTCCGTGGACGGTTGACGCGCGGAGCGATTGCCTTACAATTGTGGCGTTCGAGCGGAGAACTCAAGTGGTTGAGCTTTTCGTATGCGCCTTTGGCACTTGTTGCGTTCCAGCTTCATCGTCCTGCTGGCTGGTTTGGCCCTCGGTCTGGTTTTGTGGGATCAAGCCCACCCGGCTGCTCTTTCGGGGTGGGTTGCGGGCGAGCGGTTCTACTTCTACTACCGCCAGCGGCTGCTCTGGTACGGACTGGGAGGAGCGGCCGCCGCGCTTGCGCTCTGGGGAGTAGCCGTGGCCGCGCGCCTGCGCCTCTGGTCGCCGCACCACCCCACCTTCTGGGCCCCTCCAGAACACAACTCCCTGGGTGCGGCTGCGAGCCAGCAGGCAGCCCACTTTTTGCCGTTGTTGGCGGCTCCCCTGCTCCTGGTGCGCCACGTCTGGAGTCCACTGGGCATGGGAGTGGGGAGTGCGTTTTGGACCTACGCGCTGGTCCCTCTCCTGGCGTGGGCCGTTGCCTGGAACCTGGCGCCCGTCTTTCAGGTCCTCTCCCCTCCCAGGCGACTAACGGCTACCCATGCTGTGTGGGGCGCTATCGTCCTCTACGTTCTCGTCTTCGGGGGGCTTTCGGTGGCCCGCCACCTCTCCTTCTTCAGCCACGCGCTCGACTTGGGCACCATGAGCCAGGCGATGTGGAATACCGCTCAGGGGCGCCCCTTCGAGTACACGCCCATGTTCGAGGAGGCCACTTTGGAGGCACCGCCGGTGTCCAGCCGGCTGACTTCTGGCAAGCTGGAGGTTATCTTCCTGGCGCTGGCCCCCCTCTACCGCCTCTGGCCCAACCCAATTTTGCTGCTTCTCGTCCAGACGTTGGCGCTGGGCCTGAGCGCCTGGCCCCTCTACTTGACGTTGTTGCGCTGGTTGGAAGACGCGCGGGTGGCCCTCTGGCTCACCCTGGCCTACCTGGCCTACCTGCCGCTCCACTACGTCAACATGTTCGACTTTCACCCCACCGCCCTCATGCCCGTTTTCCTGACGGCGGCTATCTACGCAGCCGAACGTCGGCGCTGGCGACTCTACGGCGTGGCCTTGGTGGGCGCACTGACGTGCCGGGTGGACGCAGCCTTTGTGGCGCTGGGCTTGGGGGTTCTCTACCTTGTGCGGCGCTGGCGTCGCGTGGGTGTTTTGACCCTGCTGCTGGGCCTCTTCTGGCTGGCCTTCGACTTCGGCGTGGTCGTTCCCCTGGCCGAAGCGCGCTATGGTCCTGATCCCGTGGGGTTGATCAGCCAGCGCTTTGGTCAATTCGGCACCACGCCGGCCGAAATCGTGCTCAACATGGCCCGCCACCCCCTTCAGGTGGCCGCCCTGCTGCTGGACCGGGAGAAAGCCCAGACCCTCTTCGACCTGTTTGTCCCTGTGGGCGGTCTGGCCCTGCTTGCTCCCCTCTGGCTGGTGCCCGCTGTTCCCGTGGCCCTGGTGAACCTGTTGGCCGAGTCGGCCTGGCAGGGCACGGTGCGCGCCCACTACTTTGCCCCTGTGCTGCCCTTCATCTTCCTCGCAACGGGGGCGGCCATCTGGCGCCTCGACCCGGAGCGCGCCCGCCCCGAACGACGCCGAGCCCTGGCCCTCTACGTCCTGGCCGCATCGCTGCTGGTGGCCTATTTCTTCAGCCCCTTTCCTCCAGGTCGAGCCTTCTACCTGGAAGCGTACGCGGTGCGCAGCCCCCACCAGGCAGCCATCCAACGCGTGTTGGCCCAGGTGGCTTCCGACAGCGCCCTCAGCGGGCAAAGCGACCTGGTGCCCCACGTGGCCAACCGGCGCTTCCTCTACCTGTTCCCCAACGGCCTCGAGGCCGCCGACGAGGTGGTACTCGACCTGGACGCCTCGGCCGAGCGCGCCCCGCTGGACTTTTTCGCCTTCTTCGAGTTGGTGGACGCGCTGGTGGACGACCCGGCCTTCGGCCTGAAGGCGTGGGAGAACGGCGTGCTGTTGCTGGCACGCGGTGCCCCTCATGATCCGGCCCGCCTGCGGGCGTTGCGCCGGGCCTACGACGAGGCCTTCTACCGCGTGGAGTGGCTGAACCACCGCACGCCGGAGCAGATGCGAGCAGGCGAGCTTTATATGCCCCGCGTCTGTTTCCGCAACACGGGGAGCCAGGGGTGGCGCTCGGTGGACTGGTACCCCGTCTTCCTCTCCTACCACTGGGTGGCTGGTGACGGAACGCCGGTGGTGTGGGACGGTGAGCGCGCCCCACTGCCCTACACGCTCTACCCGACACGCTCCATGTGTCTGCGCGTGCCCGTCGTGGCCCCGGAACAGCCCGGCATCTACCGGCTCCAGTTCGACCTGGTGCGCGAGCACCAGTATTGGTTCTCGCAAAAGGGTGCTGTCCCCCTGGAAGTGGAGGTCACGGTTGTTCCGTGAGGGCAAGGGGATGTGGGGAGGCGGCGGGTGCAACGCGCCCCTCCGACATCTCCCGTCGTTGACATCGCCACACGTCGTGCTACAATCCAAGCGGCCGTTGCCCACTTCACACCCCAGAACACGTGCTGAGAAGGTGCCTATGTCACTGAGACACACCGAGCGGTTCCGCGTGCGCCACTACGAGTGTGACCCGTATGGCCACGTCAACAACGCCAACTACCTGCGCTACATGGAGGAGGCCGCCTTCCGCGCTTCAGCAGCCGCGGGCTACGGCATGGAGGAGTACCTGGCCATGAAGCGCTGGTGGCTGATTCGGGAGACGGAGATCGAGTACCTGCAACCCCTGCGCTACGGTGACACGGCGGAGGTGACCACCTGGGTGGTCAACATGCGCCGGGCGCGCTCGCGTCGTGCCTACGAGATTCGGCGCGCTTCCACAGGGGAGCTGGCGGCGCGGGCGTGGACCGATTGGGTCTTCCTGGACGCCACCACGGGACGGCCGGCTCCCATACCGGAAGAATTGCGGCGAACCTACGGCACCGGCGAGTTGCCCAAGGGCCTCTCCACGGACCGGTTCCCGTCGCCACCGCCGCCACCGCCGGGCGTCTTCACCGTCCGTCGGCGGGTGGAGTGGCGCGACCTGGACCCCGCTGGCCACGTCAACAACGCCAACTACCTCTCCTTCATCGAGGACAGTGCCATCCAGATCGCCAGGGCCTACGGCTGGCCCGTGCGGCGCATGGATGAAGCCGGCTTTGCCGTGATTGCCCGCCGCATTCGCGTCAAGTACCGTCAGCCGGCTTTGCTGGACGACGAACTGGAGATTTCCACCTGGTTGTCGGACGTGCGGCGGGCCACGGTCATCCGCCACTTCGTGATTCGCCGCTCGGCCGACGACGCGCTCATTGCGCGGGCGCGCACGCTGTGGGTGTGGGTGGACCTGAAAAGCGGCCGACCCATCCGCATTCCCGATGCGTTCTTCACCGACTTCGCGGCCAACATCGTTCAGGCGTGAGGGCAAAGCGATCGCCGCTCGAACTCCGGCAACCCGTGAGGAACGATGAAGAGGTTGTGGTGGCAACTCCTGTTGCTGGTGCTTTGGGCTTTGGGGTGCGCGGGTCCTGCTCGACCGACGCCGTCGCCTGCTCCCTCCCCGACGGGGGCAGCGTTGACGACGGGACTCGCCTCGCCGGAAGCCACGGTCACGGGGGCGCCTGCCCCCACGCCCACCACCCTTGACCCCTTTGCCGAAGCGAGGGAACGCATGGTTCGAGAACAAATCGAAGCCCGCGGCGTGCGCGACCCGGCCGTGCTGGCGGCCATGCGAGCCGTGCCACGCCACAAGTTCGTCCCGGAGCGTTACCTTGACCAGGCCTACGCCGACCACCCGCTGCCCATCGGCTACGGCCAGACCATCTCCCAGCCCTACATCGTCGCCCTCATGACCGAGGCCCTGAAGGTCAAGCCGGGCGACAAGGTGCTGGAGATCGGCACGGGCAGCGGCTACCAGGCGGCTGTGCTGGCCGAGATGGGTGTTGAGGTCTACACTGTGGAAATCATTCCCGAGCTGGCCCGCTCGGCTGAGGAGCGCCTGCGGGAACTGGGATACACCAACGTGCGCGTCCTCAACGCCGACGGCTACAACGGCTGGCCGGAGCACGCCCCCTACGACGCCATCATCGTTACAGCCGCCCCTGACCACCTGCCCCAGCCGCTGGTGGAGCAACTCAAGCCGGGCGGACGACTGGTCATCCCCATCGGACCGCCGGGCAGTGTTCAGACCCTGTGGCTCTTCGTGAAGCGGGAAGACGGCGAACTGGACGCCTTCAACATGGGTGCCGTGCGCTTCGTCCCATTGGTGCGCGAACGATGAGGAGCAGCGACATGATTGGCATTGTGGACTTTGGCCTTTACATCCCGTATCACCGCCTGCCCCGCGAGGCCATCGGTGAAGCCTGGCGGATGGAGCAAGCCAAGGAGTTGCTCATCGGCGAGCGGGCTGTGGCCGGCTTCGACGAGGACACCGTCACGATGGCCGTCGAAGCCGTGCTCGAGGCCCTAGGACCGCGCCAGGAGGCGGGCGTGGACGCCCTCTTCTTCGCCTCCACCACGCCTCCCTTTGGCGAGAAGAGCAGCGCGGCCGTGGTGGCGGCGGCCTGCGACCTTCCGGTCCACCGCAGTGCCGACGTGACCGGCACGCTGCGCGCCGGAACGACCGCCTTGGGCCTGGCCTTGGACGCCGTGCGGGCGGGCTCAGCCCGGCGCGCGGTGGTGGCCGCGGCCGACATGCGCCCCTTCGAGCCGGGCACGCTTCAGGAGGCTGTCTCCGGCGACGGGGCGGCTGCCCTGGTTATAGGAGAAGGGGACGACGTGGTGGCCGTCATCGAGGGGGAAGTCCACCTGAGCGACCCCACGGTTGACGTGTGGCGCCACGCCGAGCGCCGCTACCTTTCCACTGACGACGAGTCATTCGCCAACCAGGTGGGGTACTTCGCCCTGGTGAACAAAGCCGTGGACGAGTTGCTTCGCCAGGCGGGCGTGGAGGCCGAATCGGTGGCAGGTGTGGCCCTTTACGCGCCTGACGGCCGGGCCTACATGCGCCTGGCCCGGAAGTCCCCGTTGGGCCCGGCCCTGGCGCGGGCAGGCCTGATGGGGCCGGCACCCCGCCTGCTCATGGCGGCCGGCAACCTGGGCGCGGCCTTTCCGCTGGCCCAACTGGCGCTGCTTCTGGAAACAGCCCAGCCGGACGATCTTCTGGTGCTGGTGGGCTACGGCGACGGCGCCGACGCCTACCTGCTGCGCGTGACGCCGGCCACGGCGAAACGACCACCCCGCCGGCCGGCCGCTTTCTGGCTGGAAACAAAGGGGCCAATTCCCTACACCCAGGCCCTCTTCTTCCGCCAGCACATTCGGGACAAGCCCCTCTTTCCGCCGGGGGCGGAACCGTGGACCTCCCTCCCCCTGCTCTACCGCGAGCGGGGCGAGTTATTGGCCCTGCGAGCACAGCGGTGCACGTCGTGCGGGGCCGTCTGGTGGCCCCATCGCCCCAACTGCTACGAGTGCGGCGCCCAGGAGGGATTCGAGTTCATGCGACTGGGACGGCGGGGCACGGTGGCCACCTTCGAGGTGGAGTGGGCCATTCCGCACCCGGCCCCCCCTGTGGGCATGGTCACCGTGGACACGCCCGAGGGCACCCGCATCACCACCCAGACCACCGACGGCGACCCCCGCGTGCTTGCCGTGGGCCAGGAGGTCGAGCTGGCGTTCCGCCTCTTCCACACGGCCAAAGCGCTGCCCCACTACTCCTGGAAAGTGCGCGTGCGCGGTGAAGGGAGAAAGGAAACTTGACCAACGCCTGGGGTTAGGGTATAAGTACAAGCGTGCTTTTCCCAAAAGCCTTTATCGTCGGCCACCTTTGGTCGGCGTTGAGGGCCTGCGCCGGCAGGGGATAGTAACAGGAGTTACGCGGTTCCTTTGGGCAAAAGGTTTTGCCAGCAGGGGCGCAGCGTCGCTGCTCCTTTACTCCGGAGGTGCAGGGGGTTCCACCCCCTGCCGGGAGACGTGGGGGGCCCCCAGCCTCCTTTTCTCCCCCAAATGCGGCCCTGCTCCGCCACCGCGTACGTCCTGACAGTGAAAGGGGGAAGACCATGGGCGGAATACTCGTGGAAATTCCTGAAGACCTAGCCAAAGAGTTCAAAGGACATGAAGGGCACCTGCGCGAGATACTGCTTCTGGGTCTTCGGCAGTTGAAAATCCAGGAGGCGCTGTGGCTTTACCGAGAGGGCGTGGTTTCCCTGGGTAGAGCTGCGGCGATGGCAGGATTGCCTATTCGGGAAATGGTTCGGCAAGCAATCGCGTGGGGAATAAAGCCCCAATGGTCTGAGGAGATGGTCGAGGAAGAACTGGCATGAGAGCAGTGACGAACGCTGGTCCCTTAATTGCTCTCGGAAAGTTGGGATTCGTTTTTCTCCTCTCAAAATTGTACGACCAAGTTCTCGTTCCGTCTGCTGTGTACAACGAAGTTGTCGTTCGGGGAATGGAATCAGGAAGTCCCGATGCCTACATCGTCGAACGATCCGTGACGCGCGGTGAATTGATCCTTCAAGATGTCTCTCAAGCCACATTCCCGGAAAAGCTACAAGCTTCGCCCTTGGGTGATGGGGAAAAGCAAACGATTTATTTGGCGTTGGTCGAGGCTGTTGAATGGGTGCTCATAGACGACCTGCTAGCCAGGAAAACCGCGCAGGAATTTGGCCTCAAGGTGAAGGGAACGTTAGGAATTCTCGTGGAAGCCTACCGTCAACAAGTCATAACACTTGAGGAATTGGAGTACACTTTTCGCACTATCGTGGAACGGGAAGACATTTGGATAGCAGAACCGTTGGTGCGCCGTATATGGAAAGCAGTGTTGCATAAAGGGTAAGATGGGCCACCTTTGGTCGGCGTTGAGGGCCTGCGCCGGCAGGGGATAGTGAAAGGGGGCGTCCAATGGGCACAGAGGCCTTGCGGGACAAAGTCGCGATTATCGGCATGGGGTGCATGCGCTTCGGCGCGTTGCAGGACAAGAGTTTCGCCGAGCAGGGGCTGGAGGCCGTCAACGAGGCCCTGGCCGACGCCGGAATTGAGAAGGAGCGCATCGAGGCCGCCTGGCTGGGCACCTTCGACCCCACGGTGGGGGGCAGCTTTCCCGGCTATGCGGGTGACTTCGTGGCCGACATCCTGGGGATGCCTGGCCTGCCGGTGACCCGCGTGACCAACTACTGCGCCACTGGCATGGACGCCCTGCGCAACGCGGCCATCGCCGTGGCCGCCGGCCTCTACGACGTGGTGTTGGTGCTGGGCAACGAGAAGATGCGCGACGTGCCCTCGCGGGACAGCCTCATTCGCCAGGTCATGGTGACCGGCCACCCCATCGTGCAGAAGGGGTTGACGGCGCCCGGCCTCTTCGCCCTCATGGCCCGCCGCCACATGGAGGAGTACGGCACCACCCGCGAGGACCTGGCGCTGGTGGCCGTCAAGAACCACTACAACGGCAACCGCCACCCCAAGGCCATGTTCCACAAAGAAATCACCGTGGAGGACGTGCTTTCCGCGCCGATGATTAGCGAACCCCTGGGCCTCTACGACTGCACGCCCACCAGCGACGGTGCCGCGGCCGCCATCCTGTGCCGGGCCGACCTGGCCCCCCAGTTGACCGACGAGTACGTACTCATCGAGGCCATCGAACTGGCCACGGTGAGCGGGGGACGGTACGGCCGCCGCCAGGAATCCTTAATTGGCTTCGAGTCCACCCAAATTGCCGCCCGGAGAGCTTATGCGGCTGCCGGCATCACCGACCCGGTGAGCGCCATAGACGTGGCTGAAGTCCACGACTGTTTCACCATTACCGAAATTCTGAACTACGAGGACCTGGGATTCGTCCCGAAAGGAGAGGGGGCGACCTTTATCCGGGAGGGGCGCTCTTCCCTGGAGGGCGATTTGCCCGTCAACCCCAGCGGTGGGCTCAAGTGCTTCGGCCACCCCATTGGGGCCAGCGGCGTCCGCATGACGTACATCATCTACGAACAACTTCTTGGGCGTGCCGGCCTCACGCAAGTGTCGGTTGAACGCAACGGGCGCGGCCTGGTCCACAACCTGGGCGGGCCCGGGTCAGTGTGCGTCGTGGGGTTATACCACTTGCCGTAACCGGCAACGAAACGGATGACGAGAGCCTTACCGAAGGTCGTGTGATGTCCAACTCAAATGCCGAGCATCCCACAGTAGCCCTCGAAGTAGCGGCAGCCAGCGACGTCGGTTTGGTGCGCTCGTCCAACCAGGATGTGGCGCTGGCGTATCTGTCGCCGGAGATTCCTTCGCGGGCCTTGCTGCTCGTGGCTGACGGCATGGGCGGACACCTCGCCGGCCATTTGGCCAGTCAGATTGCGGCCCAAACGCTCTTCGCGTATTTTCAATCCTTCCTCGACGGGGTAACCCGCGGAGAAGAAGACCTCACCCTCTCAGAGCAACTCGAACAGGCCATCAAGGCGGCTAACAGGGCCATACGCCAATACGCTTGCGAGCACCCGGAGGAGGCCGGTGACATGGGCAGCACCCTCACGTGTGCCCTGATTGACGGAAACGTGGCCATTATCGCCAACGTGGGCGACAGCCGGGCATATCACTTCTCCCAAGGAACGTTGCACCAGGTGTCGCAGGACCACTCGCTGGTTGCCGAACTCATTCGCGAGGGCGAACTGCCAGCCGAGGCACTGCTCTTCCATCCCCAGCGAAATGTCATCACCAGAGCTCTGGGTGTGGAAGAGGATGTTCAGCCTGACATCTGGGTGCGGCCCATTTCTTCTGGCGATTGGCTTTTGTTGTGCAGCGATGGACTGTGGGAAATGGTGCCCGAATCCCTTATGACCCACGTCCTGACTACGTCCTTGGAGGCTGGCTTGGCTGTTGGGCGGTTGCTCCAAGCGGCCAACGAGCGAGGCGGGGTTGACAACATCGGCGTGGCTGTGGCCCGTGTCTGGTAAAGTACCTCTTCCACGTGTGGTGAACGCGCGGCCGCGGATAACATGGGCCGCGCCACTGCTGCTCCTGATCCTCGGCCTGAGCGCCTGGACGCGCTGGCTCCACATTCGTCCTCTGGTGTTGCCCGCCTGGGTGGACTCCGTCCACCACGTGATGATCGTGCGCCTGCTGCTGGAGCACCGCGGCCTGCCCGCCACCTACGAGCCGTTCATCCCCGAAGGGCGCTTCTTCTACCACTGGGGCTACCACGCCCTCGTCGCTCTGGTGGCCTGGCTCCTCGACCAGCGCGATGCCTTCCAGGTGGCGCGCCTTGTGCTGGTCTTGGGCCAGGTGCTCAACGCGCTGACCCCTCTGCCCGTGTATTTGGCCGGCCGAGAACTCTTCAGCAGCCGGCGCGCGGGCCTCCACGCGGCCACCTTGGCGGCCCTGGTCTCCTGGATGCCGGCCTACTACGTCTCCTGGGGGCGGTACACCCACTTGCTGGGCACCCTTATTTTGCCCTTCTTTGCCATCTCCCTCTGGCGGCTGGCCCAGCGCCCCTCGCGGCGCCGCTGGCTTCTCACCGTCCTGTGGGGTGTAGTGCTCTTCCTGGTTCACGTGCGGGTGGCCTTCTTCGGCTTGACGCTGACCCTCGTGCTGGCCGGCTGGCTGGCCGTCCGCCGGGCGTGGCGGGCACTGGGGTACTGGGTGACGGCCGGCGCGGCCACCGCGTTTCTGCTTTCGCCTTGGATATGGTATATTTTGCGGGTGCCCACCGTGTACCGTATCGCTACGATGCCGCCCTCCTCCAACAAGGCGTGGGCCGCCTACAACACCGTGCCGTGGGGGTTGGTGTGGGTGCCCCACAACCGCGAGTTGCTGGCGTTGGCCACGGGCGGGCTGAGTGGCGTGCTGGGATGGGGAGAGGCGCCGCCTGAGCTACGGGCTGCCTCCGTCGCCTGGCTCGTAGGGGTGCTGGTGTTGGCCTGGAAGAAGCCGCGCACTGCGCGGCGGTATGCATTTCCCATTCTGGGTGTCTTGTTGCCCTGGTGCCTGGTGACCGCGTTCCTTGTCAACCTGGAAGACGTGGGCCTCTTTCCGCTGCGCTTCGTCCACAACGGCGCGGCCGTCATCACGCTCTTCCTGCCCCTGAGCCTGGGCACGGCCGGATGGGTGGCCTTCGTCACCGGCGTGCTGGTGCCCCGGCAGTGGCAGCGCCCGGTTACAGCCCTGCTGGTGGTGACCGTGGGCGCGTGGGGGGCGTGGTCCATGCGCTCGGTCGTCAACCCGGTCACCGTGCTGGCCGAACCGGCCGACGTGCAGGCCATGCGCTGGATTCGGGACATGGTGCCGCCGGACGCTGTTTTTGCCGTGAACGCCTGGCGCTGGCAGGGCAACACTTACGCCGGGCAGGACGGTGGCTACTGGATTCAGGTGCTCACTGACCGGCGCACCATTTTGCCGCCCGCCCTCTACAGCGTGGCCGCGCCGCGCGAGACGGTGCGACGCATCAACGCGCTGCTGGAGGTCTGGTCCCAGGCCGACTCGCTGGACGACCCGCGCCTGCGGGACATGTTGCGAGCGCGGGGCGTCACGCACATCTACATCGGCGCCAAGGGCGGACACATGAGGCCCGAAAAGTTGCTCGGCCGCCCCTACGTGCGGCTGATTTACGAAAATAGCGGCGTCTACATTTTCGAGTTGACGGACGAATGAGCACACAGCGTATTTCCGACCCCAAATCGGCCGAAACGCTGGAGTTGCCCAAGATCCTCCAGCGGCTGGCGAAACACACGGCTTTCTCGGCCGGGCGGGAGTTGGCCTTGAGGCTGACGCCCAGCACCGACCCCGAGGAGGTACAGCGCCGTCTTCAGCTCACAGCCGAGGCCAAACACCTGCTGGCCACTCGCCCACAGGCGACCATCGGCGGCGCGCGGGATGTGCGCCCCCTGGTTGTGCAGGCCAAAAAGGGGGGCGTGCTCCAGCCGCGCGACCTGCTGGACATCCGCCAGACGCTCCAGGCGGCCCGACAACTCCGCAACCTGATCCTGCGGGGGCGCGACGAGTTTCCCGCCCTCGCCCGCGTGGCCGACCGCATCGAGCCGTGTCGGGCGCTGGTTGAGGCTATTGAGGAGGCCATCGGTGACGACGGCGAGGTGAAGGACACGGCCAGCCCCCAACTCCAGCAGATCCGCCGCGATCTGGCCACCACCCACGACCGCCTGCTGGAAAAGCTCCAGCGGATCATCTCGGACCCCCGAAACCAGCCCTGGTTGCAGGAGCCCATCATTACCCAGCGGGCCGGGCGGTACGTGATTCCCGTCAAGGTGGAGCACAAGGGACGCATCCAGGGCATCGTCCACGACCAGTCTGCCTCGGGAGCCACCGTTTTCGTGGAGCCACTGGCCACGCTGGAGCTCAACAACCGCTGGCGCGAACTGCAACTGGCCGAGGAGCGCGAAGTCGAACGGGTGCTGCGCGAACTGAGCGCGCTGGTGGCCGAGAACGGCGACGAGATCGTCTGGACGGTGGAGGCGCTGGCCGAACTGGACCTGCACATGGCTAAGGCCGAATACGCCTTCGAGTTGAAGGCCGCCCAGCCGGAACTCACCTCGCCGCTCGACCGCAAGGGAGAAAAGCCCTACTTGCTGTTGCGCCAGGCTCGCCACCCCCTCATTGACCCGCAGCAGGTGGTGCCCATTGACGTCTGGCTGGGTCCCGACTTCCACGCGCTGGTCATCACTGGGCCCAACACGGGCGGCAAAACGGTCACCCTGAAGACGGTGGGCCTGCTCTGCCTGATGACCATGTGCGGCCTGCACATTCCGGCTGGCGACGGTTCCCGTGTGCCCATCTTCGACAACGTCTTTGCCGACATCGGCGACGAGCAGAGCATCGAGCAGAGCCTCTCCACCTTCTCGTCCCACATGACCAACATCATTCGCATCCTGGAGCAGGCCACCCGCCGCTCACTGGTGCTCATTGACGAAATCGGCGCCGGCACCGACCCGGTGGAGGGGGCTGCGCTGGCGCGCGCCATCCTCTCCTACCTGGTGGAACGGGCGATCAGCACCATCGTCGCCACCCACTACTCCGAACTCAAAATCTGGGCCCACAACACGCCGGGCGTGCAGAACGCCAGTGTGGAGTTCGACCTGGAAACCTTGCGGCCCACCTATCGGCTCCTCATTGGCCTGCCGGGGCGCTCCAACGCGCTCCACATCGCCGAGCGCCTGGGGCTGAACCCGGAAATTGTGCAGCGAGCCCGGCAGCTCCTCTCGCACCAGGACCTGGAGTTGGAATCGTTGCTGGCCGACATCCGCGTGGCCCGCGAGCGGGCCGAGCAGGAAGCCCGTGAGGCCGAGCACGCTCGCCGCGAGGCGGAAACCCTCAGACAGCAGTTGGAGGAACGGCTGACCCGCATCGAAGAGGAGCGGGCAGAAGTGCTGAACCAGGCCCGCCAGGAAGCCCGCGCAGAACTGGAAGAGGTGCGCGCCCTGCTGCGCTCCGTGAAGCGGCGGCTGGAGCGGTATGGCCAGCAGGTGGCCGAGTTGACCACCCTGCGGGACGAGTTGCGGCGCATCGAAAAGGAGCACCTGGCGCCCGCGCGCCCGCCCGCGCCGAAAATTAAGGAGGAGAGCGCCACGCCGGAAGCTCCCCTCCAGGTGGGGGACCGCGTCTGGGTGCCCGCGCTGGGGCGCACGGCCGAAGTGGTGGCCCTGTACGGCGACGAAGCCGAAGTGGCAGCTGGCCCCCTGCGCCTGCGCGCCCGCGTGGCGGAACTGGAACGACGGCCCGAGGAGAAGCCGTCGCCCCCGCGTCTGCCCCCCGGCGTGCGGGTGATGCGCCGGCAAGGGGCGCGGCCCGCGCGGGAACTCGACCTGCGCGGCATGACCGTGGAGGAAGCCCTTCCCACGCTCGAAAAGTACCTGGACGACGCCTACATGGCCGGCCTCTCGCCCGTGCGCATCGTTCACGGCAAGGGAACCGGCGCCCTGCGCCGAGCCGTGCGGGAGGCGTTGCGCCAGCACCCGCTGGTGGCCTCCTTCCGGCCGGGCGACCAACACGAGGGCGGCGATGGCGTCACGGTGGTCGAGTTGGCATTGCGTTGAACTGTGAGGGGGTGACCTGTGTTTACTTGGCCGCTGGGAGATGGCATCGAGTTGCGTTTGCTGCTGCTTCAGGACGCACCCCTCATTTTTGAAGCCGTAGACCGCAACCGTGACCACCTGCGCCCCTGGCTCACCTGGGTGGACGAAACGCGCTCACCGGAGGACTCGCGGGCGTACATTCAGCGGTGTTACCGCGAGATGGCCGAGGGACGCGAATTCACGGCCGCCATCTGGGTGGAGAACACTTTCGCCGGCCTCATTGACATTCACAATATTCACGCCGAGAACCGCGTGGGCGAAGTGGGCTACTGGCTGGACAAAGCCTTCACCGGCCGGGGCGTGATGACCCGCGCGTGTCGGGCCATCGTGGACTTCGGCTTCGAGCGCCTGCACCTCAACCGCATCGAGGTTCACTGCGCCGTGGAGAACCGGCGCAGTTGCGCCATACCGGAACGCCTGGGCTTCACGCGCGAGAGCGTGCGCCGACAGAGCGTTTGGCTTTACGACCGGTTTGTGGACATGGCCGTGTACGTCATGTTGGCCGAAACCTGGCGAAAAAAGAAGTTGCACGAGGAGGTGCCAGATGTTTGATTTGCCGCGCAACCCTGACGTTTTTCTCAACTGGACGTGGGACGACATTGCGCCCTACTACGCGGATTTGCAAGCTCGCGAGTTAAACGCGGGGACATTGGACGAGTGGCTGGCCGACTGGTCCAGCCTGGACGAACATGTCTTTGAAATCTACGCGCGCCTCTACGTCGCCACGACCCTTGACACCGCCGACAAAGAGGCCGAGGGGCGCTACAAGTCGTTCCTCGAGAACGTGCTGCCCAACGTTCAGCTTGCCGAACAGGAACTCAAGCGCAAGCTGTTGGAAAGCGGACTGCGGCCGGCCAACTTCGATCTGCCCCTGAAGCGCATGGAAGCTCAGGTGCGCATCTTCCGCACGGAGAACATCCCCCTCCTGGTCGAAGAACGACACCTGACCAACGAGTACAACAAGATTACCGGCGCCCAGACGGTGGAGTGGGAGGGCGAGGAGCGCACCCTGCCCCAAATGCGCCCGTTGCTCGAGGAGCCAGACCGCCAGACCCGCGAGCGAGCCTGGCGCCTGATGATGGAGCGCCAACTCGCCGACCGCGAGGCACTGAACGAGCTGTGGCAGAAGCTCCTGGACGTGCGCGTGCGCCAGGCGCAGAACGCCGGCTTCGCCACCTACCGCGACTTCCGCTGGCAGGCTATGGCCCGCTTCGACTACACGCCGGAGGATTGCCGCACCTTCCACAAGGCCATCGAGGCGGTGGTGGTGCCAGCCGCCCGGCGCCTCTACGAGCGTCGCCGCCAGCTTCTGGGCGTGGAATCGCTGCGCCCCTGGGACCTGGACGTGGACCCTGAAGGGCGTCCCCCGCTGCGCCCCTTTGCGACCGAGGAGGATTTCACGGAGACGGCCGGCCGCATTTTCCACAGCGTGGACGAAAGGCTGGGCGGCTATTTCGACATCATGCGAAGTGAGGGCTACTTGGACCTGGCCAACCGGAAGGGCAAAGCCCCCGGCGGATACTGCATGACCTATCCGGTCACCCGTCGCCCCTTCATCTTTATGAACGCCGTGGGCTTGCAGGACGACGTGCGCACCCTCATGCACGAGGCAGGCCACGCCTTCCACTCCTTTGAGGCGATGGCCCTGCCCTACGTTCACCAGCGCGAGGTGGGCATGGAGTTCGCCGAGGTGGCCTCGATGGCGATGGAGTTGCTCTCGTCCCCCTACTGGCGCCAGGACGCCGGCGGCTTCTACGGGCCGGCCGACTACGCCCGCGCCCGCATCGAACACCTGGAGAGCATCGTGCGCTTCTGGCCCTACATGGCCGTGGTGGACGCTTTCCAACACTGGGTCTACGAGAACCCCGACGAGGCCCGTGACCCGGCAGCCTGTGACGCGACGTGGGGCGCGCTGTGGGACCGCTTCATGCAGGGGGTGGACTGGAGCGGGTTAGAAGAGTTCAAAGTCACGGGCTGGCACCGCAAGCTACACATCTTCGAGATACCGCTCTACTACGTGGAGTACGGCTTGGCCCAACTCGGAGCTGTGCAGGTGTGGAACAACGCCCTGAAGGACCAGGCTGAGGCCGTGCGCCGGTACCGGGCTGCCCTGGCCCTGGGGGGCACGCGCTCCCTGCCCGAGTTGTACGCCACGGCCGGCGCTGCCTTCGCCTTTGACGTCGAAACGATGCGGCGCGCTGTGGACTTGATCGAAACCCAATTGGAGCACCTTTACGCCCAATTGGCGCCAGTAGCCTGAAGCCCCCTCACGAAATCCCGCTTGCCGCCGTGGGCCGGGTGGCGCACGGCGTGATGGGGAAGACCGAGCTGCTGAAGCACCTTGGCGGCCGTCCGGCCCACGGCAACAATGTGCTGAATGCCAAACAACTCGACCAGTTGCAGCAGAAACGGGACGCCCAACTCGATTTCGGCAGCGCGAGGGCGCCGGTTCGACCAGGGTTGACCCGGCTGGTGAGGGTGGAAGGGCACGATGTTCCAGAGAAGAGGCAAGCGTGGCAGCGCGGTGATCGCCTCCCACACGATTGTGGCCGTCTGCTCTCGGGCCGGTCGCGGCCACTCGGCCGTCTTCCGGTAGCCCTGTGCCTTGCCCAGCACCCCGTGGGCGGGAATCCCCGCCAGCATGATGGCCTCGCTGGTAAACGGGATACCGCTCAGGCGACATCCCCGGTAGCCCGGCGCCTCCCCCACCAGCAACACCTCGGGGGAGCGGGATGCCATTTCTTCCAGGTAGCGTCGCAAGTTCGCCCGCCGTACCGCGTTGTGGGGCGAACTAGGCGCGTACTGGTTGAACAGGTGAGCTGGCACCTGGGTGGTCGCCAAGGCGTGGACGAAAGCAGAAATTGTGGACATCGCAAACCTTCGATACGACGGCGTTCAGTTCAACGTTTGGCGAACGGCGTTGTGCGGTGAACGTCCGCAAAGGTGCGACGCACTTCGGGAGCGCGTCGCACCTCCTGTTATTCGATCAAGTGACGCCGTGTCTCGTCGCGGTGCTTCTTGAGGAAGGGCATGAAGGGAGTACCGCCTGTGCCGACCTCGGTGGAGTTTCCGCTTCCTCGCTGGGCCTGGCGTTGAACGTAGAGGGCGGCAAATTCCAGGTGTTTCTGCCGGAAGTGTTCCAAGGCCACGATGCACGCGTTGTAGGCTTCCCGCAAGGGCGGATGGCGGCGGTGGTGTTCAAGCACATACGCCCGGATTGATGGCCCTTCCTCCACGGCGGCGATAAAGGCCCGGTGCGCAGGCGGCATGTAAGCTCGCATTTCGAGCAAGTAGGGACGCAGGGGGTCATCGGCGTGCGCCACGCCCAAGGCCGCGTCAATAGCCGGAATCGTGGCCGTCTGCGCTCCGCTTCCGCCCCGGAACTGTTGCGGCTTTCCGCCGTAAGCCTCTACCCCTTGGTACACGATGCCATCCGGCAGGGCTGGGTTGTTCTTCCAGCCGTTCAAGTAGGGCCGCACCCGGTTGTAGTAAATGTACGGATCGCACCGCTCCGGCATACGCTCGAGCACCTGCGTCATGGCGGCGAGCCCCTGGGCCATAGACTCCAGGTGAGTGACCAGAACGTCCGCCTGGTCTTCCGAAACGGCCTGCTGGGCTGGTCCGATAGCGGCCAGAACTTGGCCGGCGACGGCTTCCAGGTTCACGTGAACCAGCACGAACCACTCCTCGTCAAGGCCGCCCACAAAGTTCTGGAGCACGACGATGTTGCCCAGCGCAATCGGGCCTGCCGGGTCCAGCCGCCGCCAGTTGGTGAGCACGTACGATTGATACGAAAGCACTGGCGGGCGTCCCAGCCGGGTAGCTACCGCGTGCCATGGAACGGCGATGCTGGGGGGCAAAACAGTGGCTGGCGGTGATTCGGCCCAGACATACGCGTGTCCGAAGAACGAGAGCAACAACATGGCCCGTTCCAGCTCCGCCTCTGTCTGGAGGGGGCTGGTCTCGAGGAGGGGCATCTCCTCCAGGGAGGCCCGCACCTTTTCAGCCACAATGAGTTTGGGGAGCTCATGTCCCAACTCTTCCCACACGTCGAACTCGGCGGGCAGGTGAGAGAGGGGATCGGGCATGGGCAGAAAGCCACGTTCGGCAATAGCGGGCGGGGAGCCTACCTCGAGTATGCTCATGGTTGCACCTCCGCAACACGTGCAAGGGGACGGTGGACCGGTTTTTCCGATAACGCCGCCAGCCCTGAAACAGCGCACCCCAGTTGGACCGGCGAGCAGAGGAACGTTTTTCCCCGCGCGCAGACGGTTGTTGAGGTGTTGGCTCAGCGCACGGCGGAGTTGTGGTATATTATAGATATATTGACGGGCAGCGCAAAATATGACGGTGTGCATATTACGTGCGGGGACACCCCTGAACGTCAAGGCTTCAATCCGATTTTGACGTTCATCGTCGCTGGGGGTACAATGCTTCCACATGTTATTGGTGTTTCCGAGGGAAAAGGGCAAAGGGGCTCACTTGTGCCGTCAGGTGAGCCCTTTGTGTTATCCAAGGCCCATCGCGCGAAGCGCACAATCGGGTACTGTCCTTAACCGTTATTGGTGTACAAGGGAGAATGTAGCCACGTTTTAGGTGATCGAACATGGTGGGAGCGAGCGAAGCGGTCGAACGGCTAGCCCGCTTGCAATCCATACTGGAAACACTGGTGGAGTTTGAGGAGGCGTTCCAGTTCGACGAGGCCTGGGAGCGCATCATCCGCGACGCCGTCCACCTGATGCGGGCCACACGGGGCACCCTCTTCCTGGTAGACCGCGACCGCAACCGGCTCATTCCGCGCGTCTGGTACGGGCAGCCCTGGCACGGCCAAGGGCGTCCCCGCGGGTACGCGCGGGGTGAGGGCATTGCCGGGCGCGTGTGGATGACCGGCGAGCCGATCAACTCTCCCGACGTGCGGGCTGACCCACGTTTTCGGCGCTCCAACGATCCTCGCTGGAATGAAATCCGCTCACTCCTCTGCGTGCCCATCCGCGTTCGGGAGCGGGTGATCGGCGTCATTGCGGTGGACAGCACGCGCGAGAACGCCTTTCAGGAGGAGGACGAACGGCTCCTCACCACACTGGCCCGCCACGTGGCCAATGCCTTCGAGCGGGCCAAGCTCTACCAGGGACTCAGCGACCTGCGGGCTATCGGTGAACGGCTGAACAAGATGGGGCCACGGGCCGAGTACCGGCAGACACTCCAAAGCATCGTCGAAAAGGCCGTTCGAGTGGTGGCGGCTGGCGCCTCCAGTGCAGGTGAAGCGGCTGCGGTCATCTACGGCTACGACCCGGAGCGTGGCACCTTCGACCGCGCCTCCCGGGTGGCAGCCGGTTGGCACGAAGATGTTCACATTGACGATTACCCACGCCCGGGCGGGTTGGGGGAGCGGGCCGTACAACAGCGCCGTCGCGTCCTTTCCTACGAGGAGACCGACGTGGAATTGCACCCCGCCCAGCAAGCCCAGGGGGCGGCGGCTGTGGCGGTCTACCCGCTCATCGCCGCCGACGAGGTGTTGGGCGTGCTCTACATCACGCTGCGCGACGAACGCCGCTTCAGCCGCCAGGAACTCATGTTGCTGGACAACTTCGTCAACCAGGCGGCCTTGGCTCTCTACCACACGCGGCAGATTCAGGATGCGTACCGCGTGCTGGCCCGCAAAGTTTACGAGCTTGAACAATTACGCCGGGCCGACGCGCTCATCAGCCAGCGCCCACGGTTGAAGGAGGCGTTGGCCGAACTCCTGCACATCGCGCTGGAGATCACTGGTGCCAAGTATGGCTCCTTCCGACTCTACAACAGGGAAACCAACCAACTGGAGCTGGTGGCCGCCGCGGGCGTGACTCCCTCGTCGGCTGTCCAGCAACCCCTTCCCCTGGACGAAAGCAGCGTCATGGGGCAGGCCGTGTTGCAACGCCGCCCTATTCGGATTGACGACGTGCAGGCGTCACCGTGGGCCGGCGTGTACCGCCCCCTACTCACTGACCCGCCCATGCAGTCTGAGTTGGTTGTGCCCCTCTTCAGCGCTGGCGGAGGACTGGAAGGGGTGTTGAACATCGAAAGTCCGGAACCGGCCGCCTTCAGCGAGGAGGACGAACGGCTGGTAGTGGCCTTGGCCACACAGGCAGTCATCGCCATTCAGGAGATCAAGCTGCTGGATACCATGGCCGAGCTGACTGAGGCCACTTTGACCCACAGCCGTGAGGAGTTGTTCGAGTTGATCATAAGGCGGGCATGTGAGCTTATCAACGCGCCTTTGGGGGCCATCTGGCGGCTGATTGAAGAGAACAGGCAACCTGTGCTTGTCCTCCAAGCTGCCAGCGGGGGCCACCGGCGCGGCGATCGTTTGCCTTTGGAAAGCAGCCTCACCGGGCAAGCGGTGCTTACCCGCGCCCCGGTAACCGCTGACGACGTACAAAACGAACCGGCCTTCTATTATGTGGACTTGGCGCGCCAACAAGGATGGCGGTCCGCGCTCATCGTGCCACTGCTGGCGCGGGACGGGGAGCCGGTGGGCGCCTTTAGCCTCTACACTACCGAGCCGCGCACCTTCAGCGATTGGGACAAGCGCCTGCTGAGTGTGCTGGCCAACCACGCGGCCATCGCTATCCGTGATGCGGAAATTCTGGAATCGCTGCGGGAGGCCCGCGAGCGGCAGGCCGTGGCCGAGGCTTTTGCCGCCGTGGGAGACATCGCCGCCAACCTGCTCCACCGACTCAACAACCAGATCGGCACCATTCCGGTGCGCGTCCAAGGCATCGAGGCCAAGTGCGCAGCCGAACTTCAGAACGAGTACCTGGCTAAGAACCTGGCTGCCATTGCCGAGAGTGCCCGCCAGGCCATGCAAACCGTACGCGAAACACTGCGCCACCTTCGGCCTGTTGAAACGACATCTGTTCGCGTGGGCGAAGCCATTTTGGACGCGCTGCGGGAGATCCACATTCCCCCCGAGATCATCCTCCGAGTCGAGCAGGTGGACACACTGCCGCCAGTGCGGGCCAGCCAATCGCAGCTTTCTCTGGTTTTCGTCAACCTGTTGGAGAATGCCATCGAGGCAATGGGAGGAGAGGGAAGCATTGTCATTCGCGGCCGACCTGACGGCGATCACGTCCTGATCGAGGTCAAGGACACAGGCCCTGGCATACCACCTGAGTGGCAAACGCGCGTTTTCGACCTTCATTTTTCCGGGACGAACGAGGACCGCAAGCTGGGCTTCGGCTTGTGGTGGGTACGGACACTGTTACACCGCTTCGGCGGAAACATTTCACTGGAGAGCCGGGTGGGTGAAGGAACCTGCTTCCTGATCCGGCTCCCAATATGGGAGGAATGAGGATGACTTGGCGAGCACTGATCGTGGAAGATGAGCCGGCCTGGCGCGAGTTGCTGGCTGAGATGTTGACCGACCTGGGCGCTACGGTGCGCACAGCCGCTGACTACGACGCGGCCATAGCGGCGCTGGTTGATGGGCCCTATCAACTGGCCCTAATTGACCTGGCCTTGGCCGGGCCGGACCACGAGAACCGGGATGGCCTGCGCGTGCTGGCCCGGTTCCGGCAGCGCTGGCCCGAAGGGCGCGCGATTCTCATCACCGGGTACGGCACGGTGGAACTGGCCGTTCGTGCCCTGACGGAGTACGGCGCCAGTGACTTCATTCGCAAGGAGGCATTCGACCGCGAGCGCTTTCTGGAATCCGTGCAACGAGTCACGCGCTCGTTTGTGACTGTTCCACCGTTGCCTCGAACGGCGCCCCCCCTGGTGGACTCGACGCCTCAACCGCGCCCTCAACCAGCCGGAGCAGGGCGTGTGCTGGTAGTGGAGGATAACGCGGCCTGGCAGGCCATTTATGCGGAATTGTGCGAGGATCTGGGATGTTCCATGCGAGTGGCTGTGAGTTATGGTGAAGCCCGCGGCTGGCTCCAGCGCGAGGCGTATGACCTGGTGGTCGTAGACCTTATGCTCGTCAGCAGCCGGGCGCCCCTGGAAAACCGCGACGGCTTTCACCTGCTGCGCATTACACGGGAGAAAGGGATTCCAACGGTTGTGGTCAGCGCCCTGGCTGATCCACAGGAAATTGACCGGGCTTACGAGGAATTCGAGATTTTTGCCTTCTTCGACAAAGAAGGTTTTCGCCGGGACGCCTTTTTGCACGTGGCCCGCCAGGCGTTGGGACAGCGAGAGGAGCCCTTGCACACCTCGGTGCCGCCCGATTCCCCTTTGGCCGGCCTGACTGAGCGTCAGCTTGAAGTACTTCGCCTGCTGGCCCAGGGCAAAACAAACAAGGAGATTGCCGAGGAACTCGTCGTCACGACGAACACGGTGAAGAAGCACATCCTGGCTATCTACCAGAAGCTGGGCGTAAATAGCCGGGCGGCGGCCGCTGCTGAGGCCGCTAAGTATGGGTTGAAGTAGCCCGTTGCCCCTCGCTTTCGTGAACTCAAGCAATGTGGACAGTCGGTCCTCGCAAGCAAGCAGCTTTTTTTCTTGAAAAATCATCCCCATAGTACTATTCCGTTTTACGTGTCCATTTTTTAAAATAGAAGTAGCCCTGGAAGGCAAATGTCCCTTTGAGGGAACAGACAATTTTCATTCCGACATCGCAACCAAACGTCACTGACGACGGAGATAACGAGAAATGGAGACCACAACGGTGACCCGAAAACCGACACACGTTTTGCTGGAGAAAATTCTGCGGCGATCCAAGGGTGAACACCGCCCTTTTCCTCAACGAGTGAGCGAGAGAACAGAGCCTGGCAATGGACACGTACAAAACCAAGAGTGGTCTGTCCGAAAGACAGACGTGTTGCGGCCACCGGTCGGGTTTTGTTACGAGATGATTTTGGACTTGTTTTTCAACGCCCGCCACTTCGTTGTGATGGACGGACAACAGGGGCCAGAACACCCCCACTCTTACCGCGTTCAGGTGCGGTGTCGAAGCCGGGCACTGCACCCTCAGAATCATGTCCTGGTAGGATACCAGGAGCTTCGAGAGCGGGTGAAACAAGTTATTAAGGCGTACAACGGCACCTTGCTGAACGAATTGCCCGTTTTCCGTCACCTTCAACCCACGACTGAAAACCTGGCTGGTGTGCTGTACCAGCAATTGAACGTTGTCCTGAAGGACATGCCCATCGAGTTGGTCAGCGTCACCGTTTGGGAGTCGCCCACCGAGGGAATTGTATTTCGGCGAGATGATGCGCCAAGTCTCTCCTTGAGCTGACCAACACCGGCAGTGCTCGACCACACAGGTTTCTGGGCAAATCTGGGTGGTCGTTTGCGAACAAAAGAGAGGATACATTTTTCTATTGCGCACTTCGCTCGCAATTGGACGGTGGACTTTCCTTTCTGCGGTATAGGTCGCTACACGGTTTTTGTGAGAAGCCTGTGTGACCGAACAGAAGTCCGGTTGCGTAATACAACGCATGATGAATAGACACGGCCAACAAGGTGAACCACAGGTTTGTCGCCATGCGGCGAGTCCTTCTCGCTTGTATAAGTCTTGTATTGCTAGCCCTTTTGTTCTACCGGGGGATTCTCTTCGGCGTCTCCCCGGAGGATGTTCCTTGGGCTTCGGACACGCTTGGCCACGTGCTGAAAGCTGAATATCTCCGCGACCAGGTCGAACAGGGCGTCCTCTACCCCGACTTCTTCCCTCACTGGTACATGGGCCTCCAGATGCTTCGCTACCACCCCCCACTTCCTTATTACATGTTAGCGGGGCTTTCTTACGTGACCGGCACCATGGTTCAGGCGGCCAACTGGTTCATCGTCCTGTGCACACTGGCTGGCGCGTTGACAGTGCTCTTGTACCAGCGCTGGGTCGGGTTGTGGCCTGCGTGGATAGGCGGAATCTTCTTTTTGATGTTGCCAGACAATGTGCGCGTGGCCTTTGCCGAGGGCAACTTGCCCCGTGTGCTCGCCACGGCGTTCCTTCCACTGGCCCTCTACTGCTTGGTGCGCATTTTGGAACCTGACGGCGGGCGCCGTCACGCGGTGGGGCTGGCTATTTGCTTCCTGCTGATTACCCTGAGCCACGCCATGATGGCGGCTATTTACGCGGTGTGCTTAGCTGTGTTGGCTCTGTTATTGGGCCTTTTCAGGGCCACGGCCGGCAGGCGCCTGCTTTTGGGCATTGGGAGCATCGGGACAGGTTTGCTCTTGGCCGGGTGGTGGCTGTTGCCCAGCCTTACGGGGGGCATCACCACGCTTGACGCCGAGGCCTTGACGCAAGCACAAGCCGTCTTTCCCCTCCTTCATTTCTTGAATCCTTTCGTCCGGCAGGAGAACCCGGAGTACGTCTACGTTGGGGCCGTTTTGCTCCTCGTGAGTCTCCTGGGGGTATTTGTAAGGGAGGGGCGCACGAAGCACAGCACAACCTTCACCCTCGTGGGGTTGGGGGGCGTGCTGATCACAACGCCCGGGTTCAACGATCTGTTTAACGCACTTCCGCTCCACAACTTGCTGTGGCCGTTGCGCTTTTTGGGAATAGCCAGCTTCTTGCTCCTGTTGGCCGTGCTGTGGCGCCTTCAGGGGTGGTGGGCGCGCACCCCCCTGTTCACAACCGGGCTGATCGTGCTCATGGCCGTGGACATGGCCGGATCGCTCCCGCTCATTTACCTGCGCCCGTTGTCGAACGAACTCGTGCAAGTGGCCACACGCCTCGCTACCACGCCGGGATGGCGAGAGGCAACCCTCGACAAAAGTCGCTTGGGCAGCGCGGCGGCTTATGCCTTTACGAAGCTGGGGCAACGGGAGCAAATTTATGGCTGGGCCTATCAGGCCGCGGCGACGGCCCCCAGCGTGGCCGCACTCAACGAGGCGCTGGTGTACGGCGCTTACGACTACGTGCTCGACCGCTTGACCCTTTACGGCGCTGACGACGTCGTCCTGCTGAAAGGGCAGCCCTTCACCGAGCCAATGGCCGCCGCGTTGCAGGCGGATGGCTTTCGCCAGCTTCACGAAGGGGACCGCCTGTTGCTCTTTCACCGCGACGGCAGCCCGCGCGCGTACAGAGGCCCCTGGCGCGTGTTGGGCATTGGGCGAGGAGCGCGGCTGATGGCCATGTTGTTCCCCCAAATTATCGTCGGCACCTCTCCATACGTGGACGACTATACGCCAGAAATGTGGCGCCAGTACGAAGTAGTGGTGCTTTCCGGCTTCGCGTGGCACGATCGCTCAGCGGCAGAGCAAGTAGTAGTCCAGGCTGCCCAAGCCGGCGTGCGCGTGGTGGTGGACTTGACCGGTGCGCCTCAAGACCCACTGGCGCGCATTCCGCGCTTCCTGGGCGTGTGGGGAGAGCGCGTCGTGCTCGACGATCGCCCTGTCGAAGTCTATACAGGTGAAGAGCAGGTGACTTTGCGTCCTTTTGCTGCACCTTCTCGCCTGTGGTACACCCACGTGCCCCAAGGATTAGATGCCGAGATCGTCACGTTCAACTACTTGGGAGAACGCGGAACGGTCGTAGGCTCCAAGCAAGTGGGAAGCGCTCGCGTCTGGTTCGTAGGCCTTAACCTTTCCTACCACGCACTTACCACGAACGATGAGAAGGCCCTGAGGCTTCTGGCCGACGTGATGCAACTGCCCCCCCACGAGCGAGCTTCCCTTATTCCTGTTCCACTGGCCGATTACCGAACGTTGGCGACCGGCTACGAGTTCACCTACACGCTCGATGAACCAGCATGGCTGCTCGTTCCGGTGGCCTCCTTCGACGGCACCCGGCTGCTCGTGGACGGCGTGCCCGTCGAGGCGCGCTCAGTGGAGACATTGGTGTTCTTCCGGGCACCGCCTGGACGGCATCTCGTAACCGTCCAAATCGCACCAACGCCGGTATATCGCGCTGGCCGGGCAGTCAGCGTGCTTGGCCTTGTAGTGTTGGTTATGTTGTCGTTATGGGGATGGCGGACACCGCGCGCTGTGAAGCTGCAACCGAGGGAGGCATGGTACCCGTGGGGCGAAGCCCCTTGACGTGAGTATCGCATTGGAGTGGAGACGTACCTTTTGCACGACCACGTTTTACAGGTGGGAACGGCATAAGTACAATGTACCGGTACAAACGCTGGCAAAAGTGAGCACTCCACCGTGAATTTTGAGAAATACGACAACGGAGGCACATGGTCGTCGGAGCCGAAAGCATGTACGCGCATCACCAGCATGGGCAAGGGAAAAAAGACGGCATGAGCCGGAACAGCCGCCTTCTGCTGTTCGTGTTGCTGGGCACCTTTCTGTTCTTCACGGCCATTGGTTTGGCCTACGCGGCTGGCCCCATTGTGCTGGACAGCCAGTTTGGCGATTGGGCCGGGCAGCCCAACGTGCCCGACCCCCAGGGAGACGCTATTGCTGCCGCGGACGTGCTGGCTTTCTTCTTCGGAACGAACCCGAACGAGGAAACAGCCTACTTCATGGTCCAGCGAGTAAGCTCGAAGAAGCGACTTATCCTGCTGTTGCGCATTGACACGAACAATAACGGCGTGTATGCCGAACCGCAGGATCGTCTCATCTTGGTGCAGTACAAGCCGACGGGCAACGCATCCAAGGTAGACGTGACGTTGCTGGCAGGCACAGGACAATTCATCAAAACAATCGCCAACGGCGCCGATTGGGGGGAAAGCAAACAGGAAGGCGGACAGCGCGTTGAGTGGGGCGTCACCTTTGCCGATTTGGGCATTCTGCCCGGCCAGACGATTCGGATGAGCTTGTTGGCAACCACGAAAAGCAAAGGGTGCGACTTTGACGACGACGATTTTGAAGAGGACGATCTCGGAGAGATCCTGGACCACGATGAAAACAGAAGGTGCATTGACATGGTGAATGAAGTTCAGTGGAGCCCGGCCAACGCCTTGGGGCGCACACTCGTGTTCGCCTTAGCCGTGGCAGGGAGTTTGTTCCTCGCGTGGCAGCGGAGGAGGCTGGGGTGACGTGGTGGACTCTCGGGCTGTTTTGGTTCTGGCTGTTGGGTGTTCTCTTCCTGCGCCGGTATCGCGTGTGGCTGCTCTACTACCTCTTGGGAAGCGTGGGAGCGGCCTACTGGATCATCCTGATAGCCAGGAATGTGCTGGGACTGGAGCCGCTGCTGGCTCACTCAGTGGCCCAGGCCGTTCACGTTGTAGCCGGCCTAGCAGGCATCGAGACACGTATTTTCCGCAACGCTCCCGGCATTCTCCTGGTGCTGGTCGTCGCGCAACCGGTGGGGTGGACAGTGCTTCAAATTGGCGTGGAATCGTCGGGGCTGTTGGGAATCGGCGTGTTGATCAGCCTGTTGGGGTTTTACCCGGGCTGGTCTTCACTTCGCCGGGTGGGCAGCATTTTCGTGGGGGTGTTGGCATCGTGGGCTGCCAACGTGGTGCGCTTGTTCGTCATTGTGGTGCTGCTTCACTTGTACGGCAAGGAGGCACTGGTGCTGGCGCACACGTTCGTCGGCAAGTTGGTCTTCTTTGTGCTGACAATTGCCATTTACTGGTATCTGATCACACGGCCGTCAGCACACCGGCCACTTCCCGCCCAGGCGTGAGACATCGTTGCAAACGGGGTTGAGTGAGGAAGCACGCGACGATGAAGGTGTACCTGCTGCACTTTGTTGTTTTCTGGGGTGTGTGGCTGCTCATACCACTCCTTGTTGACGGAATAACCGCCGTCGGTGCGATGGTGGGCGTGGTAATTGCACGCTGGCGACGTCGGCGGCGTCGGCAGCCACTCGCGTATTTCCCCTTCGTTTCTGTTGTTATACCGGTTTACAACAGCGCAGAAACGCTGGAAGCCTGTCTGCGCTCCTTGGCCAGGCAGGACTACCCTCACGAGCGCATGGAAGTCTTGCTTATCAGCAACGGCACCACCGACCATTCCTTTGAGGTCTTCTCCCGCCTGCAACCCGAGCTGCCCTTCCACGTCGGGTGGCATTCCATAATCAACAAGGGCAAGGCGTGGGCGTTGAACGCTGGCATTCACCTGGCCAAAGGAAAGTACATTTTCAACGTGGATAGCGATGTAGTCCTTGCTCCCGATGCCGTCCGCCAGGTGGTGGAAGTGATGGAGGCGGAGCCCGATTTGGGGGCAGTGACCGGCGCCATCGAGGTTCTGCCGCCGCCCCCAAATGCCCCGTGGCACCGGCACTTGCTGGCTGCTTGCGAGTTCTTCGAGTACATTACTGCCTTTCACGTTGGCCGAGAGTACCAGGCTCTGCTTCAAAACCTCTACACACTCTCCGGTGCCTTTTCGGTCTTTCGGCGCGAGGTGTTGTTGGAGACATTTCTCTACACCCAGGAGACGGTAACCGAAGACACCGACCTCACCTTCGAGCTTTACGAGCGCTTCCGCGACTACCGTGTTGGCTGTGTGACCACAGCCGTGGCCTACGTCCATCCCATCGAATCGTTGGGCGCTTTGTACGCCCAGCGAGTGCGCTGGCAGCGGGGACAACTGGAGGTCAGCGCGCGCCATGAGCGCCTGTTGCGTCGCCCGTGGTGGCAACTCAAGGGCTTCGCCCCCAGCCGCATTTTGCTCGTTGACCACACGATGGCCTTCCCGCGGCTGGTGTGGACCTTTCTCATCCCCATTCTGGCCACCTTTGGCTATCCCCTTTCGGTGTTGGTAACAGCGGGAATACTCACGTATGCGTTCTACTTTCTCATTGAGCTGGCGTGGGCGGGCGTCGCCTGGCTGGACGCCAACGATTTCGCGCGGGGCCGGATGAGGCGACTCTGGTGGGTCATCTCCTTAATGCCCCTCTACCGCATGATGGTCTTCTGGTTCCGCGTAAGCGGCTTCCTCCACGCCGTGGCCGAACCGGGCACCTGGCGTGTGCCCGATCCGGCCACTCAAATTACTCGTGGCCTGCACGATGTGCGGCAGCGTACAGCCGCCGTTTATCAGACTTTGCTCTCCTTCTGGCTATGAGGAAAACCAGAAAACCAACACTCTACCGGCGCCGCACGGTGATGTGACCCGGTTTTCCTTCCACCACATGCCCAATGATGGCCTGTGTGAGCACGTTCCGGGCTTGGAGAGCGTCCACCAGGGCGGGGAGGCGGTCAGGGGATACGGCGATGAGAAGACCACCAGAAGTCTGGGCGTCACAGAGCACGATGCGTTCCTCCCAGGAAAGTGAGGAGTCCCACCTAACTGCACCGGTCGTCTCGGTCAGGTAGGTGTAGTTATCCTGGGTTCCGCCTGGCACGATCTGCTCCGCCACATAGGTCCAGGTGGCTTCCAGTACGGGCACAGCGTCGAAGGTGATCTCAGCAGCTACCCGGCTAGCAAGCAACAACTCGTGCAGGTGTCCAAGCAGGCCGAAGCCGGTCACATCGGTGGCCGCGTGGACACCCACAGCCAGCATGGCCTCAGAGGCAGCTCGGTTGAGCGCCACCATTACGTCCACCGCTTGGCGCAACACGTCGTCCGGCACGAGGCCCCGCTTGTGGGCCGTAGTGATGATGCCGATGCCCAGCGGTTTGGTGAGCACAAGGGCATCGCCAGGACGGGCGTTCTGGTTCCCCACGAGCTTTTCCGGGTGAACCACGCCGGTAACCGCCAGCCCGTACATGGGCTCCGGTCCCTGTACGGTGTGGCCCCCGAGCACAGCGACTCCCGCCTCGGCGGCCACCTCGGCGCCGCCCTGCAAGATTTCGTTCAACACCTCGAGGGGGAGTTGTTTGGGGAAGCTCACCACGTTGAGGGCCGTGAGGGGCCTTCCGCCCATGGCGTAGATGTCACTGAAGCTGTTGGCGGCCGCAATGCGCCCGTAATCTCGCGGGTCGTCTACCACAGGGGTGAAGACATCCACGCTCTGTACCAGAGCCAGGTCGTCGCGCAGGCGATAGACACCCGCATCGGCAGGCACCTGCGTGCCGACGAGCACGTTGGGATCTTCAATTGGGGGCAGTTGGCGCAGAACCTGCACCAGGTCAGCCAGGCTGACTTTGCTGGCTCAACCGGCGCACGCCACCAACTGGGTCAATCGCACACGCTCCACGAGAACCCTCGCAGCCTTTACCTTCTTTTCGCCTCTTGGTGGGGAATCTTAGCAATTCTGTGTTGTTTGGCAATTGGAGTCATCCCACCGTCCAACGGTGGAAGGTGCCAGTTTTCCCGCGAGAAGGTGGGTTTGTTGAACGAGCAGGGACAAAACTCCCATTGTTCTCTCCAAGGCGAATGTGTTAATATGGGAAACGAGGGTGTGTGTCTTCGTCGTCCCGTGGCTGTTCTCGATACGTTTGTCTTTCAGGTGGAACTGGTGATATAATACGCGCTGGTGTTGGGCAACCTGCCCGCAGTTTGTGACCACTGGCCTTACCGCACGAGAAGACAACGTTGCCAAACATAAAAGCGGAGTCAAGAAACCTATGAATCAGAACCTTCGGCGAGTACCCTTCTTCCAGGGATTGCCGGACAATGTCCTCGAGGCCATCCAGTCGCGCATGAAACTGCGCCGCTACAAGAAGGGCGACATTGTTTTTGTGGAAGGCGCGCCGGCCGACTCCATGTACATCATCGAATCAGGGCAGGTTCAAATCATCGCGGAGGGCAGGGGAGGACAACCAGATGCCGTGCTAGCGCACCTCGGTCCTGGCTTCTTCTTCGGCGAGATGGCCCTCCTCACCGGCGATCGGCGCTCAGCGACAGTCCGCGTTGTCATTGACGCCGAGTTGTGGGAACTCCACAAAAACGACTTGGAAGACTTGCTGCAACAGTACCCCCACATTGCCTTGACCATCAGCCGGGAACTGAGCCGCCGGCTCAGCCGTACCATTCACCAGTTTACCGAACCAGACGAAATCAACCTCATTGCCGTCGTGGGCGAACGAATTCCCCTCTTCGTGGAACGCCTGAAAGTGGCAACCAACGAGTCCATTTTGGTTCTTGAACTGGGAGGACTGCGCCCCGAACACCCCGATTTGCCCGAGGGGGTGGACATCTCACAAGCGCTTCTCGACGGCACACCCGAAGCCTTGGCCGAATATTTGGGCGAACAGGTGGGGCAGTACGGGCGTATCGTCATGGCCATCGCGCCCCACGAGACGGCGCTGACGCGCAAGGCCGCCGAATTAGCAGAAGTCATTGTGGAGATTGGGCGGCGCAGTACACCGTGGCTCAAGCGGTTCGGACGCGAAAATTACTGGTTCGTGCCAGCCGACCGTCTGTACATTGACCGCGTGGCCCGCCGCATTGCTCGCAAGTTGGTGGGCCTGGCCCTGAGCGCTGGCAACGCGCGTGGCCTGGCTCACATCGGCGTGCTGCGCGTCCTTGAAGAGGCGAACGTTCCGATTGACTTGATTACTGGCACCAGCATGGGAGCTTTGATTGGAGCGCTCTACGCGGTGGGCCATCCGTTGGAGAAGCTGGAGGAATTTGCGGCCTCTCTTCCCCGCCTGACGAGCTTTTTCAGTGGCCTGTGGGACTTTCAGATTCCCCCGCGCAGCGGCCTCATCAAGGGGGAGAAAGCACGGCGTTATCTGGCGGAGAAATGGTTCAATCACAAGACGTTCGAAGACCTCACGATCTCCCTGCGGGTCGTGGCGGCCGACGTAGTCACTGGCGAAGAGGTCATCTTCGACAGCGGCCCGATTGCGGACGCTGTGCGGGCCAGCATCAGCATCATGGGCGTCTTCCAACCAGCCCACGTGAACGGACGCTACCTCATTGACGGTGGCGCGGTCAACCCGGTGCCCATCACCGTGGCCGCAAAAGAGGCCGACATCATTATCGCCTCCAGCGTAATCGTCAGCCTGGCTGACCGGGCTCACCGAAAGGCCATGCTCAGCAGCGGACGCCTGCCGAGCATCCTCGGAATCGTGCTGGGCGCCCAGGAAATCATGGAAGCGGGCATCGTCGAGAGCCGCATGGGGCGCGTGGACGTGCTCATCCAACCCGACGTGGCCGACCTGGGCGGGATGGAATACGACAGGTGGGAAGAATTCATAAAACGCGGGTATGAGGCTGCCCAGCGCTACGTTGACGACATTCAGCGGTTGTTGGCAGCTTCGCGCCAACAGCAGCCTCTCTCTGTGATACCCCAGGAAAAGGGGCCGGAGCCGGAAAGTCAGACAGCATGACGCGCGTGCTCTTTGTGGACGACGAGCGGAATATCTTTGAGTTGGCGCGCCTTTACTTGGAGCAAGAGGGGTTCCAGGTCACATACGCGGCCGACGGCGAACAGGCCCTCTACCGCATCCGCCACGAGCACCCCGACCTGGTGATTTTGGACATCATGCTGCCGGGGACGGACGGGTGGACAATTTGCAAGCAACTGCGGGCTGAGGGAAATCCGGTGCCCATTATCATGCTCACTGCCAGGGACGACGCCGTGGACAAAGTCTTGGGGCTGGAACTGGGGGCGGACGACTACGTGACCAAGCCTTTCAACCCCCGCGAGTTGGTCGCGCGGGTCAAGGCCGTCTTGCGTCGCACGGCTCGTCGGCAGTTCTCCACGCCGGCCGTCTACCAGGTCGGACAAGTGCGCCTCGACGTGGAGCGCCGTGAGGTATGGGTGGGCGAGAGACAGATCTCCCTGCGCCCCAAGGAGTTTGACCTTCTAAAGGCGTTCCTGGAACGGCCAGGATGCGTGTGGAGCCGCGAGCAACTTTTGGACCACGTGTGGGGATACACGTATGTGGGCGACACGCGCACGGTGGACGTTCACGTGGCCAGCTTGCGCGAGAAGTTGAAGAACAGCGGCGTGCAGATCGAAACAGTGTGGGGCGTTGGGTATAAGCTTGTGGAGCTCGAAACGGTATGAAGCTCACTCTGCCTGCCAGAATGATGATCGTGACCATGTTGGCTGCCCTGCTGGCCCTCTTCCTGGCAGGGACAGCCGCTGCCATCCTGCTCCGCAACCAGCAGCTTCAGGCGGCCGAACGCACCCTGAGCTTGCTGGCCCAGAATGTGGCCGCTCGCTATCGCCTTAACGTCCAGCGCGGTGAGGCGCCAGAACAATTGATGCGCCGCTTTGCCGAACAGGAGGGCGTGCGCTTGCTGGTGGTAGACCGACAGGGAACCATCCGGTTCGACAGCGAGGGCGAGTTGATCGGAGCAGAGGTGCCCGACGCTCGGCGCTGGATACGCCTGCCAGAGGGGCCAGCTACCCAACGGCCAGTGGCACGCCTGCGCTTTTCCGGCGGCCCCGACTTGCTGGTTACCCCCCTGAATGTGCCCAACCCGTTGCGTCCCCGCGTCCAGGAGCGGGCTGCGCTCCTGCTCCTGGCTGTGCCGGCCGCCTCGCTGTTGGGAACGTGGCGTGAACTCTTGCTTCCCCTCCTGCTGGCTGGCCTGGTGGCCTTGGGTGGCGCGGCGGCCCTGGCCTGGTACTTCGCCCAGCGCATCAGCCGCCCCATCCTGAAGATGACCGAAGCCGCCCGGCGCATGGCGAAGGGAGACTATGACGTCCACGTCCCTGATGAGGGGGACGATGAGTTGGCCGAACTGGGGCGGGCCTTCAACACGATGGCCCACGAGACCAAACTGGCCCGCCAAACCCAGCGCAATTTCCTCGCCAGCGTGAGTCACGACTTGCGCACCCCGTTGACCAGCATTCAGGGGTTCTCTCAGGCGCTCATTGACGGGACAGTTCAAACGGACGAACAGCGTCAGCGGGTGGCCCAAATTATTCACGACGAGGCCAGCCGCCTCTCCCGGCTGGTGCAGCACCTGCTCGACCTAGCCCGCATCGAATCTGGCCGCTTCGTCATGGCGCAAGAAGAGATTGATTTGAACCAGATTCTGGGCGATGTGGAAAAGCGTTACACGGCCCTGGCTGAAGCGCAGGGTGTGCGTTTCGTGGTACGCCGCCCGCGCAAGGCGCTGCCCATGATCGGCGACTCCCAACGACTCGAACAGGTGCTCACCAACTTGCTCGACAACGCCTTCCACTACGCCCGATTGGGCAACTCCGGCGAACCAGAAGTCCGGCTTGTGGGGAAACTGGGCGGCGTCCGCGGCGTGGCTTCAACGGCGGGCGGTGGTGACCTGGGACGCTGGTGGATCGAAGTGGTCGTCAGGGACAATGGGCCGGGCATCAGCGGCGAAGACCTGCCCCACATTTTCGACCGTTTCTACCGTGGTGATCCCTCTCACCCCAGCGGGAGTGTAGGACTCGGCCTTGCGATCACGCGGGAGATTGTCCACGCCCACGGTGGCGAAATTCAGGTGGAGAGCGGCAGTCATGGCACCACCTTTACCGTGCGCCTGCCCATGAACTTGGGCCACGAAGCCACAGGCCGCGCGGCGGTCCTGCGACTTGGCTCGTCCCGCTCGTCGTCCCCTTCGCCAGGCGAATCCCCCTCCTCCTCGTGACACAACAGACGCCTGCCAAGAGGGAAAAATTGTGTAGAACTCCGCTGCTCATTGGCATTCGAACTGATGTTCTGGTATAATTTTAACAGCGTTCTCGAACGGCTGATGAGCGAAAGCGTGCTATCATGTCCTTGGACGAGAAAGTACAGGCAGAAGTACACCTCATCCAGAAGGCCCTGGAGCGCCACAACGTGCCAGCCAGCGTTGAAGGAGCCGACGTAGACCAGAAAGGGGTCACCTTTTTTGTGCGTGTTCAGCGGCCAACTGACACGTGGCAGGTGCGCGTGCTGGCCGACGAACTGGCCCATGCTGTCGGACGCCCTCACGTCCGGGTATTCGAGGAGCCGCCCCTTGTGCTCCTGCGCATGGGACCACGGCCTCGCCCTGTCTTCCTGGCTGACATCTGGGAACACGTCCAAACGGTTCAGCCTGGAACCGTTGTAATCGGGAAGACGCTGGACGAGCGCCCTCTCTACCTGAATCTGGCTCACCGCGAACTGGTGCCGGTTCTCGTAAGTGGCGGGGCCCGGTCGGGCAAATCGGCCCTGCTGCGCCTGATTGGGTTGGAGATCGCCCTGACCACTTCGCCCCGCGCGTGGCGCATCGTGCTCATCACCGGCTTGCGCCCCAGCCTGCTTGAATCATTGCGCACGTTGCCCCACGTGTGGCATCCGCCACAGGCAGGTCTTCACCGCCATCCCCTGCTTGCGCTGAGTGCCTTCCTGGCTGACCATCATCCGGCCGACCAGCCCGTCAAAATTCTCGTCCTCATTGACGACGTGGAGGATGTGCTCACCGTCACCGGACGGGCGGGCAAACAGGCGCTGAAGTGGTTGCTGACGGAGGGAGCCACGTTTGGCGTGCGCCCCATTGTGGTCAGCAGGCGGGTTCACACCCTGATGCGAACAGGGCGCCCTTCCTGGGCAGTACACTTGGCTGGGCGACCTGACTTTGGTGTTCCCTTGCCACCTGAATACGAGGAGGTTCCCACCTCACTGCATCCTCGCTTTCCAGGCCAGTTTCTACTCCGCGCACCTGTTGGCATTCACCTGGTACGGGTTGCCTGGGTGGGGCGGCAAGTGTTGCGCCATGTGTTGACCTGGTACCGGCGTCAGCGGCCTGTAGTCTTTGCCGGAAGGACCTCCTTAGAACTCCCTCGGGAAGACGAAGAGAAACGGGATGAGGAGATTCATATTCCCGAGTTGCGTTTCAACAACGGAGAGGACGAAGGGGGGCGCTGATGCCTTCCGGAACTTTCAAACGAGGGGGCACATCCGGGCATCCGCTGAACTCCAGCCCTGTCCCGCTCTCGCCCACACAGCACGCACAACTGGAGCGCTACCTGGCCTTGCTGTTGACCTGGAACGAGCGCATCAACCTCACGGCCATCACCGAGCCGCATGAGATTTACGTCAAACACTTCCTCGACGCGCTGACGCTGATTCCGTTTATCGAGGCCCGCCTCTCCCCGCAACGGTTGATTGACGTGGGCAGCGGGGCGGGGTTTCCGGGCGTTCCTATCGCGATCGCCCGGCCGGCTTGGCGTGTCGTCCTGTTGGAAGCCACCCGCAAAAAGGTGCGCTTTCTGGAGGCCCTGGCGACCGAACTCGGGTTGCGCAACGTGGAGGTGCACTGGGGGCGTGCGGAGGATGCCGCCCACGACCCGGCCCACCGCGAACGGTACGACGTGGCCGTGGCCCGTGCCCTCGCGCCCTTGCCCGTACTGCTCGAGCTTTGTCTCCCCTTCGTGCGCCCTGGCGGCTATTTGCTGGCCCCCAAAGGAGCTGATCCCCACCCCGAGGTTGAGGCCGCCGCGCGGGCGCTAAAAATGCTGGGCGGTTGCCTGGAAGAAATCGCCCCCGTCCGCGTGCCACTCTTGGACGAGCGCCGCACCCTCGTCATTGTTCGCAAGGAACACCCCACCCCGCCCTCCTTCCCTCGGCCACCTGGCCGGCCAGCAAAACGTCCGCTGTAGACAGTCAGCGCCTCCACCTTCACATTTTCTTCACAACTACCACACTATGGCTTCAAAACTCGCTGGTACACTGAAAGTGAAAAAGGCGAAAGAGGAAAGCGAAAGCAACAGGCCGAGGAAGAACACACAGGAGGGAGGAGGGATACGATGCGCGGCACCAAAGTTCTGGCGTGGACAGTTGGCGCCCTTGTGGCGCTGGTGCTGGTGGCCGTTGTGGTAACGGGCGTCTGGGCTATGGGGCCCTGGTCGGGCTGGACGGGGGGAAGTGGGGCCGCCCCCTTCTGCCCCTTCGCCGGTTGGGGATTTCCCGGTGGCCTGGGAGAACCCATTACGGACGAACAGGCCGTAGAGATTGCCAAGTCTTACGTGGTGAGCTACAACAATCCTGACCTGGAAGTGGCCGAGATCATGGCCTTCGACAATCAGTACTACGTGCAGGCGCGCGAGCGCAGCACGGGCCGATATGCCTTCGAGTTCTTGATTGACCGCTATACCGGCAACGCCTACCCAGAGCCAGGGCCCAACATGATGTGGAACACCAAGTACGGCCACATGGGCGGATTTGGCTCCTGGGGCGGCATGATGGGCGGCTACGGCTACGGGTACGGCAACGGTGAGGAGATGTCCATCTCGCCCGAGGAGGCCCGTCAACTGGCCCAAGTCTACTTGGATGCGAGCGGACTCAACCTGGAAGTGGACGAAGAGGTGGACGCCTTTTACGGCTACTACACCATTCACACCCTGCGCGACGGCCAGGTGGTCGGCATGTTGAGCGTCAACGGCCAGACTGGCGAAGTCTGGATCCACACCTGGCACGGCAAGTACCTGGGGATGGTCTACGCCGCTGACGAGGGCCACGACGACGGCGATACCCACGAAGAGTAAACGGGGCTCTCGTCCCCTCATGAAAAGTTTTAACAGAAGCGATGCGTTGCGTTCTAAAATCGGCGCGAACACTGAGCCTGCAAACAGCCGTGAACAAGCGAAGCTGTCAAAAACGAGTACAAACCAAGCAACAGGAGGTGATACGATGATGGGCGGATGGGGTATGATGGGAGGTGGCTGGGGTATGTTCGGCTGGATCTTCGGGCTGCTCTTCAGCATCGGTTTGCTGGTTCTGCTGGCCCTGGGTATCATTTGGATGGTACGACAGTTGTCCGGCACGCCCGGCAGCCAGGGCCAGTTCCAGGGCATCCCACCTGCTGGTACGACACCTGTCGCCACAGGCGGGCGCACGTGCCCAACGTGTGGCCGACCAGTAGCTCCTGACTGGACGGTCTGTCCCTACGACGGGACACCGCTCAGCGGGAGCACACCGCTCGGCAGCGGTGGCGGCACGCCCCAGGCATAAGCCCTGCACGGCAGAGGGGGCCGGGCACAAACCCCGGCCCCTTTTCGTTGCGGTTACCTCGTACTCGACCACGCAGATTTACACAAAAATCTGCGTGGTCGTTTATCAGCAAAAAGGGAATATTTCTTCCAATGGCGCGAAGCGCGCGCCATTGGAAGAAATATCGTTAGGTTTTTTCGGTGCAACGTGGAATCTTCTCTGTCGGTGTTTTGCCCAAAATTCACTGTGGTCGAGTACTGGTCGAATCAGCGAACTGGTGAAGGGAAAAGCAACGATGGCGCAACGCATTCTCCTTATCGAGGACGAGCGGAACCTCGTGCGGACACTGCGAGCTTACCTCGAGCAGGCCGGCTTCCAGGTGCTGGCCGCTTACGACGGTCGCACGGGGTATGCCATGGCCCGCCAAGAGAAGCCTGACGTGATCATCCTCGACCTGATGCTCCCGGAAATGGACGGCCTGGACGTTTGTCGGGCCCTGCGCCGTGACCCCGACCCCACTGTGGCCGACGTCCCCATTATTATGCTCACCGCGCGCGTGGAAGAGACCGATCGGGTGTTGGGCCTGGAACTGGGTGCCGACGACTACGTGACCAAACCCTTCAGTCCCCGTGAACTGGTGGCCCGCGTGCGAGCCCTGCTGCGCCGCCTGCAACCCGTGGGCTCGGGGCGCGCGCGCGCCAGTGCGCGACTACGCGCGGGCGATCTGGTCCTCGACCCAACCAGGCGAGAGGTCACACTGAAGGGCCAGCCCGTTGACCTCACTGGTACCGAGTACGAGATCCTGTACCTGCTCATGCGCCACCCGGGCCGCCCCTTCTCGCGCAGCGAAATCCTCGACCAGGTGCAGGGCGTGGTGCTGGAGGGATATGAGCGCAGCGTGGACGTTCACATCAAGAATATTCGGCGCAAGTTGGGCGACAACCCGCGGAATCCCCGGTACATCCAGACCGTCTACGGCGTGGGGTACAAGTTCGTGGGAGATGTGAGCCGTGAAGCGTAGACCGTGGTTGCTGCGGCTCTGGTCCCGTTCGCTGTGGGTGCGGCTGATGGCCGCTTTCACCTTCATTGTCTTCCTGGGGGCCAGTGGGGTGATTGCGCTCCTGAGCTTCTTGACCTCGTACCAGTTCGAGCTTTACGTTACCAGTGACAGCGCTCGCTGGGCCCATTGGCTGGCTCCTCAACTGGCCATGTACTACGCCACGGCGGGCACCTGGGAAGGGGTGGAACGCTTCCTGGAGGGCAGTGGTGGCATGCCCATGATGATGGGCAACGTGGCCCCCGAGTGGCACCACCAGATGATGCCAGCCATGCCCGCTGGTCAGGACATGTGGACTGGCATGGGCCTGCGCGTAGTCGTGGCCGACGCAACTGGCCAAGTGGCTGCCGACACGGCCAACGAGTTGAACGGCGCTGTGCTGCCGGAGGCAGCCCGCAACCAGGCGGTGCCTGTGCTCGTGGAGGGCAACACCGTGGGGTTCGTGGTCGTGGCCCCCCTGCTGCGCCGCGACGCGCCGGAACTCGTCTTCCTCCAGACCATGACGCGGACGGTACTGGTCGTGGCCCTGGGCATGGGCCTGCTTTCCGTGGGGGTGGCCGGCTTCATCGCCCACCAGATCACCTCGCCCTTGCGCCGCCTGGCCGCCGCGGCCCACCGCGTCGCCCACGGGGACTTGAGCGTGCGCGTCCCCGTGGAGGGGGTAGAGGACCTGGCGGACGTGAGCCTGGCCTTCAACCGCATGACCGCCGCACTGGAACAACAACAGGAACTGCGCCGCCGCTTGATGAACGACGTGGCCCACGAATTGCGCACCCCCCTGAGCGTCATTCAGGCTCAGGTGGAAGCCCTGTTGGACGGCGTCTTTCCCCCCACGCGCGAGAACCTGGAGCCCATTCACGAGCAAGTCGTGTTGCTGGCGCGCCTGGTGAACGACCTGCGCGAACTGGCGCTGGCCGAGGCTGGTGAACTCCACATCGTGCGCGAACATCTCGACCTGGCCGAGGTGATCCGACACACGGTGGAGGGCATGCGCTCGCTGGCAGACCAGCGCGGCGTGACGCTCGAGTTGGACCTGCCCGCTGAGCCCCTTCCCGTAGTGGGAGACGTGCAGCGCCTGGAGCAAGTGCTCATCAACCTGCTCGACAACGCCCTTCGCTACACGCCGGCTGGCGGCACCGTGACCGTGAAGGCCTGGCGCAACGGAGATCACGTCACCTGTCAGGTGCGCGACACGGGGCCTGGCATACCGCCGGATGCTTTGCCCTTCGTGTTCGAGCGCTTCTGGCGCGGTGACCGTGTGCGCGCCCGCTCCACGGGCGGATCAGGGCTGGGGCTGGCCATTGCCCGCCAGTGGGTCGAACTTCACGGGGGACGCATCTGGGCTGAGAACAACAAGGGTGGAGGAGCTACCTTCTCGTTCGTGCTGCCGGTGGCAGCGCAAACACCGACGCCTTATACGTGACCTCATGCCATTTCCACGTTCAATTGGTATGAGGGACATGTGGCGCGAAAACTGTTCGATCAATCAATCTCTGGAAAACTTGACAAGGGAGGGGAATCCGATATAATTAAAAGCGCAATCGAGCCCACGTAGCTCAGATGGTAGAGCACGTTCTTGGTAAGAACGAGGTCACGGGTTCAAGTCCCGTCGTGGGCTCTGAACGTTGACAAGAACACATGTGGTGGCCCCTTCGTCTAGTGGACTAGGATACCGCCCTCTCACGGCGGAGACACGGGTTCGAATCCCGTAGGGGCTACTCGTGAATATGGGCGCGTAGCTCAGCTGGTTAGAGCGCCACGTTGACATCGTGGAGGTCAGAGGTTCGAGTCCTCTCGCGCCCACCTTGACAAAACGATGCACCTTGCTATACTCAATAGCCGCACTGCGGGGTCGTCTAATTGGCAGGACGGCTGACTCTGGATCAGCTAGTCTAGGTTCGAGTCCTAGCCCCGCAGCTCCCATGCCGATGTGGCGGAACTGGTAGACGCGCTGCGTTCAGGGCGCAGTGGGCTGACGCCCGTGGGGGTTCGAATCCCTCCATCGGCATTTTTTGTTTGTTTGTCGATGCATCGGGGCGTAGCGCAGCCCGGTTAGCGCGCGTCGTTCGGGACGACGAGGTCGGAGGTTCGAATCCTCTCGCCCCGACTGCCAAAAGCCTGCAACGCAAGTTGCAGGCTTCTTTGTTTTCTCGCGCGAGCAATGTCTGTTCTTTGTTCTGATGACCGATACCGGTTGACGAGATGCAGAAGGCGAGTATACTCTCTGTGTGTCATCCCCTTATACACCGGGTGAGTATCATGAGCGACAAGATGCAATCTCACAAGCACAAGGAAGAAATCCTGGCCCGTTTGCGAAGTATCGAAGGGCATGTTCGCGGTATTGCGCGGATGGTGGAGAACGATGCCTATTGCATTGACATCATCCAGCAAACGCAGGCAATCAAACGGGCGCTCGACAAGGTGAATCAGTTGATTCTCAACGACCATCTGAATCATTGTGTCATCACAGCGATTCGTGGTGATGACCCGTTGGAGCGTGAGCGGGTGCTCAGCGAACTCGCTGATTTGTTCGAAGCACAAAACCGATTGTGAAAGAAGCATAGGAGGAGTCTCATGAAAACCGAAACGTATGCGGTTCCGTCCATTTCATGTGGGCATTGCGTCATGACCATTCAGCGCGAGCTGAAAGAACTGGAAGGTGTCATCGATGTCAAAGCCGACCAGGCGACGAAACGTGTGGTCGTGACGTACGATGCGCCAGCGTCCCATGAAAAAATTGCCGCGCTGATGGAAGAAATCGGCTACCCTATTGCGGAAGTGGTTGCCTGAGCACACCTAAGGATGGAGATACAAGCCTCACATTTTGTGAGGCTTTTTTTTGTACAGAGATGATTGTGTTCTTTCCTGAGCACCTGCTTGGGTTGCCCGCTCTTTCGCTTGTGGGTACAATGCGGCAGAGTTTGAAGCGAGGAGGAACGACCATGAGTGAGCCAATTGAAATTACCATCAACCGTGCGACGAAGACGATGGTCTTCCCAGCCGGTGAGGCGGAGCGTATCAAAGAGATTGCCGGTGGGCGTGTGCGCAAAGTAGGGGCGCTGACCAATGCTGGTGGCACAAACCGCTATGTGGCCGGTGGCGATTTGGATGAGTTGGCCGAGTTGCTGCGTGCGGCTGGCTATGTTGTCAATTTGGTAGGGCAGCCACTCCAGTACGAGGAAGACGACGAGGACGATTGGTTCTAAACGCCGTAGGAGTCGCTCAGGTTTTTTTCAACATCAAGCGCGGAGTTGCCCGCGCTTTTTGCTTGTGGGAGGAGCGCGATGCAAACTTTGCTGGTACAACGTCTGCGTTCTCATTTGAGACTGGAACGCCTGTATGAAATTTTTGTGCAGGTGTTGCTGATTTTGGCAGGGGCGGTCATTGCCGCTTTTGGCTATGTGGCGTTTCAAATGCCGTTCAATTTGGCGGCAGGTGGTATCAGTGGGATTGCCATCCTCGTCAACCATTTTACCGGTTTTCCCAACGGTGTGTTCTATATGCTGGTCAATATTCCCCTGTTTGCGTTGGGGTTTCGCTATTTGGGAGGACGCCAATTCCTCTGGAAGACGATTTTGGCCGTTATTCTCTTTTCTGCGGCTATCGATGTGCTCAGTGTTTGGTTGCCCCAAGTTGTTGCGCCGTTTCCGCTCGCGCAGGATATGCTGCTCAATGCGCTCTATGCCGGTGTCATGGGGGGCATTGGTGGTGGGTTGATTTATCGTGCTGGCGGCACGATCGGTGGCACTGCCATTTTGGGGCGTATTATCCAAAAGAAGACTGGTTTCCCACTCAGCCAGGTCTATTTTTATAGTGACGGGCTCATTATTCTGAGTGCTGGCCTTGTTTTTGGATGGGAGCTTTCGTTGTATGCATTTTTGACCCTCTTTTTGAGTGGGATTGTGTCTGATTACGTGCTGGAAGGTCCCAGCTCTATCCGTTCGGTATTGATTGTGACGGATATGCCGCAGCCGCTTGCCAAGGCACTCATCGAAGAAACTGGGCATGGGGTGACTGCGTGGCAGGTGGTGGGGGGCTATACTGGCGAAACGCATACCATACTCTGGTGTACGATCAACCGTCCACAGGTGCAAACAGTCAAGCGGGTTGTGGCTGAGGTAGACCCCCGTGCGTTCATGGTCATTGCGCAAGGGCATCAGGCATTGGGCTATGGGTTCGACCCGCTGCGCAAACCAATTGCCGAATAACATGTTGTTGCATTGGCAGAAAAACGGGCGCTCATCGCGAGCGCCCGTTTGCTTTGGCGGCCGAGCCCGTGAATGCCGCTAGCGGTTGCCGTAGAGGTTCATTTCGCTGTTGCGGCTGTAATCGCTGGTTTGTGCGGGATCGCGCATGGACGATGTGTGGCACCAGCCTTCTTTGTGCCCATGATTGACGCCATAGGCCAGCTGGCCAGCCCATTTTTCGACAACGCCATCCTCAGGGTCGTCGAGAATGGGATCGGTGGCCATGCTGCAGTAGTCCCAGCGCCACCAGACATCCTTGTCCGAGGTGGTCCAGTAATGCACGCGGCTACGCGCCCACGAAGGAATCCCCGAAAGCCAGAGTGCCGCGCCATCGTAGGTCAGATCCCAGTTGGAGCCACACCCCACACCGAAGATTTGGCCCAACAGCGCCAAGTTGCCGGCCAGTGCCGTTCCCTGATAGGGCGTCCCCACCGATTGAATCAGGCGTGAGCCGCTGGAATAATCCAACCCGCTCCAATAATAGGTGTAGAGATGCAGAGACGCAGCCCCACCCTGGCTGTGCGCAACGATACCGAAGGATGGGAATTGTGCCCCGAAATCGCGAATGAGGCGGGCGAACTCATCGTGCGAGCGGTTTTGGTTGTAGTCTTGGAAGACAGCGTAGTTGGTGAAGTTTGATGTCGGCCAGGGATTGCTTCCCGAACAGTAGCCGTGCACCAGCATCAATTTGCCGCCGCTGGTCATGGGGCGTATGCCGCCATCAGGGCGAGGCCCCATCAGCATGTCGTCGGTTATCGTGCTGACGCGCTGTGTTGCTACTTTGGGCATGCTGAACGTCACGAGATCCATCGTTGCGCTACTGGTCAGTGGAATGTGGGTGTTGCGGTCTTGCAAGCGAACGTTGCGCAGTGTGTACGGGGGCCGAACATTAGCATAGCCTAACCAGCGTGTATCGAACGTGAGCATTGCCAGCCCGTTTTGCACTTCGCTCATGCCGCCGATCCAGGCTGCTGGCGTCGGTTTGCCGTTCGTCCCTATGCCCCACACTTCGGCATAGGCTTTCACAATTGTCCCATCGGCGACCCCTTGCACTGGCAGGCTCAAGCGCAGGCGGACATCATCCACCGGAACACCGATCGCTTGCTTGCCGAGCGACGCCGTCGCCTCGATCACCGGGAAGAGATGCTGGCTCGTGCGCATGAAGGCCGTCCCATCGGGGGCAACAGCATTCAATACCACTTGCGCCGTATATGTGCCAGCCTGGCGTGCCATGAACGTCGCACCGTAGATGCCATCGTTGGGTTGTTTGTCGCCGTGGCGTCCATCGTCGTACATCGCCAGCGAGAGTTCACGCCCATCAGGTTGCTGGACACGCGCATACAGCGTTTGTTTTGCGGTGCGAAGCGGTGTGGGGGCTTCGCCATCCACAGCATTCGCATCATCATAGAGATACGCGACCAGCCCGATTTCCTGCCCAACGCGCAGGTTGTAATCGCGCAGGTGAGCATACAGCCGGTAGGGGCTATCACTGCCGACGATGATGTAGCCGTCGGGCGTTGCACCGCGGGCTGTGCTCGTGGGCGCCGTCACCGAGACCGTCCATGTGCCCGTTGGTGCTGTGCCGTCGAAGCGATAGACCGTTGCCGGGTAGGACGCGCCGTCGAAGCCGAAGGTGCTCTCGGTGGCGGTTGCGTTTTCGAGTTTGAGCGGCGCGGTGCCTGGCGAGCGGACTTCGAGCGTCCAATCGTCACTGTGGGGGGAAAGCACGACAAACGTGAGATCTTCGGTGCTATCCAGCGGGATAGCCGTTTGCCAGCGCCATGTACCGTTCAGATCACGAACGAGGTGCACAGGCAGCATGGCAGAATGTGACCGGATCCCCAGGCGCTCAGGCGAGGGAAGCGCAGTGAGGCCAGCGGTAACGTCGTCCGCGGGGCCGGCCACTTGTTTGAATAGCGGCGAATTGGCCTGCGCGGTGGGGGAGCCGCCCACAGGCCCGGCAACGACGAAGAGCACCGCCATGACAAGAAGTGCGAGGAACAACCGAGTGGTTCGCATCATTGCACCCTTCCTATTCAGTTGGTTGACACG
>WFWG01000354.1 GCA_015491235.1 Ardenticatenaceae bacterium
CCCCGGCAGGGGATTCCCCCCTGCACCCTCGGAATGAGGTGGTGCGGCGCCGCACATGTTCATGCGCTCGCCTCCGGGTCTCCGAAGGAGTACGTGACCTCATGCCATTTCCACGCCCAATTGGTATTATACCACAATGGAGTCTGAAGTACAGATTTGTATTCCGGTTTCCGGTTCGCGGACACCATTTGTTCCGCCAATGTGGCGCGGCGGCGCCGACCCCTTTCGATGAATACACGGCCTTTGTAGACCCAATTGGTATGAGAAATTGAGGTGACCAGGGGCGGCGGAGCCTTTCCTCCTGTCTGTGAAGTTGGAAAAAGCAGGCGAAAAGCATACAATGAGGGCGAATACCAACACGATAACGGTGAGAAGCTTGTCGGAAAGGGACACATCCTATGATTACCACCTCACCCTCACAGCAGGAGACCATGTTCTCCGAAAAGTCGTCTGAAGAGGTGGCGGTTTCCCCGGACGCGAACCGCTGGGAAGCCGTGTTGACGGTCATTTGCACCCTGAGCTTGGCCACGGCCTGGTTCGGAGCTCACTTGGGCCTTTTGTCCCCGCTGCTCGAACGGATACTCTACGTGTTGGCCTACATCAGCGGTGGCTTTTTTGGGGCGTGGGAGGGACTACGCGCTCTGCGCCGCCTCGAACTGAACATTGACTTTCTCATGGTTGTAGCTGCCCTGGGTGCCGCCGCCATTGGCGAGTGGGCCGAGGGGGCCACACTCCTTTTCCTCTTCTCCTTGAGCAACACGCTCCAGGGGTATGCCCTGGGGCGCAGCCGCAAGGCTATTCGGGCGCTGATGGACCTGCGCCCAGCCGAAGCTCTCGTCCGCCGGGATGGCCGCGAGGAGTTGGTGCCCGTGGAGGCGCTCCGCGTGGGAGACGTCGTCATCGTCAAACCGGGCGAGCGCATTCCCATTGATGGTCAGGTGCTCAGCGGCTTCACAGCCGTAGACCAGTCCACCATCACGGGCGAGAGTATGCCAGTGGACAAGGAGCCCGGCGATCAAGTCTTCGCTGGCACGCTCAACACCACCGGCGTCATTGAAGTGGAAGTTACCCGGCCCGCCACCGACACGACTTTGGCTAAGATCATCCAGATGGTGGAACAGGCTCAGGCGCGCAAAGCGCCCACCCAGCGATTCCTGGAAGCCTTCGAGCCCAAGTACGCGGCTGGCGTTATCCTGGGCGTGTTGCTCTTCCTGGCGGTGAGCACGTTGGGAGGACATCAACCTTTCGACAGCGCCTTTTACCGGGCCATGACGTTGTTGGTGGTGGCTTCGCCTTGTGCGCTGGTCATCAGCACGCCGGCCGCCATTCTCTCCGCCATCGCCAATGCCGCCCGTCGGGGCATTCTTTTCAAGGGGGGCGCATACCTGGAACAAGCCGCCACCCTGGAAGCCATCGCCCTCGACAAGACGGGTACCCTCACGGTCGGCCGGCCGCGCGTCACCGACGTGGTGCCCGCCGCCGAGGTATTGGGTGAGGCGTGGTTCGACCCACAATTGGCCGCCGAACTTCAGCCCAAGGGGTATGACGTGCCAGTCCGCTGCACGCGCGAGGAGTTGCTTGGAGTGGCCGCCAGTGCTGAGCGCTACTCCGAACATCCGCTGGCGGCAGCCATTGTGGAGGCTGCCCACCAAGCAAATGTGCCCTTGGACGAGGTCACAGAGACCCAGGCCGTTCCGGGCCAGGGAGTGCTGGCGCGCGTAGACGGGCGAGAAGTGCGCATTGGAAACTGGCGCTTCTTCGAGGCCGCCCGACAGATCTGGCCCATGCCATTGCAGGTTCTGGCCCGCCAGTTGGAGCAGGAGGGCAAGACAGTGGTCTTCGTGAGCCGGGAAAACCGGCCGCTGGGACTGATTGCCCTGGCCGACATGGTGCGACCCGACGCGGCTCCCGCGCTGGCTGCCCTGCGGGCGCTGGGCATCCGGCGCATCGTCATGCTCACGGGGGACTCGCACCGTGTGGCCGAGGCCGTGGCCCGCCAGCTCGACATTCTGGAGGTCTACGCCGAATTGCTTCCTCACCAAAAAGTCGAAATTGTGGAGAGGCTGGCTGCCCAAGCCCCTGTCGCTATGGTGGGCGATGGCGTTAACGATGCGCCCGCCATGGCCGTCAGCCACGTGGGCATTGCGATGGGGGGCGCTGGCACCGATGTGGCGCTGGAAACAGCCGACGTAGTGCTGATGGCCGACGATTTGAAGCGGCTGCCTACTCTCATTCGGCTGGCCAGGCGTGCTCGCCGCATCGTGTGGCAGAACATCGCTTTCAGTCTGGCCGTCATCGTGGTCCTGGTGCTTTCGGTCTTCCTGTTCGACCTCCCGCTGCCCCTTGGTGTTGTTGGACACGAGGGCAGCACACTGGTCGTGGTGTTCAATGGCTTGCGCCTGCTGAGTGGTCGGGAATCCTAGCTGACGGCCTGCTGTCCGGGGCGATGGCCCGTACCAGCGCCGGGTGAACGGGCCGAGCGTGCAGGCGCCTGGCCACCTCCTCCGGCGTGTGAACGCCCCTCTCAGTTACGACGGCGGTGAAAAGCTTCAGAGGCGTTTCGTCAAAGTAGAAGTTCTCCACCGTGACGGAAGGGGGCGGGTGGGCCAACACTTCGGCTGGGTTGCGCTGTGGCTGAGGGGGAGCGGGCACGCTGGCGGGCAGCAGCTTCTCGCTGCCACACACGGTGTAGCAGGGCACGCCCACATGTCGGGCGCCAAGCGCCAGCAACGCGGTGCCAATCTTGTTGACGACCCCTTGGGTGGTCACGGTGTCAGCTCCTACCAACACGAGGTCAACGTGAGGCAAATAAAGAAAGGAAGCTGCGTCCACCACGAGCGTCACGGGAATGTGAGCCTCCCCCAACAGGCGGGCCAATTCAACTCCCTCGCACACTGGCCGGGACTCCGTGCAGATGACGCGCTTCAGTTTCCGCCCACGCTTTGCCGCCAGCAACACCTCGCGCACCGTGCCGCTGTAGGAGTGCGTCAGCACTGTGCAGGCACAAGGGAGCAGGGGAAGAATGTGTTCCACAATGGCCCGCACATTCTCCTGAAGGCGAAAGAGAAAGTTGCGCACTGCCTGGCGGACACTTTCGGCCAGGTCGCGCGGTGTGACGGCTCGTTCCCCCTCAGTGAGCACGGCGTTGCTCATGTTGAACAGGGGAGCCATGTTGGGTTGAGCCTTCACCAGGGCCACGGCTGTTTGGACCAGCAGCGCCCGTGCCTGGTCGAGGGGCATGGTCTCGAGGGTGTGTGCCAGGTGCAGCATGGCGCTGGCCGCGAGGCGCGTTACGTGGATGGATCCGCTGCGGTTGTCGGCGCCCACGGCTCGAATGCGAGTTTGGATCTCTGCCGGTAGCGTGTTCATCGCGTTCGTCCTCCTTCCGCGTTCGAGAAGACAAAAACCGGGAATTTCCGCCCGAACCTGGGGCTACGTCGTTGTGTTACGCTGGGTGGCGGACGGCCACGACGTGGAAATGTGGAAATCAAGAAACGGCCGAGAGTGTCTCGACGCCAAACTGGGTGTGGTAGAGGTGGGCGTAGAGCCCACCACGGGCCAGCAATTCATCGTGGGTGCCGGCCTCCACCAGTCGCCCCTCGTCCAACACAAGAATTTTGTCTGCTTTGAGGATGGTGGAAAGGCGATGAGCGATGACGAGGCTGGTGCGCCCCTCGAACAGCGGCTCCAGGGCGGCTTGGATAAGCACCTCGCTGTGAGAGTCCAGGTGGGAGGTCGCCTCGTCAAGAATCAAGATGCGCGGGTCCTTGAGGATGACGCGCGCGATTGCCAGGCGCTGTTTCTCGCCTCCGCTGAGCCGATATCCTCGCTCGCCCACCACGGTGTCGTAGCCGTCGGGCAAGCTCATGATGAACTCGTGGATGTTGGCCGCGCGGCAAGCCGATTCGAGTTCAGCTTGGGTGGCGTCTGGGCGGGCGTAGAGCAAGTTGGCGCGGATGGTGTCGTGAAAGAGGTACGTCTCCTGCGTGACGATCCCGATCTGGCGCACCAGGGAATCCAATGCCACGTCGCGGATGTCATGCCCGTCCACCAAGATGCGCCCCTCGGTGGGGTCGTAAAGGCGGGGGAGCAAGTAGGTAATGGTGGTCTTGCCCGCGCCGCTGGGCCCCACGAGGGCCACAAGCTGGCCGGGCAAGATTTCGAACGAGACGTGGCGCAACGCCCAGTATCGGGAAGGAGTGGGGCTTCCCTCCGAGTTGCTTTGGTCACCGTTTGGGGGCTCGCTCACTTCGCCTGGCAGCCAGGAGCGGGTCTCTGACCGGTCAGCCAAGTAGCTAAAGGAGACGTTCTCGAACCGGATGTGACCTTTCGCGTCCCGCAACACGATAGCATTGGGCCTGTCCTCGATTTCCACCGGCAGGTCGAGGTATTCGAAGACGCGCTCGAAGCTGACCATAGAGGTGGCGAACTCCACCTGCACGTTGGTCAGGGCCGAGATGGGGCCGTAGAGGCGGGTCAGATAGGCGGCAAAGGCCACGATCGTTCCCACGCTGATAGCTCCCCGCAGCACCAGGTGTCCACCCACCCAGTAGATGAGCGCCGTGCCAATGGTGGCTGCCATGCCCAATCCCATGAAGAACCAGCGCCCCACCAGTGCGCGTCGCACGCCCACGTCGCGCACCTTGGCGTTGACGTGGCGAAAGCGCTCCATCTCCCACCGCTGACGCCCGAACGTCTTGACCAGCAGCGCCCCGTTGATGCTCAGTGTCTCACTGATCAGGCTGCTCATGCGGGCGTTGTGCTCCATGCCCTCCCGCCGAATGTTCCGCAGCACGCGCCCCACTCGGCGTGCTGGCAGCAGGAACAGAGGCAACACCACCACTGAAAGCAAGGCCAGCCGCCACTCGATGGAGAGCATCACGCCCAACGTGGTCACGAGGGTGATGGTATTGGTAACGATGTTGGGCAGCGTGCCGGTGATGGCATTTTGGGCGCCTACCACGTCGTTGTTGAAGCGCGAGATAATTTCGCCCGACTTTGTGTGGGTGAAGAAGCGCAGGGACATTCGCTGGAGGTGCTCATACATCTGCTGGCGCAGGTCGAAGATGATGCCTTCCCCCACCCGCGCGCTGAAATAGCGCTGCACCACGCCTACAACGCCGCTGAGGATCGGTATGCCAACCAAGCCCAGCGCCAACATGTTGAGCCGTCGCACATCCTGATTCGGCAGCACGTTGTCAATCAGGTCTCGAAAGAGGAGCGGGGGAATCAGTTCCAGCAGTGAGACAATGATAATGGTAGCCAGCACCACCAGAATTTGCCACCAGTAAGGAGCCGCGTAGGTGAGCACCCGGCGCAACAGCGCCCGGCTCACGTGCGGCTTGCCCTTCGACTCGTCGGCTCTGAGAAAACTCCACCACCCTCCGCTGTGATACATCATAGGCGTCACCAAAATCTCATACCAATTGCGTTTGGTAACGTCACTTGCTCACAGAAG